>NZ_BAABAT010000050.1:0-77430 GCF_039537565.1 Dactylosporangium darangshiense
TTGGCCCACAGAACGACATGGCTACGATCCGACTTCGCGCCGCCGCCCGGGCCCGCCGGTTGGGCCGCGCCCGCGCCTGCGCCCGCCGGTGGGGGCGCACCCGCGCCTGGGCCCGCCGGTTGGGCCGCGCCCGCGCCCGCGGGCTGCGCCGCTTCGCGCTGCGTCGCCTCGGCCGGCGGGACGTCGGAGTCCGCCCGGGCCGGGAGGATCAGGTCGGAGCGGTCGACGCCCGCGGCGCGGACCTCGATCAGGAGCTGGTCGGCCGCAGGATGCGGGTCGGGGACCTCTTGGAGGGACAGGACGCCGGCATCGTTCTGCTCGGTCAGCGTGATGGCCTTCACGCCTTCCATGTCTAGCGGCTCAGGGCGCCCGCGCAGGCGAATACGGCCAGGTCAAGGGAGGTGAGATGGTCTAACCCGGCGATGATGAGAGCGCCCGCCACCCCGGCCTGCGCCCAGCCCGGACCGGCCGCGGCGAACGCGGTGGCGGTGTGCGCCGGCTACGGCGAGCAGGCCCGCGGCGTCGGCGGTCGCCGCGGTCTGTGCCCAGACCACCGCGGTCTCGGGCGCCGCGCGGCCGACCGCGGCGTGCAGCGCGGGCCGTGGCACACGGGCGCCAAGCGGCACCCGCGGGCCATGGCACACGGGCGCCAAGCGGCACGGTAGCGACACGCCGCTCGTCCAGCGCCGCGGCCAGGGCGCGCAGCGGCACCTCGTGCACCTCCCCGGGCGAACAGGCCAGCAGCACGCGGGCGCACACCGACCAGGCATCGCGCCCCGAAGCAGCGGTCCGCGGTCGGCAGCGCGCCGCCCGTCCGCGCGCGATCGTCGCCGGGCGCACACGCCGGCAGCACGCGGGCGCTGCTCATCCGCGCGTGATCGTCGCCGCGGGCACAGGCCGGCAGCACGCGGGCACCTTCCCTCCGCGCGTGGTCGTCGCCGGGAGCACAGGTCAGCAGCGCGCGGGTGCCGCCCGTCCGCGCGTGATCGTCGCCGGGCGGCGCATGGTGCCGGGCGGTGGCCAGGTCCAGGCCGTGCGCGATCCCCTCGGCGAGGGAGCGCTCCACGGCGATGCCCAGCGGGTCGCGGGCGCCCGCCGCCCGGTGCAGCGCCGGGACGCAGGCGCTGTTCCAGGTCTCGGCGACGCCGCGCTCGGCCGTCAGGGTGCAGACGATGCCGGCGACGGCGCCGCTGTCCAGGTTCTGGGCCGCATGCAATAGGTCGGACAGCCGCATACCCACTCATTCGCGGGCACGGCGCCGATTGGATGCACGCGTACCACTATGCGCTCTGCCTCCTCACGAGGGTCGTCGGCAGCACCGGGGGCTCGTCCCACGGCTCGCCGGACATCTGCGCGAGCAGCTGGCGGGCCGCGGCCGCGCCGATCTCCTCGACGGGCTGCTTGATCGTGGTGAGCGGGGGTTGGGTGAACGCGGCGAGGGGCAGGTCGTCGAAGCCGACCAGCGCCACGTCCTCGGGCACCCGGCGGCCCGACTGGCGCAGCGCGTGCAGGGCGCCGACGGCCATGAGGTCCGAGGCGCAGAAGACCGCGTCCAGGTTGGGGCGGTGGTCGAGCAGCCGGGTCATCGCGTGTACCCCGGCCGGGCGGGTGAAGTCGCCGTACGCGATCGGCCCGGGCTCCAGGCCCGCGCGTTCGAGGCCCTCACGGAAGCCGGCGAGCCGGTCGACGCCGGCGGAGACGTCCGGCGGGCCGGCGATCGTGACGATCCGCCGCCGGCCGGTGCGCGCCAGGTACTCCACGGCCTGGCGAGCACCGCCCCGGTTGTCGGCGTCGACGTAGGACAGCGAGCTGCCCTGCAGGGGCCGGCCGATCAGCGTCACCGGGACGCCGAGGGCCGGGAGGGTGACGACGAGCGGGTGGCTGCTGCGGCAGTAGATCAGCAGCACCCCGTCGATGTGGCCGCTGCTGAGGTACCGCTGCAGCGAAGCCGGCCGCTCGCCCGCCGCCAGCAGCATGGGCATGTCACGCTCTGCGAACGCGGCGCTGGCGCCGGCCAGGACGCGGGAGTAGAACGGGTCTGCGAACAGGCGTGCGTTCGGCTCGCACACCACGGCGGCAACGGAGCGGGGGCGGCGGTCGACGGCGCGGGCGGCGCGCTGGCGGACGTAGCCGAGGCGGTCGACGGCGTCGCGGACCTGCTGGCGGGCGGTCGGCGAGACGCGGGCGGAGCCGTTGAGCACGCGGGAGGCGGTAGCGGAGGAGACACCTGCAAGGGCGGCGACGTGAGCGAGGGTGGGGTGTTCGGCCGAGTCGCGCATGGGGTCGTGCGCGGCGTCATGCGTTGCTTCTGGAGCGGCGGTAATCGACATCGCGACCTCCTCAGATAGCAAGTCGTCGATTTTGGGAGCGCTTCCATATCGGAGCGTCGTCCACCGTTTCTGCGGTGTCAACACGAGATTGCCGCAAGGTTTCGTTACCGGGGTTTGGTCTGTAAATTTCAGCGGCCCGGCGACGGGCGGGTCTCGACGCGCAGGTCCAAGGTCTCTAGCCTGCTTGGGCAGATAGATCCCTCTCGCAACCCCCCAGGGAGGCAACTCATGCGCGACTGGATCGCGGTGATCGTCGCGGTGCTCGGGGTCCTACTGGTCCTCGCCGGCGGCGTGCTCATCGTCCTGCATGCCCTCGGCGAGCGTCGCCAGCTCGCTCCCGCGGCCGAACCCGTCCCCAGCTTCGAGGCCGACTACGGCACGGACACCTCCGCCGCCGTCCCGGCGCCCCGGACCGCATCGGTGCCGGTCGCGGACCGGTTGTTCGGCGCGGTGAAGAACCCGACCGCCGCCGATCGGCTGATCTTCTGGGGCATCATCCTGCTGGTGCTGTCGGCCATCGCGGCCGGTGCGATCAGCTTCGACTTCGGCGCCAAGGGCGGTAGCTGAACCCCAGCGATGACCTGCCGGGCGGGCAGACTATTCTGCCCACGGGGTGACGTGTTGATCGCGCTGTTCGGGTCGGCACAGCCTCGCGGAGCTGGCTCGCCAGCTGGTTCAACAGCCTCAGGAGGCCTTTCGTGACCACCGTCGCACCGAAGCCGATCGTCACCAGGCCCTGGCCGGTGCACAAGCCGGTCAAGGGCTCGGCGTTCGCTCGGCTGCTGCGCACCACGGACGCGAAGCAGATCGGCCTGATGTACCTCGTCACGTCGTTCGTCTTCTTCATGATCGGCGGGTTCATGGCGCTGCTCATGCGCGCCGAGCTGGCCCGGCCGGGCCTGCAGTTCCTCTCGCCTGAGCAGTACAACCAGCTGTTCACCATGCACGGCACGATCATGCTGCTGTTCTTCGCGACGCCGATCGTGTTCGCCTTTGCGAACTACATCACGCCGCTGCAGATCGGCGCGCCCGATGTGTCGTTCCCGCGCCTCAACGCGTTCGCCTACTGGCTCTACGCGTTCGGTGGGTCGATCACGCTGATCGGCTTCATCACCCCCGGCGGCGCGGCCGACTTCGGCTGGTTCGCCTACGCGCCGCTCAACAGCATCATCAACTCGCCCGGCGTCGGCGCCGACCTCTGGATCGTCGGCCTGGTCCTCTCGGGTCTGGGCACGATCCTCGGCGCGGTCAACATGATCACCACCGTGCTGACGCTGCGCGCGCCCGGTATGACCATGTTCCGGATGCCGATGTTCACCTGGAACATCCTGGTGACGAGCGTCCTGGTGATCATGGTCTTCCCGATCCTCGCCGCCGCACTGCTGGCGCTGGAGGCGGACCGCCGGCTGGGCGCGCACGTCTACGACGCCGAGACCGGCGGTGCGATGCTCTGGCAGCACCTGTTCTGGTTCTTCGGCCACCCCGAGGTGTACATCGTGGCGCTGCCGTTCTTCGGCATCATCACCGAGGTCATCCCGGTCTTCAGCCGCAAGCCGGTCTTCGGCTACAAGGGCCTCGTCGGCGCGACGATCGCGATCGGCGCCCTGTCGATGAGCGTGTGGGCGCACCACATGTTCGCCACGGGTCAGGTCCTGATGCCGTTCTTCTCGTTCCTGAGCTTCGTCATCGCCGTGCCGACCGGCATGAAGTTCTTCAACTGGATCGGCACGATGTGGCGGGGCCAGATCACCTTCGAGACGCCGATGCTCTTCGCGATCGGCTTCCTGGTGACCTTCCTCTTCGGTGGCCTCTCGGGCGTGCTGCTGGCGAGCCCCCCGATCGACTTCCACGTCTCGGACACCTACTTCGTGGTGGCCCACTTCCACTACGTGCTGTTCGGCACGATCGTGTTCGCGGTGTACGCGGGCATCTACTTCTGGTTCCCGAAGATGACCGGCCGGATGCTCGACGACCGGCTCGGCAAGATCCACTTCTGGCTGACCACGATCGGCTTCCACACCACGTTCCTGGTCCAGCACTGGCTCGGCACCCAGGGCATGCCCCGCCGGTACGCCGACTATCTGGCCAGCGACGGCTTCACCACGCTGAATACGATCTCCACGATCGGCTCGTTCATCACCGGCCTGTCGACCCTGCCGTTCATCTGGAACGTGTGGAAGTCGTACAAGACGGGCCGCGTGGTCGAGGTCAACGACCCGTGGGGCCACGGCATGTCGCTCGAGTGGGCCACGTCCTGCCCGCCGCCGCTTCGCAACTTCGACAGCATGCCGCGCATCCGCTCGGAGCGCCCGGCCTTCGACATGAAGTTCCCGGCGCACGCGCCCGGCCACTCGCTGGAGGCCCCGCCCCCGGGCGGCGCCCGCCCGCTGAGCCACGAGGCCGACGGCGGCGCGACGTACCAGGATCGGGAATGATCCGCTAAGTCCGACAGGAACGCCCCCAGCGCCGAGCCGGGGGCGTTTCTCGTTTCCGGGCCGTCTGAGCCGTCGCGCGTTCGGGGCGAGGAAATCCCATGGGCCGGCACCCGTTAGGCCGCGAGCGGCCCGCTGAACCGCCGCAACGGCGCTCCTCACAGCGCCGCCCGGCCCGGTGTGAGGCAATGCGGCTCGCCCACCGGCAAGGCAAAAGATCGGATGGCCGAGCCCGCCCGGCCTTCATTGAAATTTCCGATAAATCCGGCATGTCGCCCGAACGGGGAGGCGCGTACGAGTGACGCTGCGTGTAGGCACGTAACGCTGCGTTGAGGCGCCGCTGATGGAGCGCCGCCGCGGGGGTGTAGGCGGGGCGCTCCATGCGTCGTCGTCAAAGAGGCCGATTCGGGTCGGCCGGAAAACTACTTTCGGTGATCGATCAGGCGGGCTGCGTGACGCCGCGCTCGCGCGGGGCCGGGAGCCGGCCGGACACGGTGCCGGGCGGGATCGGTACGCCGAGGATGTCGCTCACGCCCACCACGGCGAAGAGGCGCGCGATGAACGGGTTGGGCCGGCGAATATCGAGCTTGACGCCCATGCTGTGGCAGATGCGCTTGGCAACGACGAGGGTGCCGATGCCGGTGGAGTCGAGGAAAGTGACCCCCGCAAGGTCGATGACGAGGAGGTCGATGCTTCCGTCGAGCACTGAGCTCACCGAGGTGCGGAGCTCCTGAGCGGTCTCATAGTCGATTTCGCCACTCAGCGTCAGCACTGACTCTCGCTGATCCGAAGGGCGAGTCTCGATCGACAACTTCACGTGACCCTCCTGGTGCTGAGCCGTCCACCATGGACGACCCTTCGAGGTCCCGCAAGCGTAGCGAAGTCTGGCCAGTTTCGCCACGCTCCGTGTAGGTGCTCCTTACGTTACGACGTGAGAAGTCCTCACATCGGTTTGCGGAACCGCTTGCCCGGATGACGGTACACGTCGGTTGTTACACGGCAAGTCCAGCCATGTGCCATCCGCCGGACGGTCAACTCGTGGCCACGACCGGTTCACCGACCAAGGTCACGCCGGCCTCACGCAGCTCCACCAGGGCGGATGCGGTCGTGGCCGGCATCACGCCGGCGGTGAGGTTCAGGAGCACAGTTGTAACAAAGCCCTCACGGACCGCATCCAACGCGGTCGCTCGGACGCAGTGATCGGTCGCGATGCCGACGACGTCGACCTCGGTGACGTCGCGCTCGCGCAGCCACTCGGCCAGGCCCCGGCCGGCGGCGTGGCCCTCGAAGCCGGAGTACGCGGCCTTGTAGTCGCCCTTCTCGAACACCGCCTCGATCCGGGCGGTGTCCAGCGACGGATGGAACTCGACGCCGCCGGTGCCGACCACGCAGTGCACCGGCCACGTGGAGACGTAGTCCGGGTGCGGGTCGAAGTGCGCGCCGGGATCGATGTGGTGGTCCTGGGTGGCCACGACGTGGTCCCAGCCACCCTCGGCCAGCGCCGCGGAGATCGACGCGGCCACTGCCGCGCCGCCGGCGACGGCGAGCGAGCCGCCCTCGCAGAAGTCGTTCTGCACGTCCACGACGATCAACGCCCGCGTCATGCGGAGCCTCCAGTCATGATCACCGGTACCGCCGGGTCGCCGGCGGAAAGCTTGAGCCCCTCCCAGGGGATGGAGATGAGGCACTGGCGCAGGTGCTCGCGGGAGTCGGCGAGCGTCGGCAGGTCCTCGGCCGGCGCGCCGGCGCGCAGGAACGGCCGCTGCAGCGCGCGGTCGTGCGGCTGGGCCTCGGGCGCGCCGAGGGAGACGACGACCTCCTCGGTCGCGGTGCCGGTCGGCTTGTGCCGGCGCACCGCGGTCTTGCGCCCGCCGACCGTGCCCTTGTGCTCCGACCGCTTCACCACGGGGCGCCCGTCGACCTCGACCAGCTTGTACACCAGCCCGGCCGTCGGCGCGCCCGACCCGATGACCACCGCCGTGCCAGCGCCGTATGCGTCGACCGGCTCGGCGGCCAGCGCGGCGATCGCGTACTCGTCCAGGTCGCCGGACACGACGATCTGCGTGTCGGTGGCGCCGAGGGAGTCCAGCAGCGCACGCGACTCGGAGGCGAGCACCGACAGGTCGCCGGAGTCGATGCGCACGGCCCGCAGGTCGGGCCCGGCCACCGCGATCGCGTTACGGATGCCCTGCGCGATGTCGTAGGTGTCCACCAGCAGGGTGGTCTGCTTGCCCAGGGTCGACACCTGCGAGGCGAACGCCGCCGTCTCCGAGTCGTGCAGCAGCGTGAACGCGTGCGCGGCCGTGCCCGTGGTCGGGATGCCGTAGCGACGGCCGGCCTCGAGGTTGGACGTGAACGCGAACCCGGCCAGGTAGGCGGCCCGGGCCGCGGCGACCGCGGACTCCTCGTGCGTGCGGCGCGAGCCCATCTCGATCACGGGGCGCCCGCGGGCGGCGGTGACCATCCGGGCCGCGGCGGCCGCGATGGCGCTGTCGTGGTTGAGCACCGACAGGATCAACGTCTCCAGCACCACGCACTCGGCGAACGTGCCGCTGACCGTCAGGATCGGCGAGCCCGGGAAGAACAGGTCGCCCTCGGCGTAGCCGTCGACGTCACCGCGGAACTCGTACTTGCCGAGCCACTCCGCCGTCGCCGCGTCCACGATGCCCCGGCCGAGCAGGAACTCGATCTCCTCGGGCCCGAAGCGGAACGCCTTGATGAGCTCGACCAGGCGTGCGGTGCCGGCCACGACGCCGTAGCGGCGCCCGGTCGGCAGGCGGCGCGCGAACACCTCGAACACGCAGTGCCGGTCGGCCGTCCCGTCGCGCAGGGCGGCCGACAGCATGGTCAGCTCGTAGTGGTCGGTCAGCAGTGCGCTACTCGTCACCCCGCCAACAATATTCAGTCCTCGGGCGGCAGCGAGCGCAGGGCGGCGGCCAGTTCTGCGCGCCCGGTCACACCGAGCTTGGCGTATACCCGCATGAGGTGGTTGTCGACGGTACGAGAAGAGAGGTACAGCTGGTCGGCGATCTCCTTCGACGGCACCCCCGCGGCGGCGAGCCGCGCGATCTGCCGCTCCCGGCCGGTGAGCATCGGCTGCGGTACCACCAGGGCCGGCGTGACCGCGTGCGGGCACTCCAGCCGCAGCTCGGCGAGGCGCTGGGCGGCCCGCGGCGTCTGCGGCGAGCGGATGCCGCGCAGCAGGGTCACCGCGCCGGCGGCGGCCTCGGCGGCGTAGAGATACAGCTCCATCTCGGCGAGCTCCTCGGCGACCGACAGCAGCGCGCCGCCGTCCTCCTCGGCCATCGCCCGCACGTGCCAGGCCATGGCCGGCGCGAGGCGGCCCTCGACCGTCTGCGCCAGCGCCGCGATGCGGTCGTTGACCTCGGCGGCGAAGCCGAGCCGGCCGAGGTCGTAGAGCGCGAACATCTCGTGGCCGGCGAAGCCGTCGTTCTGGTTGCGGGCCGCGAGCAGGCGCAGCACCTCGGCGGCGGTGGTGACGTCACCGGAGGCGACCGCGACCCAGGCGCGGGCCTCCTCGATCCAGGGGTACAGCACCTCCATGGAGCGGTAGTGCGCCTCCTCGGCGAGGGCGAACGCGGTCGCGGCGGCCGCGGCGTCGCCGAGCAGCGCGGCGATGTGCGCCCGCTCGGCGTGCGCGAGCGCGACGAAGATGCGGCCGGTGGCGAGCATCGCGCTGGCCTGGCTCGCGGCGCGGCCGGCCTCCCGCAGGTGCCCGCGCAGGCGGGCCGCCTGCGCGCGCACGATCTGCAGGTAGCCGGAGCCGAGCAGGAAGTTGCCCGCGTCGGCCATGCCGGCGAACTCGGTGGCCACGACCGCGTCGACGGCGGCGAGGTCGCCGGACAGGATCATGGCGGTGCCGCGGGCCAGCTCGATGCCCAGCTGGATGTACGGCACCTCGGCCCGCCACTGCGCGGCGTCGACGTCCAGCAGCGCCATCGCGCGCACCGTCTGCACCGGGGTGCCCCGCATCGCCTGCAGGTGGCCCATGTTGCTGCGGGCCAGGGCGCGCGGCCCGGGAGCGCTGGCCGGGCTGTCCAGCACCGTGCGGGCCAGCGTGAGCGCCTGGCCGTGGTCGCCGCGGTGCAGGCGCATGGTCGACTCGACGGCGAGGGCGAGCGAGCGCTCCCGCAGGTCGCCGAGCTTGTGCGACTGCCGGTTCATCTCGTCGGCGGTGGACGAGTCGCCCAGGCCCCACTGCGAGGTGATGTGCCGGATGGCCAGCCAGCGGCTGCGCTGGGCCTCGTCGATGATCTGGTCCTCGTTCTGGTCGAGGATCAGCGCGCCCTCGTCGGGGCAGTTGGCGAACATGAGGATCGTGGCGAGGGTCTCGGCGGCGTCGAACCCGCCGCCGGCGGCGACCGCCGCCTTGCCCAGCCGCATCGCCAGGGCCATGTCGTAGGTGGCGAAGGCGAGCCGGCAGGCGTTGAGCAGCAGCACCGGGTCGCGGGCGGTGTCGCTGTCCAGCCGCCAGACCGCGACGCGCAGCAGGTCGTCGCGGCGGCGCGCGCCGCTGTTCTCCACCAGCGTGGCGAGGTCGGCGAGCAGGCGCCGGAAGCGGGTGACGGGGCAGCGGCGGCGCACGACCTCGCCGTACAGCGGATGGGCCAGCCGCACCGTCGTGCGCCGGTCCTCGACGACCACCCGGACCAGCTGGCGCTCCTCGGCGATCTCCACCGTGGCCAGGTCGGTCGCCTTGACCAGCAGCGGCAGGCCGATCGGCTCGCCGAAGGCGACCAGCTCCAGCACCGCGCGCTCCTGCGAGGTGAGCTTGCCGATGCGTGCGTCGACGACCTCGGTGAGCGTGGGCGCCAGGTCGACCTTGCCGGTCCAGCGCTGCATGCCGTAGCTCTCGATGATCTCGCCGGCGGCGTGCGCGGCGATCACCAGCTCGCGCAGCAGCAGCGCGTTGCCCTGCGACAGCTGCTGCAGCCGGTCCACCGACGCCGAGTCGACCGGGCCGCCGAGCACCTGCTGCAGCAGGTCGGACGTCTCCTGCAGGGTGAGCGGCCCGAGCTCGATCCGCTCGACCAGGTCGTCCTTCCACAGCGCGGAGATCGGGTCGTGCACCGACTCGCCGGTGCGCACGGTGCCGATGACCGTCGCGTTCTCCGAGCGGGCGACGTAGTAGACCAGCGCGGCGGACAGCGGGTCGAGCAGGTGGGCGTCGTCGATCGCGACCACGATCGGCCGTCCGGCCGCCTGGCGGTGCAGCGCGTCGACCGCCCAGCGCAGCAGACCGGCCGGCGAGCCGCCCGCCGGCTGATCGGGCGGGAGGACCTGAGCCAGCCCGCCGAGCGGGAGGCCGGCCGTGGCGGCGTTGGCGGTCGCCGTCCACACTGCAAGTCTGTCCTGGTCAAGGGCGTTTACGCCCTCACGGAGCAATCGGCTCTTGCCGATGCCCGGCGGGCCGCCGAGAATCAGACCGCGACCGGTGGAACCGGAGGCCGCCTCGGCGACTCGGATCAGTTCTGCGTTCCTGCCGACAAAACTCCAGGGGGGCACCGTCGCAGCATATCGATATGTTGATTACTGCGCGTACCCGCGGAAGCACGAACTTGAGTAGTGCGTTCGGCCCCAGTTGAGTAGCCCCGACCCTGCTGCTGTAAGTGTCCGTTCACGTAGCGTTCCGATGCCCCGCCCAGCACGGCTGCTGAGCTGCCGCTGGGCGGATCTTCCCGGGCGTGCACAAGGAGGTCGCACATGGGCTTCGGGGTCATGCAGGCGCCGCTGATCGATCTGACTGTCACGTCGGCGCCGGGCTATGGCGTCACGACGAGCGGGAGTCCAGTGTTCGCCATGCCGGTTCGCGGCAGCCGTCAACATCGGCCGCCGACCGCCCCGTTCCAGCCGTCCCACCGCTCGTACGCCGTCGTCGCGGGCACGCACCGCGGCGGCAAGACCGCGCTGGTCAATGCGCTGATCCGGCGTACCGCCGAGGCCTCGATCGACGCCGGGGACGCCTGGGTCGTCTTCCGGCACGGCGAGCGGGCCGACGCGTGGGCCTTCGTGCCCGGGCACCGCGAGCCGCGCCCGTTCCCGGAGCGCAGCTCGGTCAAGGGCCCGATCCGCCCGGCCCGGCGCGTCGAGATCGCGCACCCGTCGCCATTACTCAAGCGGGTCGCCTTGATCGACACGCCCGGCAGCGGGGGTCCGGATCCGGCGACGGCCGAGATCGTCCTCGACGCGGCCGGCGACGGGCTGGGCCTGCTGTTCGTGGTCGACGCCGCCGCGCCGCTGTCCCGCGCGGACCTCGACCTGCTCGGCGCGGCCGCCGAGCGGGTGGAGCGGATCGCGTTCGTGCTCACCCGCATCGACCAGCACGACGATTGGCCCGAGATGCTCGCCGCCAACTGCGCGCTGCTCGCCTCGCGCGGCTCTCGGCTGGCCACCGCGCCCTGGTTCCCGGTTTCGCTGGACCCCGACGGCGTCTTCGGCGTCGCCGAGCTGCGCCACCAGCTCGAGACGTGGGCCGACGAGCAGGCCGTCGCCGGCTCCCGGGCCGGCGGGCTGGCCGCCGCCACCGTCTCGGCGGACGGCGACACCTGGCAGGAGGTGCTCGAGCGGGAGATCCTCGCCCGCCGGCTCGCCGCCGTGGAGCGCGTCTCGATCGAGCTGGCCACCATCCACGTGCGCTGCGTGCAGGAGCTCGGCTCCGGCAAGGGCTGCCCGGAGCTGCCCCGCGTGCTCGACCGGGAGCTGCACGCGCTGTCGGTGCGCGGCACCCGCCAGCTGCACACCGACACCCGCGAGGTGATCGGCGCCGTCTTCGCGGCGCTGCTGGACACCCCGCCGGGCGAGGCCGTGCGGGCCCGCATCGCCGCGGCCGCACGCCGCGCCGTGGACTCCGCGCGCGACGACGACCGTGAGCGCGACCGGGCACTGCTGGTCACGACCACCTCCGGCGTCGCCGCGCTCACCGGCGCCGGCGCGCTGGACGGCCTCTCCGCGGTCGGCGCGGCTGGCCCGGACGCCGGTCAGGTGCTCTCGCCGATCGGCATCGGGCTCAACGCCGGGTCGTATGCCATGTGGCAGCCCAAGCACGCGCCCGGCGGCCCGCCGAAGCTGCCCGACAAGAAGGACTGCCGCCGCTGGCTGCAGCACGCCCTGCGTGAGGTCGAGGTTGAACTGGGCCAAGAGCTCACTGAGCGGTACGCGGAGCTGCGCCAGGCGCTCGCGATCGTCGCCGGGGACGCGGTCGACCATGGCGTGCTGCTCGCTTGATGGCACCATGTTGGTATGGCGGCGCCGCAGGTCCTACCGATCGAAGAGACCCACGTCGAGGTTGATGAGGTGCCCCAGACCGACCGTCCTTGGGTGACCGTCGTCTGGAACGATCCCGTCAACCTCATGAGCTACGTGACCTGGGTCCTGCAGAAGCTGTTCGGGTACAGCAAGGAGAAGGCCGAGCGGCTCATGCTCGATGTGCATCACAAGGGCAAGGCGATCGTGACCAGCGGAGCGCGCGAGCGCATGGAGTACGACGCCTCGAGGCTGCAGGCCCACGGCCTCTGGGCGACGGTGGAGCGGTCGTGACCATGTTCGTTCGCGCCGGCACGGTCTGCGTCGCCCGCTTCGGTCCGGGCGAGGCGGCGGTGCTCAACGAGGTCATGCTCGAGGTGATCACGCTGCTGTCGGAGGGCTTCGACCGCACCGACCCGGTGATCGAGCGGCTTTTCCCCGATGTGTACCGCGACGATGCCGAGCTCTCCGCCGAGCTACGCCGCTACACCGAGGACGACCTGCGCTCGGCGAAGCTGGAGCAGGCCGCCATGCTGCTGGACGCGCTGCCGGTGGAGGGCGGCGAGGTGGCCCTCGACGAGGAGCAGGCGGAGGCCTGGCTGCGGGCCCTGACCGACGTCCGGCTCACCCTCGGCATGCGCCTGGGCATCGTGGACGACGACGTCGACATCGAGGAGGAGCTGGACGAGGCAATCCTCAAGGACCCGACGTCCGCGCGGGTGGGGCAGCTCTCGGTGTACCAGTACCTGACCTACCTGCAGGAGTCGCTCGTCGGCGCCCTCATGGGCTGACCGGGCGTGAGGGCGGTCACGGGGCGAGCGTCGCTCGGGTTTCGGTAGGCTGTCAGGCGTGCTGACCATCGACGCCGCGATCCTCGACGCGATCGTCGCGCATGCCCGCCGGGACCACCCCGACGAGGCGTGCGGGATCGTCGCGGGTCCGGCCGGCTCCGACCGGCCGGAGCGGCACGTGCCGATGGAGAACGCGGCCCGGTCCATGACCTTCTACGAGTTCGACTCGAAGGAGCAGCTGCGGCTGTGGCGCGAGATGGACGACGCCGACGAGGAGCCGGTCGTCGTCTACCACTCGCACACCGCGACCGAGGCCTACCCCTCGCGCACGGACGTGTCCTTCGCCGGCGAGCCCGACGCGCACTACCTGCTGGTCTCCACCCGCCACCCGGAGCTCACGGAAATCCGGTCGTTCCGCATCGTGGACGGGGCCGTCACGGAGGAGCCGGTTCAGGTAGTGAATGCAGTCGTGGATCCGAACGCCGTCCAGAGCTACCTCTTCGGGCAGAGCCCGGCGACCGTCGACTACGAGTGTCAGACCGGCAGCTGACCAGCCGCCCTGTCACACTTGTCCGTTTCGTCGTCGTCCAGGCTCATGTCGCACCAGAGGAGAACATCATCATGGCTATCGAGGTTCGCATCCCCACCATCCTGCGCAGCTACACCGGCGGCGCCAAGACCGTCGAGGGCAGCGGTGACACGATCGCCGACCTGCTGACCGACCTCGACTCCCGCCACGCGGGCATCAAGGACCGGCTCATCACCGGCGAGGGCGGCCTGCACCGGTTCGTCAACGTGTACATCAACGACGAGGACGTCCGCTTCCTCGGCGCGCTCGACGCGAAGGTCAACGACGGCGACTCCGTGACGATCCTGCCCGCGGTCGCGGGCGGCGCGTTCGCGTTCGCCGCCGCTCACGCCCTGCGCGGCTGACGTCGTGGCGCGCTACGAGTCCCTCCTCGACGCGTGCGGCAACACGCCCCTGATCGGCCTGCCCCGGCTGTCGCCGAGCGCCGACGTGCGGCTGTGGGCCAAGCTCGAGGACCGCAACCCGACGGGAAGCGTCAAGGACCGCGTGGCGCTGTGGATGGTGAAGGCGGCCGAGGAGTCCGGCCGCCTCCGCCCCGGCGACACGATCATCGAGCCCACCAGCGGCAACACCGGCATCGCGCTGGCGATGGTGGCGAAGCTGCGCGGGTATCGCCTGGTCTGCGTCATGCCGGAGAACGTGTCCGCCGAGCGGACGTCGATCCTGCGCATGTACGGCGCGGAGATCATCTTCTCGCCGGCGGCCGGCGGCTCCAACCGCGCCGTCGCCGTGGCCAAGGAGATCGCGGCCGAGCACCCGGACTGGGTGATGCTGTTCCAGTACGGCAACGAGGCCAACGCCCGCGCGCACTACGAGTCGACCGGCCCGGAGATCCTGCGGGACCTGCCGACGATCACGCACTTCGTCGCGGGCCTGGGCACGACGGGCACCCTCATGGGCGTCGGCCGCTTCCTGCGCGAGAAGGTCGACGACGTCGAGATCATCGCCGCCGAGCCGCGCTACGGCGAGCTCGTCTACGGCCTGCGCAACCTCGACGAGGGCTACGTCCCCGAGCTGTACGACGCGACGGTGCTCACCCGCCGCTTCTCGGTCGGCACGCGCGACTCCGTGCTGCGCACCCGCCAGCTCGTCGAGGTCGAGGGCATGTTCGTCGGCTTCTCCACCGGCGCGGTGCTGCATGCCGCCCTGGCGGTGGCGCATCAGGCTCTGAAGGCCGGCAAGCGGGCGGACGTGGTGTTCCTGGTCGCGGACGGCGGCTGGAAGTACCTGTCGACGGGCGCCTACGGCGGCACCCTCGCCGAGGCCGAGAACGCCCTCGAAGGCCAGCTCTGGGCCTAGCCGCGCCGCTAGGAAAGGGGTGACTGAACGCGGACGGTGAAGGCCCGGGAGTCACGGGCCTTGACCACGGCGGGCGTCGCGGTAGCTCGGATGAAAGGCCTTTACAGGCCCGTGACGATCCAGCCGATCGTGAGGCTCACGGAGGCCACGCCCAGCAGGGCGAACGGCAGCCGGCGGTGGTGCAGGCTCGCGAAGGCCGCGATCGTGCACGCGAGCCCCAGCAGCCCCACGGCGATGACGGTGGGGGCGTACCAGGCGCGGTACTGCGCGATGAGCCCCACGAAGGCCCGCAGCGCCACCGCCATGCCGCCGAGGCCCAGCGCGGCCGCCCAGGCGCACACGGCGGCGATCCGGCGGTTGGCCGGGCGCGGATCGGCCTCGGTGTGCAGCCGGAACGCGCCCGGCAGCTCCCGCACGAGTCGCTTGGCGCGTGAAACGTCTACCGCCACAATGGCCCCCTCATAGCCCGGTGCTGGCTCACCGGGTGCAACGACCGAGGTCGTGGAGCGTGACGCAGGCGTGTCACGTTGGCGACATCTGGCGTCCGATCTTTCGGCCTGGGCTGCCAGTCCGGCGTAGGCTGCGCAGCGTGACGGGCGAAGCCGTGCCCTACAACGGCCGGTCCGTGGATTGGATCTATCCTCACCCTGACCGGTGCGATCCACAGATTCGTTCGAAGACGGGAGACGGCGGGTTGAGGGCAGCATCATGAGGCTCACGGTTCTCGGCTGCGCCGGCAGCTTTCCGGGCCCGGAGGCGCCCTGTTCGGCCTATCTGATCGAGGCGGACGGCTTCCGCCTGCTGATGGACTTCGGTCCCGGCTCCATGTCGACGCTGCAGCGCTACGGCGGCCTGTACTCCGTCGACGCCATCCTGCTGTCGCACCTGCACTGCGACCACATGCTCGACGCCTGCTCGTACATCGTGGCCCGCCGCTACGCGCCCGCCGGCCCGTTCCCGCCCCTGCCCGTCTACGCGCCCGTGGCCGCGCCGGACCGCATCGCGGCCGCCTACGGCGGGGAGAACGAGCCGATGTCGATCGGCGACGTCTACACGTTCTACGCCCTGCAGCCGGGCAGCTTCCCGATCGGGCCGTTCCAGATCACCGTCGACCGGGTCAACCACCCGATCGAGACCTACGGCGTGCGCATCGAGCACGAGGGCAAGGTCCTGACGTACTCCGCGGACACCGGCCCCTGCGAGGCGCTCATCCGCCTGGCGCAGGGCGCCGACGCGTTCCTGTGCGAGGCGAGCTACCTCGACGGCGTCGACAACCCGCCCGACCTGCACCTGACCGGCCGGGAGGCGGCCGAGCACGCCACCAAGGCGGGCGTGGGCCGCCTGCTGCTCACGCATCTGGTGCCCGCCTGGTGCAGCGAGGCGCTGACGCTGGAGGCCGCCACGAGCGCCTTCTCAGGCCCCATCGACGTCGTCCGACCAGGCGCTCGGTACGACATTTAGGAACCCGTTTGCCGTTTGGCCAACATTACGTGGCCGCATGCATGGACGCCGCCCTCATGGTCATGGCATGCGGATCGCGATCGTCACCGAATCGTTCCCGCCCGATGTGAACGGTGTCGCCCACTCCGTCGTCCGGGTCGCCGAACACCTCGTCGCGCGTGGCCACGAGCCGCTCGTGATCGCCCCACAGCCGTCGTCCGCGGCGCGCTCGGTCACCGGCTCGTTCCCGTACCAGATCATCCGCGTGCCCTCGGTCGCCACGCCGGGCTACGGGAGCTTCCGGCTGGGCCTGCCCAGCCCGCGCCTGGCCGCCGCCTTAAAGGCGCACCGCACCGACCTGGTCCACCTCGCGAGCCCCTTCGTGCTCGGCGCGCGCGGCATGACCGTGGCCTCGGCGCTCGGCCTGCCCACCGTGGCCGTGTACCAGACGGACGTCCCCGCCTACGCCCGCCTGTACTACCGGTCCAACCTCGGCGAGACGGCCGCCTGGCGCTGGCTGCGGCACATCCACAACGCCGCCGACCGGACCCTGGCGCCCTCGACCGCCGCGGCCACCGCCCTGCACAGCCACGGCATCGAGCGCGTCTGGCTCTGGCGCCGCGGCGTCGACGCGGCCCGCTTCGACCCGGGCCATCGCTCGCCCGGCCTGCGCCGGGCCGTGGCCGGCGAGGGGCAGGTCATCATCGGGTACGTCGGCCGCCTCGCGGTCGAGAAGCGCGTCGACCTGCTGGCCCCGGTCAGCCGCATTCCGGGCGTCCGGGTGGTCGTGGTCGGCGACGGCCCGGCGCGGGCCAACCTCGAGCGGGCCATGCCCGACGCGGTGTTCCTCGGCGAGCGGCGCGGCGCGCAGCTGGCCCGGATCTTCGCGAGCCTGGACCTGTTCGTGCACACCGGCCCGTTCGAGACCTTCGGCCAGACGATCCAGGAGGCCCTGGCCAGCGGCGTGCCCGTGGTGGCGCCGGCGCAGGGCGGCCCGCTCGACCTGGTCGACGACGGCCGGACCGGCCTGCTCGTGCCGCCCTGCGACGCCCCGGCGCTCGTCTCGGCGGTCGCGTCGCTGGTCGATGACCCGGAGCGGCGCCAGGCGATGGGTGTCGCGGCCCGCGTCGCGGTCGCCTCGCGCACCTGGGCCGCGGTCGGCGACGAGCTGATCCGGCACTACGTCGACGTGCACTCGGGAGGCTTGGCCGCCCGGTCCGTCCCGATTCCGGCATGACCTCACGGATTGTGCGGCTGGCGAACTTCGTCATGCCGCGCTCCGGGGGGCTGCGCACGGCACTGCACGCCCTCGGCGCGGGCTACCTCGCCGCCGGGCACGAGCCGATCCTGATCGTCCCCGGAGCAACGTACGCCGACGAGATGACCGCACAGGGCCGGGTGATCACGATCCCCGGCCCCGTCGTGCCCGGCACCGGCGGGTACCGCGTGCTGCTCGCCCGCCGGCGCCTGGTCAAGCTGCTCGAGGAGCTCGAGCCGGACCGGCTGGAGGTCTCCGACCGGTTCACCCTGCGCTGGACCGGCCGCTGGGCCCGCGAGCGCGGCATCCCGGCGGTCATGGTGTCGCACGAGAGCCTCGCCGGCCTGCTCACCTTCGCCGGGCCGTTCGGCAACCCGTGGGCGGACCTGCTCAACACCCGCAGCTTCCGCTCGTACGACCGGATCGTGTGCACGACCGGCTGGGCGGCCGCGGAGTTCCGCCGCATCGGCGCCGCCAACGTCGCCCAGGTGCCGTTGGGCGTGGACCTCGACCTGTTCAACCCGTCGCGCTACGACGACTCGCTGCGCGCCCGCTACGCCAAGCCCGGCCAGGTCCTGCTCGTGCACTGCGGCCGGCTGTCGTCGGAGAAGCGCCCCGAGCGTTCGGTCGACGCCCTCGTCGGCCTGCGCAAGCGCGGCATCGACGCGGTGCTCGTGATCGCCGGCGATGGGCCCCTGCGGGCCCGGCTGCAGGAGCAGGCCCGCGGCCACACCGTGCACTTCATGGAGTTCGTGGCCGACCGGACCGCCGTCGCCTCGCTGCTCGCGACCGCGGACGTGGTCGTCGCGCCCGGCCCGATCGAGACGTTCGGGCTGGCCGCGCTGGAGGCCCTAGCGTGCGGAACCCCCGTCGTCGTCGACGCGGCGTCCGCGCTGCCCGAGGTGATCGGTGCCGCCGGCGTCGCCGTCACCAATGATTTTGCGGGAGGTGTACTGCAAGTGCTCGCTCGACCCGTTGCAGCCCGTCGAGCCGACGCCCGTGCTCGCGCGGAGCAGTTCTCATGGCCGGCGGCGGTGGCCGGGTTCCTCGCCGTGCACCACTCGTCCCCGACGGTGGCCGTGCGATGACGGTGTTTGCTGCCCTCGGCGACTCCACGACCGCGGGTTACGGCGACCGCGTGGGCGGCCGGTGGCGCGGCTGGGCCCCGATCTTCGCCGAGTCCGTCGGCATCCGCCTGCACAACTTCGCCACCAGCGGCGCCCGCGCCGCCGACGTCGAGCGCGTGCAGCTGCCCATGGCGCTGGACGTGGCGCCGGACATCGCCGCGGTGCTCATCGGCACCAACGACACGCTGCGGGACCCGTTCTCGTCCGCCCGCTTCGCCGACCACCTCGAGGCCACCGTCGCCGCCCTGCGGGGGGCCGGTGCCGAGGTCCTCACGATCCGGCTGCCCAGCCCGGGCCGCATGTTCGGCCTGCCCGGTCCGCTCGCCCGCCCGCTCGCCCGGCGGATGGCCGAGATCAACCACGCCGTCGATCTCATCGCCGCCCGCTACGACACCGTGCACTTCGACGCGGCGGGCAACCCCGACTCGTACCAACGCCCGATGTGGAGCGTCGACCGGCTCCACCCGAGCGAGCGCGGCCACCGGTTCATCGCCTGCTCCTACTTCGACCTGCTCACCCGGCGGGGCGTCATGGACCACCTGGCGGCTGCCGGCCTCCCGGTGCGCCGCCCGTCGCCCATCCCGACCAACCGCCCTCCGTCGAAGCTCGCTCAGGCGGCCTGGATCTCGACGGCCGGCACCCATTGGGTGATCCGCCGCTCCACCGACCTCCTGCCCGGCCTGCTCCGCCTCGCCTGGGCGGAGTGGCGCCACGGCTCGCCCGACCTGGACCTGCTCGACCTGGAGCAGCTGGGCGCCGCGGTGCGCAACGACGAGGTACCGGGCAAGGTCGCGTGACCACGGCTTGACTAGGGTGGTCGGTATGGCTCGACCCGATGGACGCGCACCAGAGCAACTTCGACCCGTATCGATCACCCGCCAGTGGAGCATGCACCCGGAGGGGTCCGTGCTCATCGAGTTCGGCGCCACCCGCGTGCTGTGCACCGCCAGCGTCACCGAGGGCGTGCCCCGCTGGCGCAAGGGCTCCGGCCTGGGCTGGCTCACCGCCGAGTACGCCATGCTGCCCCGCGCCACCACCACCCGCAGCGACCGGGAGAGCGTCAAGGGCAAGATCGGCGGCCGCACGCACGAGATCTCCCGGCTCATCGGCCGCAGCCTCCGCGCCTGCATCGACCTCAAGGCCCTGGGCGAGAACTCGATCGTCCTGGACTGCGACGTCCTGCAGGCCGACGGCGGCACCCGCACCGCCGCCATCACCGGCGCCTACGTGGCCCTGCACGACGCCGTCGCCTGGCTGGCCTCCCAGCGCAAGCTGGCCGGCAAGCCCGCCGAGGTCCTGCACCGCTCCGTGGCCGCGGTCAGCGTCGGCATCATCGGCGGCGAGCCCCGCCTGGACCTGTGCTACGAGGAGGACGTCGTCGCCGACGTCGACATGAACGTCGTCTGCACCGGCACCGGCGAGTTCGTCGAGGTCCAGGGCACCGGCGAGCAGGGTGTCTTCACCCGCGCCGAGCTCGACACCCTGGTCGACCTGGGCGCCCTGGGCTGCGCCGAGCTGGCGACCTTGCAGCAGAAGGCGATCGCCGGATGAGGCTGCTGCTGGCAACCCGCAACAAGAAGAAGCTCGTGGAGCTGCGCCGAGTCCTGGAAACCTCGGCGCCCCACGTCGAGCTCCTGGGCCTCGACGACGTCCCGACCTACCCCGAGGCCCCTGAAACGGGCCTCACCTTCGAGGAGAACGCTCTCCTGAAGGCTCGCGAGGCCGTCCAGTACACCGGCCTCCCCAGCGTCGGCGACGACTCCGGTTTGGCCGTCGACGCCCTGAACGGCATGCCCGGCGTCTTCTCGGCCCGCTGGTCGGGCCTGCCGAGCGGCACCCCGGACCGCGACGGTGCGAACCTACGCCTGGTCCTGGCCCAGCTGGGCGACGTCCCCGACGAGCACCTGGGCGCCGCTTTCGTCTGCGCAGCTGCCTTGGTCCACCCGGACGGCCGCGAGGAGGTCCTACGAGGCGAGATGCGCGGCCACCTGATCCGCGCCCCGCGGGGTGAGGGCGGCTTCGGCTACGACCCGATCTTCGTCGCGGACGGCTACGCGCAGACGACGGCCGAGCTCTCCCCGGACGAGAAGGACGCCATCAGTCACCGCGGCAAGGCCTTCCGCGCCCTGGCCGCCCGCCTCTAGCGGTCCGTAGTTCATCGCACGGCTCCGGGGCGAGCTGTCGTCCTGGCCTCGCCCCGGTGGTGTCGTGCTCCACCTGAACGCGTCTCACCGCGCGCCCCGGTCGTGTCGCGCCGTGCCCGGTCGGGCTCGAACGGGGACGTCCACGTTTGGGTTGCGTCACGCCCGCGCCCAGGTGGGCGTCTGTGTGCGTTCGGTGGGCGTCTGTGTGCGTTCGGGCTGAGTCCGCCGCGCCAACGCGCGCCGCGTCTACCCGCCCCTGAGGCCGCGCCGCGCTTGCGCCGCGCCCGGCCCCCGCCGCGCCGCACCCGCGCCGTGTCTACGCCATGCCGCGCCCACACCTGCCCCACACCTGCCCCACACCTGCCCCACACCTGCCCCGCGCCTGGCCCGCGCCCACACCTGCCCCGCGCCTGTCCCCGCGCCGCGCCTGGCCTGCGCCGCGCCTGTCCCGCGCTCGCGACCGCCCCGCGCCCGCGCCCGTCCCGCGCCGGCGCACACGCCACGCCCGCGCCGAGCCCACGCGCCGCGCCTGGCCTGCGCCGCGCCTGGCCTGCGCCGCGCCTGGCCTGCGCCGCGCCCGCGCGCCGTTGCGGGCGCCGCCCGGGCTGCGTCTGCCCGCGCAAGCGCGTCTTGCTCTCGGCTCGCCGAACGTCAGGCCAGCGGGCCGGCTTCCCGCTCGATCTCCTTTCGCAGCTCGCGCGACATCACCAGGCCGCGCGCGGCCTCCATCACCGGTGCGAGGAACACGTCCGGACCCGGCTTGCCCGCGAACCGCTCGACCGTCGCCACCGCGAGTCGCCCGGCGGGCGAGGGCTGCAGCGGCGCGCGCAGCTGGATGCCGCGGACGGCCGAGATCAGCTCGACGGCCAGGATGCTGCAGAGGTTGTCGAGCACGGTGCGCAGCTTGCGGGTCGCCGCCCACCCCATCGAGACGTGGTCCTCCTGCATGCCCGACGTCGGCAGCGAGTCGACGCTCGCGGGCGCGGCCAGCCGGCGGTTCTCGGCGACGATGCCCGCCGCCGTGTACTGCGCGATCATCAGCCCCGAGTTCACGCCCGCGTCCGGCGACAGGAACGGCGGCAGGTCCCGCGACCGTGTCACGTCCAGCAGCCGGTCGACCCGCCGCTCCGAGATCGCTCCGACCTCCGCCGCGGCGATCGCGAGGTAGTCCGCGGCGAACCCGAGCGGCGCCCCGTGGAAGTTGCCGGTCGACTCGACCCGCCCGTCGGTGAGCACCACCGGGTTGTCGACGATCGACCGCAGTTCCCGCCCCGCGACCGTCGCCGCGAACTCCAGCGTGTCCCGCGCGGCCCCGGCGACCTGCGGAGCACACCGCATCGAGTACGCGTCCTGCACCGCATGCACAAGGTCGTCCCGGTGCGAGTCCATGATCGGCGAGCCCTGCAGCAGCCTATGGATGTTCGCCGCCGACGCCGCCTGCCCCGGATGCGGCCGGATCGTGTGCAGCTCCGGCATGAACGGCCGGTCGGACCCGAGCATCGCCTCGATCGACAGCGCCGCGGTTACGTCGGCCATGGTGAACAGGTGCGCGGCGTCCGCGACGGCCATGAGCAGCATGCCGAGCATGCCGTCGGTGCCGTTGATGAGCGCCAGCCCCTCCTTCGACGACAGCTCGATCGGCGAGACACCGGCGTCGAGGGCGCTGACCCGGGCTCCGTCCTTCGCCAGGACCCAGCCCTCGCCGATGAGCACGAGCGCGCAGTGCGCCAGCGGCGCAAGGTCACCGGAGGCGCCAAGTGACCCGTGCTCGGGCACCCAGGGCGTGATGTCCGCGTTCAGCAGCTCGACGAGCGCCTGCGCGACCTCGGGCCGCACCCCCGAGCGCCCCATGGCCAGCGACCTGATCCGCAGGAGCATCATCGCGCGTACGACCTCCCGCGGCATCGGCGCCCCGACGCCCGCCGCGTGCGATCGGATGAGCGCGTGCTGGAGCTCGGCCCGCCGTTCAGGTGCGATGAAGGTGTTGGCGAGCGCCCCGAACCCGGTCGACACCCCGTACACAGGTCGGCCGTCCCGCTCGATCGCGTCCACGATCGACCGGCTCGCGCGCATGGCGTCGAGCGCGTCCTGCGCGAGGGTCACCCGCGCGTTGGCCCGGGCGACCGCGATCAGGTCGTCCGGGGTAATGCCATTGGCCGTGATGGTGATCAAATCAGCTCCCCATTGAGCACGACGGTGGTTATGAGCGGCACCCCAGGCCGGTAAGCCAGATGCACGTGGGAGGGGGCATCGAGCACGACGAGGTCGCCGCGCGCCCCGACCGTGAGATGCCCGACATCGCCGCGGCGCAGCGCGGCCGCTCCGCCCCGGGTGGCGGCGAACACGGCCTCGGCCGGCGTCATCGCCATCTCCCGCACGGCGAGCGCGATGCAGAACGGCATCGACGACGTATACGAGGACCCGGGATTGCAGTCGGTGGCCAGCGCAACCGTGGCCCCGGCGTCGATCAGGGCCCGAGCCGGCGGATACGGCGACCGCGTCGAGAACTCCGCCCCCGGCAGCAGCGTCGCCACCGTCGAGGACCCGGCGAGCGCCCCGATGTCGTCGGCGGACAGGTGTGTGCAGTGATCCGCCGAGGCCGCGTTGAGCTCCACCGCCAGCTGTACGCCAGGTCCCTCGCCCAGCTGGTTGGCATGCACGCGCACACCCAGCCCCGCGTCGGCCCCCACGGTCAGGATGGCGCGGGAGTGATCGGCGTCGAACGCGCCGCGCTCACAGAACACGTCGATCCACCGCGCCCCGGCGCCGCACGCAGCGGTGAGCATCGGCCCGCAGACCAGGCTGACGTAGTCGTCGGTCCGATCCGAGTACTCCGCCGGCACCACATGCGCCCCGAGGAACGTCGTCTCGACGCTGAACTCCCGCGCGATCCGCAGCGATCGGGCCTCGTCCGCCACGCTCAGCCCATACCCGGACTTGATCTCCATCGTGGTCGTGCCCTGCCGTAGCGCCTCGTTGCGCAGCCGCGCCACGTTCGCCCGCAACTGCTCGTCGTCCGCCGCCCGTGTCGCCCCGACCGTGGTGCGAATCCCGCCCCCGGTATACGGCTGCCCGGCCATCCGCGCCGAGAACTCGGCGGACCGATCGCCCGCGAACACCAGGTGCGAATGGCTGTCGACGAACCCGGGCAGCACCGCAGCGCCGTCGGCGTCGAGCCGCGCATCGGCGGCGGGCGCGTCCACGGCCCGCCCGATCCACTCGACCCGCCGGTCGTCGATGACGAGCGCCGCGTTGCGCCGGATGCCGAGCGGCCCTTGACCCCACGCCGGGTCGCCCGTGACCAGCTCGCCGATGTTGGTGACCAGCAGCGATCTCATTGCACCGCCCCGATCCGGTTCCCGCCGCCCTGCCCCGCGACCGCCTTTCCGCCATCCACTGCCGCAGGTGGCGCACCGTTCTCGCCGGACTCACCGCCCCGCTCGGCCGCTCCATCCGCCGCGGGTGGCGCACCGTTCTCGCCGGACCAATCGCCCCGCTCGGCGGTTCCATCCGCCGCACCTGGCGCACGGCCCTTGCTGGATTCCCCGCCCCGCTCGGCGATTCCAACCGCCGAGCCTGGCGCGCCGCTCTTGCTGGACTCACCGCCTCGCTCGGCCGCCCCACCCGCGGCGCGGTTGGGAGATGCCCCGTTCGCAGCGCCGCCCTCGTCGGGGTCGCCGCTCGGTCCTGCGTCGGCGCGACCCGGTCGGTCGGTGTTCGAGGACGGCAGCACGCCGGCCGGGGCTGTCGTGATGGTCTGCAGCGCCCGAGTCAGCGCCGCTCCGACATCCGGAACGGCGAGGTGCAGGCCGTCGCGCACCACGACCCGCCCGTCGACCACGACGTGGCGCACGTCGGCCGCGGTGGCCGCGAACGCGATCGCGGCCGGATCGCAGCCGGCGGTCCGCGGCGAGTCGAGCGCCACCGTGACCAAGTCGGCTCGGGCGCCCACCGCGATGGCGCCGCTGTGTGACCAGCCGAGCGCCGCGTGCCCGGCGGCGGTGGCGGCGTCGATCAGCTCGGCGCCCGTGAAGTGCCCGCGATGTTCGGTGTGCAGGCGCTCGTGCATCTCGAGGCCGCGCGCCTCCTCGAACAGGTCGACGACCGCGTGGCTGTCACTCCCCAGGCTCAGCGGGCTGCCGGCGTCGGAAAGGGCCCGCGCGTGGCCGATGCCGTCGGCCAGGTCCCGCTCCGTCGTCGGACAGAAGCACGCTCCGGTACCGCTGTCGCCCAGCTCCGCCCGGTCGGTGTCGGTCAGGTGCGTGGCGTGCACCGCGGTCACCCGCGGGCCGAGCAGTCCGCGATCGGCGAGCAACTCCGTCGGCGTGCGCCCATGGACGGCGAGGCACGCCTCGTTTTCCGCTCGCTGCTCCGACAGGTGCACGTGCGTCGGCATGCCCTCGGTTCGCGCGGCGAGCTCGGCCAGTGCCGCGACCGGGACGGCCCGCACGCTGTGCGCCGCCGCGCCGATGCGCGCGTGCGGCCGAGGACGGAGCCTGTCGAGCCGGTTGGACCAGGCGTCGAACGATCCGTCGCCGAACCGCAGCTGCGTTCCCTCCAGCGGCCGCCCGTCGACCCCAGCGGTCAGATACAGCGTGTCGAGCAGCGTGATCCGGATGCCGGCGTCGGCGGCCGCCGCGATGAGCGCCTCGCCCATCGCGTTCGGGTCCGAGTACTTCACCCCGCCCGGCCCGTGGTGCAGATAGTGGAACTCGCCGACGCACGTGATGCCGGCGAGCGCCATCTCGGCATAGGCGGCGACGGCCAGCGCGTGATAGGAGTCCGGGTCGAGCGCGCCAGCCACCGCGTACATCTGCTCACGCCACGTCCAGAACGTCCCGCGCCCCTGCTGCGTGCGCCCGCGCAGCGCCCGATGGAACGCGTGCGAGTGCGCGTTGGCCATGCCCGGCAGCGTGACCCCCGCGAGCCGCACCGCCCCAGCGGCCTCGGGCGCGTCGACCGGCGTCCGCGGGTGCACCGCCACGAACCGGCCGCCGGCGACCTCGACCAGCACGTCGATGGCGACGCCGGTCGGCAGCCAGGCGTGCGAGCAGTGGTACCGCGTCACTGACATAGCCGGGCCAGGAGGTCGGTGAGCTTCTCCACCCCGACGGCGCAGTCGGCGTCGGAGGCGGACTCCTGCGGCGCGTGGGAGATGCCGCTCGGGTTGCGCACGAAGAGCATCGCGGTGTCGACGTGCCCGGCGAGCACCCCGGCGTCGTGCCCGGCCCCGGTTGGCAGCACCGGCGCGTTGAGCTCCAGCGCGGCGAGCCGGCTCACGTCGCCGTTGAACCCGACCTCGCCGGTCAGCGACTCGGTCGCCACGGCCACCCGCGTCCCGTCGTGCCGGGCGCGCTCCTCGGCCCGCTGCCGGATCGAATCGACGAGCTTCTGCAGCGTGTCAGTGTCCGCGGCGCGTGCGTCCAGCCAGGCGGACGCCCGGGCGGCGATCGCGTTGGTTGCGTTGGGCGCGACGTCGACCCGCCCGACCGTGGCGTGCGCACCGTGGGTCCGAGCCGCCACGTCGGCGGCGACCACGGTGTGGGCGAGCGTCAGCATCGGATCGTGCCGGTCCGCCATGCGGGTCGTGCCGGCGTGGTTGCCCTCGCCGGTGAAGTCGAAGCGATACCGCCCATGGGGCCAGATCGAGCTGGCCACGCCGATCGGGGCGTCGAGATGGTCCAGCGCTCGGCCCTGCTCGACGTGGAGCTCCACGAACGCCCCGATGCGCGCCAGCCGCTCAGGATCGGGCCCCAGCCGGTCCGGATCGAGCCCGGCGCGGCCCATCGCGTCGGCGAGCCACGTCCCGTCCCGGTCGCGCAGCCGCAGCGCCTGCGCGGGGTCGTAAGCGCCGGTGAGCAGCCGCGATCCCAAGCACGGAACGCCGAACCGCGCGCCCTCCTCCTCGGTGAACACGACCACCGCGATCGGCCGCGAGGGCGTAACGCCGCGCTCGCGGAGCCGATCGATGGCGAGCAGCCCCGACACCACGCCCAGCGGCCCGTCGTAGGCCCCGCCGTGCGGCACCGAGTCGAGGTGGCTGCCCGTGACCACGGCGCCTTCGCCCTCTGGCTCGCCCCACCAGGCCCACAGGTTGCCATTGCGGTCGATCTCGACCTCAAGGTCGCGGTCCAATGCCTCTTCGACGAACCACTCCCGGCACACCAGGTCGGTGTCGGTCCACGAATGGCGCACGTACCCACCGTCGTCGCCGACCCGGCCGACCGGGCTCAGCGACCCCCACAGCGCGGCGAACCGCTCGGCGCCCATCATGGCTGCTTCCGCATCGGTGCTCATGACTGCTCCCGCATCGGTACGCGAATGCCGGTCGCCTCGGCGACCTCGGCCGCGTCGTCGTATCCCGCGTCGACGTGACGCAGCACGCCCATCGCCGGATCGTTGCTCAGCACCCGGGCGAGCTTCTGCGCGGCGAGATCGGTGCCATCGGCGACGGAAACCTGGCCCGCGTGGATCGACCGCCCGATGCCGACGCCGCCGCCGTGGTGGATCGACACCCAGGACGCTCCCGACGCCGTGTTGACCAGCGCGTTGAGCAGCGGCCAGTCGGCGATAGCGTCGGAGCCGTCGCGCATCGCCTCTGTCTCCCGGTAGGGCGAGGCGACCGAGCCCGTGTCCAGGTGGTCCCGCCCGATGACGATCGGGGCCTCGAGCGTGCCGTCGGCGACCATCTCGTTGAACCGCAGGCCGGCCTTGTCGCGTTCGCCCTGGCCGAGCCAGCAGATCCGGGCCGGCAATCCCTGGTATGCAACGCGCTCCTGCGCCATCGTGATCCAGCGGCGCAGGGAGTCGTTCTCCGGGAACAGGTCGAGGATCGCCCGGTCGGTCGCCGCGATGTCGGCCGGGTTGCCCGACAGGGCCGCCCAGCGGAACGGGCCCTTGCCCTGGCAGAACAGTGGCCGGATGTACGCCGGGACGAAGCCCGGGAACGCGAACGCCCGGTCGAACCCGCCGAGCTGAGCCTCGCCGCGGATCGAGTTGCCGTAGTCGAACACCTCGGCGCCGCGGTCGAGGAACCCGACCATTGCCTCCACGTGCCGCGCCATCGAGTGCCGCGCGCGCTCGGTGAACTCCTCGGGCTTCTTCGCCGCGTAGTCCGCGGCGTCCTCGGGCGCGATCCCGCTCGGCACGTAGGACAGCGGGTCGTGCGCCGAGGTCTGGTCCGTGACGATGTCGACCGCGACGCCCATCCGCAGCAGCTCGGGCACCAGCAGCGCGGCGTTGCCGACGACCCCGACCGATAGGGCGCGCCGGGCGGTCTGGGCCTCCGCTGCCTGCCGCACGCCGTCCTCGAGCGAGTCGGCGATGACGTCGAGGTAGCGGGTGGCGACACGCCGCTCCAGGCGGGTCCGGTCGACGTCGATGATCAGGCAGACGCCGCCGTTCATCGTGACGGCGAGGGGCTGAGCGCCGCCCATGCCGCCGCAGCCCGCGGTGACCGTCAGCGTGCCGGCCAGCGAGCCGCCGAACCGCTTCTCGGCGACCGCGGCGAACGTCTCGTAGGTGCCCTGCAGGATGCCCTGCGTGCCGATGTAGATCCACGAGCCGGCGGTCATCTGGCCGTACATCGTCAGGCCGAGCGCCTCCAGCCGCCGGAACTCCGGCCAGGTGGCCCAGTCGCCGACCAGGTTGGAGTTGGCGATGAGCACCCGTGGTGCCCACTCGTGCGTCTGCAGCACGCCCACCGGGCGGCCCGACTGCACCAGCATGGTCTCGTCGGGGCCCAGCGTCGTCAGCGTGCGAATCAGTGCGCGGTAGGAGGGCCAGTCACGTGCGGCCTTGCCCGTGCCGCCATACACCACGAGGTCCTGCGGACGCTCCGCGACGTCAGGGTCGAGGTTGTTCATGAGCATGCGCAGGGCAGCTTCCTGTTGCCAGCCTCGCGCCGTCAACTGGGTGCCCCGAGGGGCACGGATTGCTTCCATGATTCTCCTCGGCTAGGGCAGGAATACTTGACGATTGGCGGCGGAGCGCTCGAACGCCTCGAGCCGCTCCTGGGTCTCGGCAGGCGCGGCGTCGCACATCGCCTGCAAGAGCATCGTCACCATCGCCATTGGCGCGGTGTGCATGTCGAACACGAGCCGCGACCCGACGGGTGCCGGCAGCACCACGTCCGACTCCGCCGCGGCCGGGCTGACCGGAGAGTCGGTCACGGTGACCACCCGCAGCCCGGCGGCCCGCGCCTCGCGCAGCACGTCGATGGCCTCGCGCGGATATCGGGGCAGTACGAACGCCAGCATGGCAACTGCGCCGGCCGCGCATGCCTGCTCCAGGCGGTCCGCGAGCAGGCTGCCCTGCTCGTGCAGCAGGCGGACGTCCGGGTGCACCTTGGCGGCGAAATAAGCGAACGCCCCCGCGAGCGCGCCGGCCGCCCGCATGCCGAGCACCGGCAGTGGGCGGCTCTCCATCAGCAGCTGGCCCGCCTCGGTCAGCGGCCCGGTGTCGCGCAGCGCGTCGGACAGTCGCTGCAGGTTGGCGATCTCATCGCTCAGTGCCTGCTCGAACTGGCTGACCGGCGTGCTCTCGTCGGTGTCGTCCATTGTGGACGGACCATGGCGGTAGCCGTCGATCGTCACCCGCAGCTCGTCCCTGAGCGCCGGATAGCCCTCGAAACCGAGGGCCGTGGCGAACCGGGTCACCGACGGCTGGCTCACGCCGGCGAGGTTGGCCAGGTCGCCACTCGAGAGGTAGCCCGCGCGCCCCGCGTGCTCGACCAGGATCCGCGCGATGCGGCGCTGGACGGGCGTCAGTCGCTGCCCGTCGAAGAGGTCGAGGATCCGCTGGCGCGGGGAGGTGGTCATGGGTCGACTGTAAGTCGCCTTTCAGGGTTGCGTCAACCGCATGGAGTCATTCAGAATGATGGCGGGAAGGGAGGACCACATGCGACTCTCTGGACGTGTACCTGAGCTATTTGGCGACCTACCCGATCAAGAGCTGCTACCGCGCCGAGGCAGACCTCGCCGAGGTGGAGCCCTGGGGCCTGGCCGGAGACCGGCGCTGGCTCGTCGTCGACGAGCAGGCGAAACTGATCACGCAGCGCGAATGGCCCGCGATGGGGCGGATCCGGCCGCGGTACGGCGACAGGGGCCTCGTGCTCGAGGCAGCCGGCACGGATTCGCTCGCGGTGCCGCTCCCGTCGGGGGAGCCGACGGACGTCAGGCACTTTCACCAGTGGATCGCGGCGACATCTGCGGGGGATGTCGCTGCGCAATGGGTCTCGCAGGTGATCGGGCGGCCGGCGCGGCTGTTCTATCTCGACGATCCGACCCGGCGGGCGGTCGATCCGGAGTACGGCAACCCGGACGACCGGGTCTCGTTCGCGGACGGCTACCCGCTGCTGCTGACGAACGAGGCATCACTGCGGGCGGTGAACGACTGGCTCGCCGAGGACGGCGACGAGCCGATCGCGATGACCCGGTTCCGCCCCAACGTCGTGGTGTCCGGCGCGTCGGCGTGGGCGGAGGACGACTGGATCGGCCGGCGGGTCGTGATCGGCAACGTCACCTTCCGGGCGCCGAAGCCGTGCGACCGCTGCGTGCTGACGACCATCGACCCAGAGACGGGTGAGAAGGGCCGGCAACCGCTGCGCGTGCTCGGCAAGCACCGGCGATTCCCTGGTGGGCTGCTGTTCGGTCTCAACCTGATTCCGGACGTGCGCGGCAAGATCGCAATCGGGGACCAGATCACGATCCTCTGACGCGCCAGCTCCCCGTCTTGCACCTCGCCGGCCGACCCAGCGCCGCGTCGCCCTGAGCCCCGAGCCTTTGCCCGACCAGCTTCGCGAGGCGTCGGGCGGGCTCGCGGTGCGGGTCGGCCTCGCGAGGTGGCAGGCGGCTTCGCGCGGCAGGCGGGCCTCAGAGGCGGCGGGCGGCTTCGCGGGGCGGCGAGCGGCTTCGCGGGGGCGGGGCGGGCGGCCTCACGGGGCGGCGGGCGGCTTCGGGAGGCGGCGGGCGGCTTCGCCGGGCGGCGGGCGGCCTCACGGGGCGGTGGGCGGCCTCAACGGCGCGGTGGGCGGCTTCGCCGGGCGGCGAGCGGCCTCACGAGGCGGCAGGCGGCTTCAAGGGGCGCAGGCTTGCGTGGCGGGGCGTCGGGGCGATGCGTGCGGGCGGAATGTCTGTAGTGGGCGTGGTTTGTGCGATTCAAGATGTGGCGGTGGGCTAGGCCGGGGCGGAGTGACTGGGATCGGACATGTGCCTCCGTGGCGCGTTGGCGGGGCGCTGTCGGGAGCTGTTTGGGCTGGCTGCGGGGTGGGAGTCTCGGGCTGGCGTGGAAATCGAGCATTGAAGAGTGTGGACGGTCACGTGGCGGGTCGATGTTCTTGGGGTGGGGCTCTGGTAGAACAACGCGCGTGTCGTTTCTGCTTTGGAGCGGGCGGGCCATCGGGTACCGGCGGGCGGGGGCCGGGGTCGGGGTTGCCGTTGTGTGCTTCGTTGGGGCGTACGTTGTGGCGCCGGGGGAGGCGTTCGAGCATCCCAAGCGGCTGGCGTTGACGGTGCTGCTGGTGTTGGCGGGGGTGGCAGCGCTGGGGTGGGCGGCGGCCATGGGGCACGTTGGGGTGCAGGTCAGCATGTACAACGTGCGGATCCGGCATGGGCTGTTGCCTATGCCGCCGATCTCTGTGCCGTTGCGGATGGTGCATGACCTGCGGGCGGTTGACGTGCAGTCCAGTATTGGGCAGCGGTGGGGGTGGACGTGGGTGCCCGGGCGCGGGAGGGCCGTCATCGTGCGGTCGGGGCCGGCGTTGATGTTCGACTTTGCGGGGCGGCAGTTCACCGTCAGTGTCGATGAACCCGAAGATGCCGTTGCGGTGCTCAACCGGATGCGGATGGCCGCGCGGTAAGGCGGGAGTCGGCGCCGAGTGCCTTGCGGCTGCGGGGCTTGGCGGCGATCAGGTGGCAGGGAGGCGCGCCAGCGCCGACCGGTGTCTGGTGGGAACAACGGTCAGGTAGTGACGCGGTCCGAGTCATGCATATATAGATCATCGGTATCTACGGAGCGCAAGATCGCGGGCCAAAACACACCGGTAATGCGGGCGAAACGGTTTGTGCCTAGGCTCTCGTCATGGCGGACATCTTCGATGAGTACTCGATGTCCGGGGGCATGTTCGAAGCTTGGGACGAGATGTTCGAGCGCCCCGGACAGCCGCGGTCGCCCTATCGGTCGCTGTTCGCCGCACTGCAGCCGTTGGCGCCGGCCGACCTGCGGTTTCGGGCCGATCAGCTGGCCCGGGTGTTCACGGATCGAGGGGTGACCTTCGCGTACGCGGGGGAAGAGAGACCGTTTCCGCTCGATCTTATTCCGCGGATTCTTGATGCGGCGGAATGGGATCTTCTGACCGCTGCGGTGCAGCAGCGGGTCAAGGCGCTCGAAATGTTCCTCGCGGACATCTACGGGCCGGGGCGGGTGTTTGCCGACGGGGTGGTGCCGCGGCGGCTGGTGACGACGAGCGCGCACTTTCATCGGCAGGCCTACGGGATCGAGCCGGCCAATGGGGTGCGGGTGCACATCAGCGGGGTCGATCTCGTGCGGGACGAAGAAGGGCGGTTCCGGGTACTCGAGGACAATCTCCGGATTCCGTCCGGGGTCTCGTACGTCATCGAGAACCGGCGGGCGCTCACGCACACGATGCCGGCGTTGTTCGCGGATGCTCGGGTGCGGCCCGTCGACGACTACCCGGCGCGGCTGTTGGCGGCGCTGCGAGCCGCGGCGCCTGAAGGGGTGGACGATCCGACCGTCGTGGTGTTGACGCCTGGGGTGTACAACGCCGCGTACTTCGAGCATGCGCTGCTCGCCCGGTTGATGGGTGTCGAGCTCGTCGAAGGGCGGGACCTCGTGTGCAGCGGCAACCGGGTGCGGATGCGCACGACGCAGGGGGAACGTCCCGTGCACGTGGTGTATCGGCGCGTCGACGACGAGTTCATGGACCCGCTGCACTTCCGGCCGGACTCGGTGATCGGGTGCCCGGGGATCGTGAACGCGGCGCGGGCCGGGCAGGTGACGCTCGCCAACGCCGTCGGCAACGGGGTGGCCGACGACAAGCTCGTGTACACCTACGTGCCCGACCTGATCCGCTACTACCTCTCCGAGGAACCGCTGATCGACAACGTCGAGACGTACCGGCTGGACGACCGCGATCCCGATGTGCTGCACGACGTGCTCGGGCGGCTCGATCAACTGGTGCTCAAGCCCGTCGACGGGGCGGGGGGCAAGGGGATCGTCATTGGGCCGCAGGCGTCCGAGGAGACGCTCGACGCGCTGCGCCGGGCGGTCAAGAAGGATCCGCGCGGGTGGATCGCGCAACGGCCGGTGGCGCTGTCGACGTCGCCGACGCTGCTCGGGGACCGGGTCGCGCCGCGGCACATCGACCTGCGGCCGTTCGCGGTCAACGACGGCAATGAGATCTGGCTCCTGCCGGGCGGGCTGACGCGGGTCGCGCTGCCCGAGGGGGCGCTGGTGGTCAACTCCAGTCAGGGTGGCGGGTCGAAGGACACCTGGGTGCTGGCGCATCCGGGCGAGCCGGCGCCCGTGCCGAGGCCCCGCGTCGCGGTCGAGCCCCGCGACTCGGGCGGCAGCCCGCGCGACAGCGGGCCGGCGGCCGCGCAGATGGCCGGACAACAGCAGTAGGAGAGCTGATGCTCAGTCGCATCGCGGAGTCGCTGTTCTGGATCGGGCGCTACATCGAGCGCGCCGACGACACCGCCCGCATTCTCGACGCGTTCCTCGGGCGGCTGCTGGAGGACCCGTGGGCCGACGAGGACACGGCCTGCCGCACGCTCTTGTCGATCCTCGGCGCGCCCGCGCCGCAGGACCGGCGCCTCACCACCGGCGACGTGCTGGAGCTGCTCGCGTTCGACGCGGAGGACCCGAGCGCGATTTCCGGCGCGGTCGTGGCGGCGCGCGACAACGCGCGCGGGGTGCGCGAGACGATCTCCAGCGAGATGTGGGAGTGCCTCAACGTCACGTGGCACACGCTCGCCTCGCGGCGGGTCGCCGCTGAGCGCCTCGGGCCGACCGTGTTCCTCAGCTATGTCCGGGAGCGGGCCGCGGTGCTCGCCGGGCTCGCCGAGTCGACGATGAGCCGCGACGACGGGTGGCGTTTCCTCGTGCTTGGGCGCAGCCTCGAGCGGGTCGACATGACCGCCCGGCTGCTGTCGATCCAGACCACGACCCCGGACGAGGTCACCGGCTGGCGCACGGTGCTGCGCTCGTGCGGCGCCGACGAGGCGTTCCTGCGCACCCACGGCGGCACGTTCGACCCGCAGCGGGTCACCGAGTTCCTGCTCCTGGACCGCCTGTTTCCCCGGTCCGCGTTGCACGCACTCGGTACCGCCGAGCAGTGCCTGATCGATCTCGCACCCACCATCGAGCGGGCCGGCGTGACCGACGCGGCGCGGCGGCCGATCGGGCAGATTCGCACGCGCCTGGAGTACGCCGACACCAGCGTCCTGCTCGCCGAGCTGCCGCAGCACCTGCGCGCCCTGCAGCAGACCTGCGCCACGGCGAGCGCGGCGATCACCGATCGGTACTTCCCGCAGTCCACGCCCGTCACGTGGGGCACCGTCGCTTGGGGTGGGTCATGAACTGGCGCCTGAAGATCCGGCACGTCACCGGCTACCAGTACGCGGGCACCGTCTCCGCGTCGTACAACGAGGCCCGGCTGACCCCGCTGACCCTGCCCTGGCAGACGACGCTGTTCAGCCAGGTCGAGGTCACGCCCGGCGCGACCACCTACCGCTACCACGACTACTGGGCGACCCAGGTCACCGCGTTCGACCTGCACCGGCCGCACCAGCAGCTGCGGGTCGTGTCCAGCAGCCTCGTCGAAGTCTTCTCGCCGCCTGCGCCCCGCATCCGGCTCGGCTGGGACGGGCTGGTCGCCGACGCCGTGCGCGACGCGCACGCCGAGTTCCTCGCCGACAGCCGGGTGACCGCGGTCGACCCGGCGCTCGTCGAGCAGGCGTGGGCCGGCACCGGCGGGCTGGCGCCGGCCGAGGCCGCGGAGGCGGTGTCGGAGTGGGTGCGCGCCGAGGTCGCATACGTGCCCGGGTCGACCGGCGTGCAGACCAGCGCCCAGGAGGCGTGGGACCTGCGCCAGGGCGTTTGCCAGGACATCGCGCACCTGACCGTCGGGCTGCTGCGGGCGCGAGGGGTGCCGGCGCGGTACGTCTCGGGGTACCTCCACCCGAAGGTCGAGGCCGAGGTGGGCGAGACGGTCGCCGGGCAGAGCCACGCCTGGGTCGAGTGGTGGTGCGGCGAGTGGACCGGCTTCGATCCCACGAACGGTGTGCCGGTCGGACCGCGTCACGTCGTGGTCGCCCGCGGGCGTGACTACGACGACGTGCCGCCGCTGCGCGGGGTATACCACGGCGCGCCGAGCAAGCACCTCGGCGTCACGGTGGAGATCACGCGCCTGGCCTGAGTATTGTGTCTCTCGGTCTACACGGGGCCGTAGCCCAATGGCAGAGGCACACGGTTTAGGTCCGTGCCAGTGTGAGTTCGACTCTCACCGGCCCCACGCCCTCGGGCGGACCATGTCCGCGGAAAGCGCGGACCTGGTCGGGCGTCATGCTGGCTCCGGGGGCCGAGCCCCCGGAAACCCCACGGGGATCGGTGGTTGCGCCTAGCTCGCACCTTGCGCTCGTCTGCAGACCATGTCCGCGGAAACCCCACGGGGATCGGGGGTTGTGGCCGCCTCGGTGCTTGCGTTTTATCGTTTCTCCGGGTGGCGGACCGGCTCGTACACTCGTGCGCATTATGACGAAGCTGAATCAGATCATCGCGGTCGAGAAGGGCGTGAAGTCCCGCTCGTTCCAGGACCTCACCGAGGCACACCACGTCCTGCAGAAGCCGGCGCTGCTGGCCGGTATCTCCCGCACGTACCGCCCGAAGGACGAGGAGGGCGAGCAGCTGCCGCCCGAGTCGACGCGCGTGCAGGTCAAGGCCGAAGAGGTGCTGCGGCAGACGGGCACCATTCTCACGCGCCTGTTCGACGTGACCGCCACGAAGGACTGGACGAACTGCGTGGCCCGCGCCGATGTCGTCGTCGACGGCAACACACTGCTGCGCGAGGTGCCCGTGTCGTACCTGCTGTTCCTCGAGAAGCAGCTCGCCGACCTGCTCACGTTCGTGCGCAAGCTGCCGGTGCTCGACGCCGCGGAGACGTGGGTGTACGACGCTTCGGCCGACACGTACGCCACCGAGCCGACCCAGACCACGCGCACGAAGAAGATCCCGCGCAACCACGTGAAGGCCGAGGCGACGGAGAAGCACCCGGCGCAGGTCGAGGTCTACTACGAGGACGTGGTCATCGGGTACTGGAAGACCGTGAAGTTCTCCGGCGCCCTGCCCGCCAAGCGCGTCAACGAGCTCATCGAGCGCGTGGAGCGGCTGCAGGCGGCGGTGAAGTTCGCCCGCGAGGAGGCCAACGCGGTCGAGGTGGTCGAGCAGGAGACCGGCGAAAAGGTGTTTCGCTACCTCTTCGGGTGAGCATAGGATCGGCGGTGCGCAAGGAGCGCAGACTGAACCTGAGGCTCAGTTTGACAGGTGCGCGCGGTGTCAATGTGGAGGTTCGATTCCTCCCGCCGCCATTCACGTGGCGGCGTAGCCCAACGGAAGAGGCGGCCGCGGGAGCCGAAACACAAACTCAACTTCTCGCTCCAGTCTGAGCATTCGCCGCCGAACGCCGGATCAAACGAACGGGACGCCAGTCGTCGAGGTTGCGGGTTCAACTCCCGCTCGGTCCTCTCCATGGGCCGATAGCTCAATCGAAGAGCGCGACGTCATAATCTGATCCACGTTCTTCAAACGTCGCCGGTGTGCGCAATTGGGCGGCACGCCGAAGCCCGGTGGATGGATACTCCACCGGGCTTCACCATGCTCGGCCCGCAATACGCGGGCGGCGGCGTGGCGTCAGTCCAGGCCGAGGTCCTTGCGCAGCTTCGCCACATGGCCGGTGGCCCGGACGTTGTACATGGCGCGCTCGATCTGCCCCTTCTCGTCGATCACGAACGTCGAGCGGATCACGCCGAGCACCGTGCGGCCGTAGTTCTGCTTCTCGCCGTATGCGCCGTAGGCGCGCAGGACCGCGCGGTCCGGGTCGGAGACCAGCGGGAACGTGATGGCGTCGCGCTCGCGGAACTGGGCCAGCTTCGCGGGGGAGTCCGGCGAGATGCCGACGACCTCGTAGCCGGCCGCCTTGAGCGAGGCGAGGTTGTCGCGGAAGTCGCACGCCTGCTTGGTGCAGCCGGGGGTCATCGCGGCGGGATAGACATACAGGACGACCTTGCGGCCGCGAAGGTCGGCGAGCGACAAAGGCTCGTCCCGGTCCGTTTGCAGCGTGAACTCGGGGGCGGTGTCACCCGGCTCGAGGCGCGTTGTCGTCATGACTGGGACTCTATCGCGTGGTCTTCTCGCGCGCGGGCGCCCATAGCGGTACGTCCATGAGCCGACACTCAAAGTCACCGGGAACTTTTGAGGGGTGACCCGCGACCACCCGAGCATGACGGGCGAGAAATCATGACGTCATGACCCGACGCAGATGGTCCATACCCCTGGCGATGCTCCTGGGCGCCCTGGCCATCCTCGTGCTGCCCGCCGCGCCCGCCAGCGCGCACGCCACCCTCGAGCAGACCGCACCCGTCGCCGGGACGGTGCTCGACCAGCTCCCGGGCGAGGTCACGCTGAACTTCAGCGAGCCGGTCCGATTGGTCGTCGACAAGATCCGGGTGACCGGGCCGGACGGCAACCGCGCCGACACCGGCAAGCCGGCCGTGCGTGACTCGGAGCTGGTCATCCCGCTCAAACAGGGCGGCCCGAAGGGCACGTACCTGGTCAGCTACCGGGTCATCTCGGCCGACAGCCACCCGGTCAGCGGCGGCTACACCTTCTCCTACGGCCAGCCCTCCGCCGTCCCCAACCAGGACGACGCCGGCTCCTCTGTCCAGACCGACGCCGTGGTCAAGAACGCAATGTCGGTGGCGCGCTTCCTGGGCTTCGCCGGGCTCGTGCTGCTCATCGGCCCGGCGCTGATCCTGTTCGCCCTCTGGCCGCGCCGGCTGCCCACCCGCGATCCGGGTCGGCTGGCGCAGGCCGGCGCCGGGCTGCTCGCGGTCAGCACGATCCTGGAGTTGTACCTCCAGATCCCCTATACCGCCGGAACGTCCCTTTTCGACGTCTCCGGCGCCGCCACCCGTGAGGTGCTGGGCACCCCGTTCGGCGCCGCGCACCTGGTCCGGCTCGGCGTGGTCATCGCGGTGGCCCTGCTGCTGCGGCCGCTCATCGCCGGGCGGGCCAGCAAGATCGACCAGACGCTCCTGGTCATCCTCGGCGTGGTCGGCCTCGGGACCTGGCCGGTCTCCGGGCACCCGAGCGCCTCGCCGGTGCCGACGCTGACGGTCGTGGCCGACGTCGCACACCTCGCGGCCATGTCGATCTGGCTGGGCGGCCTGGTCATGCTGTTCGGGTTCCTGCTGCGGCGGGCCAACACCCGCGAGCTCACCGCGATCGTCCCGGTGTGGTCCGGGTGGGCGCTCTTCGCGATCACCGTGCTCGTGCTGGCCGGCACCGCGCAGGCGCTCGTGGAGATCGGCACGCTCGACGCGCTCACCGGCACGTTGTACGGCCAGCTGGTCATCGCCAAGGTCGCGCTGCTCGCCGTCGTGGTGTCCGTGGCGGCGTACTCCCGCCGCATCACGAATCGCCGCTTCACCCCGATCCCGGTAGCGGTGGGCGTCGGCGGCAGTTCGGAAATGCCTGGAATGGGCGGCACGTCGGAAGCGGTGCGTGACGCCGAAAGCGACGATGCCCTCGAAGATGACGAACCAGGCGATGAGGCCGGCGAAGGCGAAAGCGGCACACAGGGCGAGGGCGCCCAGGAGGCCGCGAACGGGACGGATCGCAAGCGGCTGCGCACCGCGGTGCTCATCGAGGTCGCGATCGCCGTGATCGTGCTCGCGCTGACGTCGGTGCTCGTGCAGACCAGCCCGGCCCGCAGCCAGAACGGGGTCCCGGCCGGCCCGTTCGACAGCACCGTCACGACCAACCTGCTCAAGCTCCAGGTCGACATCTCGCCGGGCCAGGTCGGGCTGAACGCCGTCCACCTGTACGCCCTCAAGCCCGACGGCTCCGGGCCCCAGACCGTCGTCGAGTGGCGGGCGACCGCCGCGCTGCCGTCCAAGGAGATCGAGCCGCTCGCCGTGCCGTTGCTGGGGATCGGCGACGACCACGCGGCGGGGCAGATCACGCTCACCGCCCCGGGCACATGGGAGTTCAAGTTCACGGCCCGGGTCGACGACCTCAACCAGACGACGGTCACGGTGCAGGTGCCCGTGAAGTCCTGAACGGCCCGACCGATTTGCCGGTGATGCCGCTCTGGCAGTGCCGGGGAAAGGCCTGGGCGCCGCCCGCCGCATCGGCGCGCCGCACGGTGAGCGAGTCGTCACCGTGCGGCCCGTTGATAACGAGATCGCGCAGTTTAGGTGGTTGCCTGCACCGAGAGGTGAGCAGTCGGCCAGATGAACACTAGGCTGTCGGGTGTGGGTGATCTTCTGGTCTGGATCGACTGTGAGATGACGGGTCTCGATCTGGGTAAGGACGCGCTGATCGAGGTCGCGGCGCTGGTGACCGACCCGGATCTCAACGTGCTCGGCGAGGGCGTCGACGTGGTGATCCACGCCGAGGACGCGGCGCTGGACGGCATGCTCGAGGTCGTTCGCGAGATGCACGGGCGGTCGGGGCTGACCGAGGCGGTGCGCGCCTCCACCGTTAGCCTGGCCGAAGCCGAGGACATGATCATGACGTACATCACGGAGCACGTGCGCGACCCGCGCACCGCCCCGCTGTGCGGCAACTCGATCGCGACCGACCGCGGCTTCCTCGCGCGGGACATGCCGCGCCTCGACCACCACCTGCACTACCGGATGATCGACGTCTCGTCGATCAAAGAGCTGTGCCGGCGGTGGTATCCGCGGGTGTACTTCGGCCAGCCGCCGAAGGGCCTCGCACACCGCGCCCTGGCCGACATCCGGGAGAGCATCCGGGAGCTCGAGTACTACCGGCGCACGCTCTTCGTTCCGCTGCCCGGGCCCGACGTCGACACCGCCAAGGCGATCGCCGCCGAGCTCAGCAAGGAAGGCGACACGAACGGGTCATAACCCCGTCGACGGATCCCGCCCCCCATGCCCTACTATTAGCGGGCGAGTTCATGGTGGCTGTAGCTCAGTTGGCAGAGCACCGGGTTGTGGTCCCGGGTGTCGTGGGTTCAAATCCCATCAGTCACCCCATGTGAAGTCGGCCCCCGTCCTTGGACGGGGGCCGATTGCTTTTTCGGTGGTACCTCACGACGCGGGCAGCAGCGCCAGGGGCGCCCTGGCGCCCACGCCCTGCGGAATGCGCTGGGGGTCCGGGCTAAAGCACGGGAATGGCCGGTGATTCCGATTCGTCCGGATCGTCGGCGTTGACCATGAAGTGGGCGGCCCGCTCCAGGTACTCCCACAGCACCGCCTCGTGCTCGGGCGCGAGCTGGATCGCGTCGACGGCCCGGCGCATCTGCCGCAGCCACGCGTCGCGCTCGGCCGAGGCGATCCGGAAGGGCGCGTGGCGCATCCGCAGCCGCGGGTGGCCGCGGTTCTCCGAGTAGGTGCTCGGGCCGCCCCAGTACTGGATCAGGAACAGCCGGAAGCGCTCGTTGGCCGGGCCGAGGTCCTCCTCCGGGTACAGCGGGCGGAGGATCGGGTCCTCGGCCACACCGGCGTAGAACTCGTCGACGAGCTTGCGAAACGTCGGCTCGCCACCGACGAGCTCGTAGAAGTTGGGGGACGTCACGCCGTCAACTATGCCGCGCCGGCTGCGACGGCGGTGCGGGCGGGAGGCCGCCGAGCTCCGCGGTGCGCTCCGTCAGGTCGACCGTGCGCTCCGCCGGGTCGGGCATCGGGGGCTCGCGGCGCGCCGACGGGCCGGGCGAGGGGCGCCGGCGCGGGGGCAGCGGCGCGCGGCCCAGGTCGATCGTGACCTCGCCGAAGTCCTCGATCTGCCCGGGGCTCGCGGCGGCGTGCGCATCGGCGGCGACCCGCACCTTGTTGGCCGCGATCGCGTCGGCGATCGTGGCCGGCGTCGGCCAGGAGGCGATGATCAGCACCAGCACGGCGACGCCGGCGATGCCGAGGAAGCCCACGACGTCGGGCAGCGGATACATGAACGCGAGCCAGCCCGTGAGCATGACCGCGCCGCCCTGGATGAGGTGCATGCCGCTCTGCATGACGCCGAACGCGCGGGCCCGGTAGGCCGGCGGCAGCACCTGCACGAAGAGCCCGTTGCCGGCCGGCAGCGTGATCGCCAGGGAGGCGCCGCTGATCACCGTCATGATGACGACGACGACCAGGTTGGGGTCGAACAGCGCGGGCACCAGCACCAGCGGTGTGATGAGCGCCACTGGCCGGATGAGCGCCACGCGCCGCTGGGGCCGCAGCAGCCAGGTCACCAGAGCGCTGCCGAGCACGAAGCCGCACGCTGCGGCCGTCATGATGGCGCCGAACGCGAAGGAGTCGGCGTGCCCGGCCAGGTGCGCCGCCCAGGTCGCGGCGATGCCCTCGGGGATCACGCCGAAGCACACGCCGCTGAACACGATCAGCGCGATGGAGCGCATGACCGGCGAGCGGAGCACGACCCGGTAGCCGTCGATCGCCTCGCGCACCAGGTTGGTGCGCTGCTCGGCCTTCAGGCTCGGCGGGCGCTCCCGGACCATGGTGCGCACCAGTAGCGCCGAGACCACGAAGGTGATCGCGTTGAACAGCAGCGCGGCCGAGTCGTCGATGCTCACCAGCAGGGCGCCGAGGCCGTAGCCGCCGATCAGCGCGATCTGGGCGGTGGTGCGCGACAGGGTCACGCCGGTGACGTACTGCTCGCCGCTGATCAGCTGCGGCAGCAGCGCCGAGCGGGAGGCGTCGAACGGCGGGCTCAGCAGCGCGTTGACGAACAGCAGGGCGATGAGCAGGCCGGCCGGCGCGTGCGGGTAGGCGGCCAGCAGGAACATGATGCCGGCGCGGATCAGGTCGCAGCCGATCATGGTGCGCCGGTAGGGGTGGCGCTCGGCCCATGCCGCCAGCAGCGCGCCGAAGCCGAGCCAGGGCAGGTAGCTGACCGCGAACGCGGCGGCCGCCAGCAGCGGCGACTTGGTCTGGCCGTAGACCACCGCGACGATCGCCGCGCGAGCCACGTTGTCGCCCAGTGTGGACTGCGCCTGCGCCCAGAACGAGGCCGCGAACTCCTTGTTGGCGAGCGTCTCGCGAATGGTTGCAGGGCGCTGAGCGGACTCGTCGGGATCTGACACCGGCTGAGCCCCCTTCCCACGGTCACGACAGCGGCGTCAAACGTTCGCGGGCGCGGCCGAACCGGTCATTCCGCCACGTACAGGGGTCAACGGCGGCGGACCGGGACACTGTGCAGCGATGCACCTGAACGAACGGACGATAACCGAATGACCACCCGACGCGCGACCCTACCCTCCGGGTTGATCACAGATGGCCGCTAGATCGGACAAATTCCACCGTTCGGCGCAGTACTGGCTATATGGCTACACGAAGCCAGGTGTACCACGGCCGGGTGGCTCGTCGAGAAGGATCGGTCAGGTCGGTCCGGACGGGTTGACCCCAGCGCCGGTCGGGGCGTCGTTCCCCTCCGTGGAGCCCGGGCGGATGAACATGCGCGCCGCGGTGAGCTGGGCGGCGATGCCGGCCCGCTCGAGCGCCTCGGTGAGCCGCCGCCGCAGCTCGCGGCCGACCCGCCACTGCGCCTCGGTGGAGGTCTTCACCGTCGTGCGCAGCACCGCGCCGTCGGCGGTGAGCTGCTCGACGCCGAGCACCTTCGGCGGGTCGATGAAGTCGTCGGCGAATTCCGGGTCCGCGCCGAACGCCTCGGCGGCCTCGCGCAGCACGGCGGTCGCCTGGTCGACCGCGACGAACCCGACGGGCACGTCGATGTTGACCACGGCCCAGCCCTGGCTCTTGTTGCCGACCCGGACGATCTCGCCGTTGCGCACGTACCAGACCACGCCGGCGGCGTCGCGGATCGTGGTGATGCGCAGCCCCACCGCCTCGACGGTGCCGCTGGTCTCGCCGACGTCGACGACGTCGCCGACGCCGTACTGGTCCTCGAGCAGCATGAACAGGCCCGCGATGAAGTCCTTCACCAGGTTCTGCGCGCCGAAGCCGATCGCGAGGCCGGCGATGCCGGCGCTGGCCAGCAGCGGACCGAGGTTGATGCCGATCTCTCCGAGCACCAGCATCGCCGCGATGGAGAACACCACTGCCGAGGCGATGCTGCGCAGCACTGATCCGAGCGCCCGGGCCCGCTGGTTGCGCCGCTCGGTGGGCAGCGTCAGCGCGTTGGGCAGCCGGTTGCGCAGCGGCCGCAGCAGCGAGCCTCCTGTCTCGTTCTCGGAGACCGTGTGCTTGATCAGGCGGTCGACGGCGCGGTGGATCAGAGCCCGCACCACGAACGCGATGAGGATGATCACCAGGATCGTCAGCGGCTTGACCAGCACCCAGTAGCTACTCTCGGCGAGCCAGCCGTTGTGGGTCAGGTCGAAGACGTAGTCGCACAGGCCGCTCTTGCCGGCGCAGCTCGGCTTCGGAACGACGGAGGGGGTCGGCGTCTCCAGAGGCATCGCGAGCGGGCTGATCACAAAGCTCCTAGCGGCAAACCGGGGCGAACGGGGCAAGTTCGCACAAATGTGGGGGGTTCAGGGGCTAACACCGGCGAAGGTTCACCCACCGGCCGCAAATAGTACGTGCAATCCGAGGATCTATCAGGGACGATTAGCCCACGGACCGCCGCCGGTGGGCCGGCGAGTTGACCTCACATGGCCATTTCCAGGGAGACATCCTTCACGTAGCAAGGGAGACGGCGCGATGCCTGACATACGACCCGCACGAGTATCGGGTGCGCTGGTGCTCAATGCCACCTACGAGCCGCTGTGTGTCGTGTCTGTCAGACGTGCCACCATCCTGGTCCTGACGTCGAAGGCCGTGTGCGTCGCCGACGGTGACGGGATCCTCCACAGTGCGATGAACGAGTTGCCGGTGCCGTCCGTGGTCCGGCTCACCCGCTACGTCCGGGTGCCGTACCGCACGCATATAGGCCTCTCCAGGCGCGGCATATTCGCCCGCGACGGATGGCGTTGCGCCTACTGCCGCGGCCCCGCCGAGACCATCGACCACGTGATGCCACGTAGCCGGGGCGGGCGGCACGCCTGGGAGAACGTCGTAGCCGCCTGCGCCCGCTGCAACCACACCAAAGGTGACAAAACGCCAGCCGAACTCGGCTGGCGTTTGCATACCACCCCAATAGCGCCCAAGGGCGTGGCGTGGCGGGTCCTCGGGCACCGCACCCCGGACCCGCGCTGGGCCGACTGGCTGGACCTCCCGGCCGACGGCCTGGTCCAGGCCGCCTAGATCACGTGACCCGGCCCAGTTCGGCCGGGTACGACAGGTGCGCGTCGGACTCCACGATGTCGCGCAGCCGCGCCATGCCGTCGTACACGTCGACGAACCGCGTGTAGAGCGGGGCCAGGCCGATCCGCAGCCGCTCCGGCGTGCGGAAGTCCGGAATGACCCCGGCCGCCTTGAGGGCCTGGCACATCTGCCAGGCCTCGGGCGAGCGGAACGTCACGTGGCTGCCGCGGCGCCGCGGATCGGCCGGGCTCGCGAGGGTCAGTCGCGGTCCGAGCCATTCCTGGGCCAGTTGGTTGGTGTACTCCGTGAGCCGTTGCCCCTTCGCCGCGAGCGCATCGACGCCGGCCTCCGCGGTGATGCGCGCGCCCTCGATGACGGCATAGCCGCCGAGGACCGGCGGGGTGCCGACCAGGTAGCGGTCGATGGACTCGGCCGGGTCGTAGCCGGCCGCCATCGCGAACTGGTCGCGCCTTCCGAACCAGCCCCAGATCGGCTGGCGCAGCGCCTCCTGCAGATCCCGCCGGACATACAGGAACGCGGGGGCGCCCGGGCCGGCGTTGAGGTACTTGTACGTGCACCCCACCGCCAGGTCCGCGCCCGACTCGCGCAGCGGCACCCGGACGGCGCCCGCCGAGTGGCACAGATCCCACAGTGTGAGGGCGCCCACCCGGTGCGCGGCAGTGGTGATCGCCACCATGTCGGCGATGGCGCCGGAGCGGTACGCGACGTGGGACAGGCACACCAGCGCCACGTCGTCGTCGAGGGCCGCGGCCACGCGCGCCGGGTCGATCCCCGCGTCGATGTCGGTCTCGACGACGCGCAACTCGAGGCCGCGGGCGGCGGCGAGGCCCTCCAGGACGTACCGGTCGGTGGGGAAGTTGTCGTCGTCGATGACGATCGCGCGGCGCCCCGGGCGGGCATCCAGCGCCGCGGCCGCGAGCTTGTACAGGTTGACGCTGGTCGAGTCCGACAGGATCACTTCGCCGGGCGCGACATGGAGTACCGATGCGGCCAGAATGTCACCGGCGGACCGGGCCAGGTCGATCCACACGTCCCAGCCCCGGATCAGGTCGTGCCCCCATTCGCGGTCGATGGCCTCGCGGAGCCGCTCGCGGGTGGCCAGCGGCAGGCGCCCGAGCGAGTTACCGTCGTAGTAGACGAGCTCGTTGTCCGGAATATAGAAAAGCGACCGGAAATGTCCGATCGAGTCCTGGGCGTCCTGCGTTTCGGCATAGTGGCGCGAGAGGTCCATGTCAGTGACGGTAGGCCCCCGGCAACCGGCTGGTCATGGCCGCCCGCTAACGTGAAGCCGGTCTTTTAGTCCCTTCGACGCCTGGGGGCGTTGAGCTTGTCCATCATCGAGACGACGCTGATCTTCGCCGGCATCCCGGCAGCGGTCATCCTGCTCATCGCGGGCGCCGTCTACGCGGGAGGTTCCCGCCGTAGCAAGCGCTACCGGCCCGGACGGCCGTTTGAATTCACGCCCGTCTGGTTCCTCTCCGCGCCCGAGCAGCTGACCAAGGCGGCGAACGCCCGCGAGCTCACCGGCGCGCGGCGGGCGGAACTGACCGCAGGCGGCGAGGCCACCGCGACCGAGTGGTCCGGCGACAAGGCCCAGCCGCACGTCATCGGAGGCGCAAGTGACCGTTGGTAGCACGGGGACCCACGTGGGTCGCCCCGAAGTCCTCAACGGCCCGTTCACCACGCGCCAGCTGCTGCGCCTGGACGAGGCGCTGCGCCTGGCCGACTCGTCGACCGGCCTGACGTTCAGCATCTACGTCGGCGACCTGGAGGAGCCGGTCCGCGCGCATGCGGAGAAGCTGCACGCCCAGCTCGCCGACCCGCCGCACTCCGTGCTCATCGCGCTCTCCCCGAACCAGCGCCTCCTGGAGATCGTCACGGGCGGCGAGGCTCGCCGCCGCCTCCCGGACCGCGCCGCGAAGCTGGCCGCCCTGTCGATGGCCGCGTCCTTCGGCGGCGGCGACCTGGCCGGCGGCCTGGTGAGCGGCCTGGCCCAACTGGCCGACCACGCCGGCCGCCACTAGGCGTGACGGAGAACTACGCTCCGAAACCGGTTTGAAGATCGGTTAGGTGGCGGCGGGTACGGTGAATGAAGCGGAGCCGCACCGCCGAGCCCGACCCCGATCAACCAGCGATCACGGCGCGCGCCCCGCATTGGGGACGCGCGCCGTCGCCTTTGCCGGCCTCGCCTCGGTCCTTGCCGCGGCTCGGTTTCGGACCTCGCGCTGCGGCCGCGCGGGCGACGTCCGTGACTGGGCGGCACCTCGCCGCGGCTGCGGGCTGCCGGGCGCGGCGGCCTCGGCCTCGCTGATGGCGCCTCGCCGCGGCTGCGGGTTGCGGGGGCGACGGCCTGGGCCTCGGCTGGGGCGGCGCCTCGCTGTGGCTGCGGGGGCGACGTCCGTGCCTGGGCGGCGCCTCGCTGCAGCTGCGGGGTGACGTCCGTGCCTGGGCGGCGCCTCGCTGCAGCTGCGGGGTGACGTCCGTGGCTCGGCGGCGCCTCGCCGCGGCTGCGGGCTTGCGGGGGCGGCGGCCTCGGCTGGGCGGCGCCTCGTGGCTCGTGGGGTGCCGGAAAGCAACGACCCCCGCGCGCCCGGAGGCGGCGGGGGTCGAAAGCGAACTGCGCTAGGCCGAGGCGTCCTTCGCGCGAGCCTTCAGGGCGCGCACGATGCCGTCGCGCCCCTCGCCGACCAGGCGCCGCAGCGGCGCCGGGCTGTCCGGCGTGGCCAGCCAGGCCTCGGTGCGGGCCACCGTGTCCTCGCTCACCTGGTACGCCGGGTAGCCCATCTCCACGAACTCCGCCGCCGGCTCGCTGTCGCGGCTCTCCCACACCGGGAGGAGCGCGTCGAAGTAGGCGGGGACGTACGGGGCGGTGAGGGCGGTCTGTGCCGAGTGCTGGAAGCCCTGCAGCAGCGAACGCTGCAGCCAGTTCGGCAGCGCGTGGTCCTCGGTCAGGCGGCGCCACGTCTCGGCCTTCGACTCGGGCGTCGGGACCAGGGCGCGGGCCAGAGCGGCCTGGCGTTCGCCGCTCGCGGTGCGGTCGCGGTCGAGCTCGGCCTCGATCTGGGCCGGGTCGGCGGCGCCGTTGGCGATCAGCGCGTGCAGGATGCCCCAGCGCAGGTCGGCCTGGATGGTCAGGCCCGACGGCACGTCGTCGCCGCGGAGCCAGCCCGCGAGTACCGCCAGGTCGGACTCGCTGCGGGCCGCGGCCGCGAACGAGCGTGCCCACGCCAGCTGGAAGCCGCTGCCGGGCTCGGCCGAGCGCAGGGCCTCGCGGGCCGTGTCGGCCAGCTGGGTCCAGCCCTGCGGCGCCCAGGCCGGGTCGGCGTAGAACACGAGGGCCGACTGGGCCTGGCGGATCGTGGCCGTGACGAGGTTGATGTCCTTCTCGGCCGGCAGGCCGCCGGCGACGAGCCGGACGTAGTCGCGGGCGGCGAGCTCGGCGTCGCGGACCATGTCCCACGAGGCCGACCAGACCAGCGCGCGGGCCAGCGAGTTGTCCAGGCCGTCGATGTGGTCGACGACCGTGGCCATGGAGCGCGGGTCGAGGCGCAGCTTGGCGTACGTCAGGTCGTCGTCGTTGAGCAGCAGCACGTCGGCGGCGGGGCGGCCGGCGAGGACGGCGATCTCGGTGCGCTCGCCGTCCACGTCGGTCTCGATGAGCTCGCGGCGGACCAGGCCGCCGTCGACGAGGTCGTAGAGGCCGATGCCGATGCGGTGGGTGCGCAGCGTCGGGTAGGCCGCCGGGGCCTCCTGCTGCACGACGACCCGCTCGTAGGTGCCGTCGGCGGCGATGGTGACCTCCGGGCGCAGGGTGTTGACCTGCGCGGTCTCCAGCCACTGGGCGGCGAACTTGCGCAGCTCCTTGCCGCTGGCGGTCTCCAGCGCGGTGAGCAGGTCGTCGAAGGTCGCGTTGCCCCACTGGTGCTGCTGGAAGTACGCCCGCAGGCCGCTGCGGAACGGGTCGATGCCGACGTACGCGACCAGCTGCTTGATGACGCTGGCGCCCTTGGCGTAGGTGATGCCGTCGAAGTTGACCTCGACCGCCTCGACGTCGGGCATCTCGGTGTACACCGGGTGCGTCGAGGACAGCTGGTCCTGCCGGTAGCCCCAGTTCTTGCGCACCGACAGGAAGGTCGTCCAGGCGTCGGTGAAGCGGGTCGCGTGGGTGTTGCACCAGTGGCTCGCCCACTCCGCGAACGACTCGTTGAGCCACAGGTCGTCCCACCAGCGCATGGTGACCAGGTCGCCGAACCACATGTGTGCGAGCTCGTGCAGGATCGTGTTGGCCCGCTGCTCGTACTCGAAGTCGGTGACCGGCGAGCGGAAGATGTAGTGCTGCTCGGCGTGGACCACGCAGCCGAAGTTCTCCATCGCGCCGGCGTTGAACTCCGGGGAGTACACCTGGTCGTACTTCGGCAGCGGGTAGCGGATGCCGAACTCTTCGTGGAAGAAGTCGAAGCCCTGCTTGGTGATCAGGTTGATGTCGTCGGCGTCGAGGTACTGCTTCATCGACTGCCGGCAGAACACGCCGAGATCGATGCCGTCGTGCGTCTCGCGGACCTCGTGGTAGGGGCCGGCGCACACGGCGGTGATGTAGGTGCTCATCGGCGGCGTCTGCGCGAAGACGCGCACCAGGCCCTCCTGCCGCTCCAGCGGCATGTTGGAGATGATCTTCCAGTGCGCCGGCGCCGTGACGCGGAACGTGAACCGGGCCTTGAGGTCGGGCTGGTCGAAGCACGCGAAGGCGCGCTGCGCGTCGGCCGTCTCGAACTGGCTGTAGAGATACACCTCCTTGTCCACCGGGTCGACGCTGCGGTGCAGGCCCTGGCCGGTCGTCGAGTACGTGAAGTCGGCGTCCACGACCAGGACGTTCTCGGCGCGCAGGCCCGCGAGCGGCAGACCGCCCTCCGTGGACCAGCCGCTGGTGTCGACGGGCTCACCGTTGAGCGTCGCGCCGCGCAGGGCAGCCGCGGCGACCTCGATGAAGGTGTCGGCTCCCGGCTCCCGGCAGGTGAACCGCACCTCGCTGGTCGACCGGAACGTGCCTTCCCCGGGATTTCCGGCGCCATCGGTCAGGTCGAGGCTGATGTCGTACGCCGTGACGTCGAGCAGGCGAGCCCGCTCGACCGCTTCGACCTGGCGTAGGTTGCGTACACCGGCCACGTGTCGTCTCCTGTCGTTTCGCTGTGGCCGTCCCCGTCGACGGCGTCACACCGAGTGTTCCATGTTCGTGGAGGACGCTGGGGGAGTGGCTCAGGTCACCCACGCGCGAAGTAGTGTCCGCCATGGTGGAGGAGTAAGGATCGGAATGGATTTCCGACTCTTTCACTAGTGAGGTGGTCACCGTCATGGCCGAAGACCGCGTCATCGCCGACATGTGGTTCGACCCGCGCTGCCCGTGGGCCTGGATCACGTCTCGCTGGCTTCTCGAGGTGGAACAGGTGCGGCCCGTCAGGGTGCGCTTCCACGTCATGAGCCTGTCCATTCTGAACGAGGGGCGCGACGACCTGCCGGAGCGATACAAGGAGGGTCTGGCAAAGGGTTGGGGGCCTGTCCGCGTCGCGATCGCCGCCGAGCAGAAGTTCGGCAATGAGGTACTTCGTCCGCTTTACACCGCACTTGGCAGCCGGATTCACCACGACAAGCAGGAGCTGAGCGACGAGCTGTACCGCTCCGCGCTCGTCGAGGCCGGGCTCCCCGCCGACCTGGCCGAGTACGCCGAGTCCACCGAGTACGACGCGCAGCTGCGCGAGAGCCACTTCGCCGGGATGAACCCGGTCGGCATGGACGTCGGCACCCCCGTCATCCACGTGCCCGGCCCGGACGGCAATCTCATCGCTTTCTTCGGCCCGGTTGTCACCCCCCCGGCCCAAGGGCGAGGCCGCCGGCCGCCTCTGGGACGGCACCCTCCTGGTCGCCGGCACGCCCGGCTTCTACGAGATCAAGCGCACGCGGGATGTGGGTCCCGAGTTCGACTGAACACAAAAGGAGTAGCCTGCCTACCCGTGCGGCAGTTCTTCACTACCCGGTGGGTGCTCGGACACGTCCTGGCGCTCGCCGGGGTGGCCGTCTGCCTGCTCGCCGGCCGCTGGCAGTATCAGCGGGCCGCCGCCGGCAACATGCTCAGCTGGGCGTACACCGTGCAATGGCCGCTGTTCGCGCTCTTCGTGATCTTCCTGTGGGCGCGCGCCGTGCGCGACGCCCGGGGGACGCGCGCGCCGAGGCCCGCCCCGCCGCCGCTGCGCCCGCCGGTGAGCCGGGCGCCCGCGACGCCTGCCGTGAGCGACGAGGATGATCCGGAGCTTGCGCAGTACAACCGGATGCTCGCCTGGCTCTCCGCCAACCCAGACCGCCGACCGAGCGACTTCCCAGGATGAACCGGACATGAACCTGAACCCTGCGCTGACCCGCTACCGCGTCGTGGCCTGGATCGTGGGCGTGCTGCTGCTCGTGCTCACGGCCGGCACGGTGCTGAAGTACACCACCGACGACGACACCATCGTGGCCGTTGTCGGCCCGGCGCACGGCTTCCTCTACATGGTCTACCTGGTGCTCGCCGCCGACCTGGCCCGCCGCGCCCGCTGGAAGCTGCCGTTCACGGTGCTGGTCCTGCTGGCCGGCACCGTGCCGTTCCTGTCCTTCGTCGCCGAGCGCGTCGTGACCCGCCGCGTCCGGGCCGAGTTTCCTCTCGTGGCCTCCGGGGCACCCTAAAAGGGCAGCCATGGCACGCGAAGGGAGTCCGACGTGGGGATGGAAGTCCGGCTCTCGCTCTCCCTGCCGCGCGACCGCTCCACGGTGCCGCTGACCCGGCGCGTCCTCGACGCGGCCCTGGCCGTCTTCTCGGTGACCAAGGAGTGCCGCGACGACATCGGCCTGGCCATCGGTGAGGCGTGTGCCAACGCGGTACAGCACGCCGGCACCGACTACGAGGTGACCGTCACGATCCACGAGGACCGCTGCATCATCGACGTCGTCGACGAGGGCACTGGGCTCGAGGAGATCGCTGAGGTTCCCGACGCCCCGCCCGACGCGGAGGCCGGCCGCGGCCTGAAGATCATTCACGCGCTGGCCGACATCGTAGAGCTGCGCCGCCGCCAGCCCCGCGGGATGGCGTTGCGAATCGTCAAACTCCTCACCCGGACCACACCCGCATATTCCTGATCGGGTGACGGATCGTCGCGGGTTCCTCACCCATGAGTACTGTTTTCGTGCCGCGTCGGCGACAGAACCGTATCGGCCGGTCTCGCGTGTCGTTCCCTGGAAGAAGCACACAGGAAAGACGCACAGCCGGTGCGACGCCGGCGCGAACAGATGGCGTTCGCAATGTAGCGACGACATCTCTGGGAGAGGCCGAGACCATGTCTGAGACCCGTTGGACCGTCCAGGAACGGACCTGGAAGGACGAGCTGCCCGAGCTGCCCGACGACGTGAGCGCATTGCTCGCGCCGCCGGTGGTCGTGTGCGCCTCCGGACTCGTCCGCGGCGCGCTGCGCCGCACTTCGGGACGCACCATCCCCCGTGCCAAGGCCGCCGCTCACTGAGCTATAGCGTCGTTCCATGACGGTTGCGCACCCGATCGCCCACGCCTGGCTCTCCACCGGAGGGACCGGAGCGCAGAACTACGACGAGTTCGCCGACGACGCGGAGATCACCGCGATCATCGCCGCCAACCCATCCAGCGCCCTGGCCGTGGAGATGCCGCACCGGGCGCCGCAGAGCGTCGGGCGGCCCTTCCTGGACTGCCTGCCCGACGCCGTGGCGCGGCTGCAGTCGGCCAAGGACGACGGCAACTACGCGCCCGCCGCCGATGTCGTGGTGCTGTACCGGATCACCGCGCCCGACGGCGCCCGCGCCTACGGCCTGTGGTGCATGGTCGACACCGACCAGATCTCGACCAGCGCCGACGAGCCCGGCACGGTCATCCGCAACGAGGACGTCTTCATCGAGAAGGTCCGGGAGCGAGTCGCGCTCGCCGAGGCCACCCGGCACCTGCTCTCGCCCGTGCTGCTGCTGCAGACGGCGCACGGCGACGCGCTGCACACGGCGCTGGCCCAGGCCGTCGCCGCCGCCGGCAGCCCCGCCGTCACCGACCTCGACCCGTCCGGGCGCGCTCACGAGATCTGGGCCGTCGGCGCCGGCACCACCCGCGACCGCCTGCTGGCCCTCGCCGGCGGCGGCGAACTCGTCGTCGCCGACGGCAACCACCGCAGCCTCGCCGCGCAGACGGCGGGCTACCCGCGCTTCCTCGCGGTCATCACCACGCCGGAGTCGGTGGCGATCCAGCCGTACAACCGGCTCGTCTCCGAGCTGCCCGGCCCGCTCGACGGCCTCGAGCTGGAGGCGCTGTCCGGCCCCGCCGGCGTGCCCGCCGCGGGCGGCCGCGTGCACCTGTACACCCGCGACGGCTCCTGGTCGGCCGCGCTGCCGCGCATCGAGGACGCCGGGGTCGTGGACAACCTCGACCACGCCCTCGTCGAGCGGCGGCTGTTCGCCGAGGCCCTCGGCCTCGAGCCGGGCGACAAGCGGATCACCTACGTCGGCGGCGACTACCCGGCCGAGTGGCTGCGCGGCGAGGTCGACGCCGGCCGCGCTGAGCTGGCCGTGCTCATCGCGCCGGTGACCGTCGACGACTTCGTCGCGGTCAACCTGGCCCGCCAGAAGATGCCCCGCAAGAGCACCTGGTTCACGCCGAAGGCGCGGGCCGGACTGGTCGTGGCGCAGCTCGATTCGTTCTAGTCACCCGATCGTGATACACACTAGGCCGCTGAACTTCCGGGCCTGGGGTGTGCACATGCAGATGCAGTTCTTCCTGGCGGCCATGATCGCCGCCTGCGGGATCGGCGCGTTCGCGGCGGCCGCGCTCGTGTGGGACCGCCGCCGTATCTGGCGGCTCCAGACGGGCGCGACCGCCGGTTGGGTGTTCGGCCTCGTCCTGCTGGGCGGCGGCTTGCTGGCGGGTTCGTGCCTGGGCCTGATCCGGTTCTGACAGACTGCCGGGTATGCGCGTCTACCTTGGTTCGGACCATGCCGGCTATGAGCTGAAGGTGCACCTGGTCAGCGCCCTCGGGCTGCAGGGCTACGAGATCGTGGACGTCGGGCCGGCGAAGTACGACCCCGACGACGACTACCCGGCCTTCTGCTTCCACACCGCCGCCAGGGTCGTCGCCGACCCCGACAGCCTCGGCGTGGTCATCGGCGGCTCCGGCAACGGCGAGCAGATCGCCGCCAACAAGGTCCCCGGCGTTCGGGCCGCCCTGGCGTGGAACGTCGAGACCGCCCAGCTGGGCCGCGAGCACAACAACGCCAACGTCGTCGCCATCGGCGCGCGCCAGCACACGCTGGACGAGGCCACCACGCTCGTGACGGCCTTCCTGACGACGAAGTTCTCCGGCAACGAGCGCCACGCTCGGCGCATCGACCAGGTGCTCGACTACGAGAGCACCCACGTCCTGCCCCCGCTGCCGTAAGGCGACTGTTTCGCCGGCCGGGCCGCCGCGTCAGCGGGGCCCGGCCTTGCGCCGGTCAGGCGACCGAGACCCACTTGGCCTCGGAGGGCACGCCGTCCTTGTTGAGCAGGAACAGCATGTAGGGCCCCGGCGGCATCAGCGCCGGCGAGGTCGGCAGCGTGACCGTCACCGAGTCGACGGTGGTCTTGTAGTCCAGGATCAGCGAGCGCTGGTCGGTGTTGAGCATGTGCGTGGCCGCGCTCGGGCGGATCAGGCGGACCGCGGCGATCTCGTCCGGGGAGCCGGTCTTGTAAGTGGCCGACTGGCCGGCGGTGAGCGCCGTCGGGCCGTCGCCGATCGCCGGGCGGGCGCCGCCGCGGTACAGATACGCCGGCGTGTAGATCTCCAGACGCTGCTCGAACGTCCCGCTGATGGTGTTCTTCTTGTCCCGGAACAGCGGGTCGGAGCCCACCGTGAGCACCCGGCCGTCGGGCAGCAGCACCGCCGCGCTGTGGTAGTTGCGCCCGACGTGCGGGTCGGCGGCGTAGGTCAGCGTGTTGGTGTCCGGGTGGTAGATGCGCGCCGTGTGGTTGTCCGTCGCGCCGCGGCCGCGGTAGTCCGAGGCGCCGTTGGTGATGAGCACGGTGTCGTCGGGCAGCTGCACGAGGTTGGGGTACCGCGTCGGCTGCGGCAGGCTCGGGCCGGGCTCGAAGTGCGGGTTCTCCCCGTTGAGCTTGATGATGTCGATCCGGCTCGTCGCCTTCGAGGACTCGCCGACGCCGCCGCCGCCCACGACCATGACCGTCTGGTTCTGCACCGGGCCGGCCCAGGCCGAGCCGCTCGTCTCCAGCTGGTCGGTGTCGCGCATGCCCGGCACCGTCTGGAAGTCGTTGGTGGTCAGGTCCCACAGGCCCGGGTCGCGGCCCTTGGTCGCCGGGCCGTAACCGCTGTTGGAGCCGGAGAAGAACAGGACGTTGTCCTTGCCGGTCTGGAACAGGGCCGGGTAGGTCGGGAAGTAGTGGTCGAGGTCCTTGCGGAGCGTCCACGTCTTCGTCTTCGGGTCGTAGATCTCGTTCTTGGACCCGTCCACGACCTGGCCGCCGCCGTCGAGACCGGACACCGCGAGCACCGAGCCGTCGGCGAGGCCGGTCAGCGTCGGATACCACCGCTTCTCGTGCATGTCCTGGACGCGCTCGTACTGCTCGGTCACCGGGTTGAACTCGTAGGCCTCCTTGCGGCCCTGGTAGTCCTGCTTGTCCATGGTGATCTTGTCGGCGAGCGCGTAGTAGTTGTGGTGGTCGACGCCGGTCAGGCCCTCGAACTCGTACTGCGCCTTGTGGTCGACCACGTATTCGGCGCCCTCGCCGGCCGCGTCGACCCAGACCCTCGCCTCGCCGGCTGTGATGACGACCTTGGGCTGGTCGCCGGGGTGGTGCGGCGGGTAGGTGACCTTCGTGGCGGCCGGGACGGTGACGTCGTCGCCGAGGATGTACTTGTGCCCGTCCACGCTGTCGAGCACGGTGCCCTTGGGGAACGTGCGCGGCCCCTCGGGCGACTCGTTCTTGACCGTGATCGTGCCGCCGGCCTTCTTGACGTCGTTCTCGAGCACCTCGTAGCGCAGCGTGCCGCCGGCCACCAGCAGCTTGCCGTCCGGCAGGAACGCGTGCCCGGCGCAGAACAGGTCGTTCGGCGTCGGCACCAGCGTCGTGTGGCCGGTGACCGGGTCGAAGACCAGCGTCTTGAACGTGCCGGCCTGGAACTGCTCGCGGTCGTTGCCCGACCCGGCGATCAGCAGGATGCGGCCCGACGGCAGCAGCGCGGCGTGGATCGCGTTGACCCGCTGACCCTTGGGCAGCTCGACGACCTGCCAGTAGCCGTTGGCCGCCTTGTACTCCGGGCTGTTGATCTTCTGTTCGTGCAGCCAGTCGACGGTGGCCGAATACAGCGGGGGCACGTTGGCGCCGCCGAGGATGGCGGCGGCGGCGATGGGCAGGATGATCTTCCGGCGAATCCAGTGCGGCACGAACAACGGGGGGCCTCTTCCGTACTGCGACAGCAGGCGTTAGCCACCGTAGAGCGCGGCCGGAGCGGCCACAAATCAGTCGGACGGACCCCTCACGCACCGCTGTGCAACGGCCACCGAGCGTTCAGCTCGTCGGCGAGCGGCGGCCCGGCCGGGTCAGCTCCTCGCGGGGCACCCAGCCGCGCCGGATGATCTGCAGGTCCCGCTCGGCGGCGGCGATGTCGTCGTCGCTCGGCCGGGCCGCGTCGCGCGCCCGCATTGCCGCCGACACGCTCACCTGCGACGCGCCGCCGCCCACGAGGCCGCGCAGCCCGCGCTCGGACACCACCTCGTCGTGATGGTGATGGTGGTGGTGCGTGTCGTGATGCGGTTGATGGTCCTCGTGGGGCTCTTCCTCGTGCGGCTCGGCGGCCGGCGCCGGCTCCGGGTCGTGCACCGCCGACGTCATCGCGAACGTGCCGGAGAGCTCCGCGAGGTGGTGCGGCGAGGGGCGCGGCACCGCCTTCGGGGCCGCGGCCTCCTCCGGCTCGGGCTCGGGCTCGGGGGTGGGGGGCGCCGGTTCTGCCGCCGAGGGTGTGGGGGTCAGCGGTGCCTCCGGCGGTGCGGGCGCGGTCGAGGTCACCGGCTGATGTTGCCGCATGCGGCGCCGCCGGCGCTGGATCCCACCCATACGCCGACAGTACCGCCTCGGGCCGCGCCCGCCGATGTATCAGAAGATTTCGATCGAGTTGGGGGTGACGGGCCAGCCGAACGCGGTGCTCGCCGCCGCGACGGCACCGGGCCGATGCTCGCGGACGCGGCCCGCCAGCTGCAGGGCGCCCAGTGGCGTGCCGCCCAGGTAGGCGGCGGCGACGTCGGCGATGTCCAGGGTCAGGTCCGCCTCGCCGTCGGCGGGCGTGCAGGTGACGAGCGCGCCGCCCGCGCCGACGCGCAGCCGCCAGCGGCCGGCGTTCGTCTTGATCATGGAGTCGGTGACCTCGAGGACGACGTCCACCGGCGCGGCGTAGCGCCGGGCGGTGAGCGCCCGCGGCAGGTCGATCACGCGCACCCACAGCCCGTCGCCGGCCCGGCGGCCGAGGTGGCGCGGCTCGTTGAGCATGTGGAACAGCGGCTCGTCGACGCTGGAGCAGCCCTGCACGAGCGAGCGGGACAGGTCGATGCGCAGCAGGAAGCGGTAGAGCTCGGCGTAGGCGGCGGTGGTCGCGGCGACCACCTCGATGACGTTGACCTCCTGCTTGGGGCCGTTGTCGTCCCAGCCGGGCTTGATCCGGAAGCGGGCGTAGCCCTCGACGACGCCGTCCGGGTTCTCGAAGAGCACCGCCCGGGCCGCGGTCCCGCCGTCGCGGCGGCTCTCCTGGTCGGCCGTCAGGTGCCGCCACCAGGCCTCGCTGCGGCTCGACCAGCCGATGCGGGTCGGGAGCACCCGGGAGTACACCTGGGAGAGCTCCTCGACGACCTCGGAGGGGACCGCGGCGCGCAGGGTGCCCGGCGCGGGCGGCGCGGTCACCGACAGCTCCCGCCGGTCGGCGCGGATGGTGACGTTCTGGGCGGCCATGCCGTAGCCGAAGCGCTGATAGATGCGCCCCTCGGAGGCCCACAGGGCGGCGACGGCCTCGGGCGCGGCGTCCATCTGGTCGGTGATCATCCGCCGCAACAGGCCGCGGCGCGTGTGCACCGGGGAGACGACGACGCCCGTGACGTGCGCCACGGGGATGACGGCACCGGGCACCGCCATGTCGCGGGTGAAGACCCCGACCGCGCCCACGACCTGCCCGTCGTGTTCGACGATGTGGTTGCGGTCGAACTCGACCACGAGGTGGAAGGTCTCGTCGGGACTGACGGATCCGGTCATCCCGAACGCCTCGCGTCGGGCCTTGACCAGGCCGTCGCGATCGTCGGCGGTCGCAGTGCGCAGCACATACTCGCTCATCACGTTGTGTCTACCCCGTGACCTCCACTGAGCGCGACCGATTTGCGCGCTGGTTACTCTCGAACCTGTAGGGGGGCTCGGCTACATCGCTGGGGGGAGTTACAACATGACGCAGGGTGCGCTACTGGACCTGGTCTGCGGTCCGGCGAGCCCTTTGCCGGAGACGTTCCAGCGGTACCGCCTGGTGGCCCACCTGGGCTCGGGTGGCCAGGCCGACGTGTACCGCGCCGTGCGCATCTGCGGCGGTGTGACGTCGGCGCCGATGACGGTCAAGGTCTTCCGCGTCGACCCGCAGCGGCCGATCGCCGACGAACTGCGCTCGTGGGACAAGGGCGACGCCGCCCTCATGGACCTCAACAACCGGGGCGTTCCGGGCATCTGCCGGCGCGCCGACGGCTTCTACGGCCCGCCGCCGCACCGCCCGGGCGAGCGCCCGGCGCCCGGCGACGCGGTGCCCTATCAGGTTTACGACTATCTGCACGGGGTCAACCTGCGCGAGTACGTCGTGCAGCGCTCGGCCGCCGCGCCCGGCGCCCGCCGGCTCAACGCCGTCTCGGCGCTCAAGACCCTGGCCGTCGTGCTGCAGAACCTGCACGAGCCGCAGGAGAGCGGCGCCACGCCCGTGCTGCACATGGACGTGAAGCCGTCCAACCTGATGGTGCTGGCCACCGGCGAGGTGCGCCTGATCGACTTCACCGGCGCCCGGTACTTCCGCGAGGAGGAGATCACCCAGATCGCCTACACGCCGGAGTCGGGCGGCCCGGAGGCGTTCGGCGGCGTGAAGTACGTCGGCCCGGCCTACGACGTCCACGGCTTCGGCGCGGTCGCCTACTTCATGGTCACCGGCGCCTACCCGCGCGTCGACGGCCGCAGCGACCAGCACGGCCCGCCCGACGCCTCCCCGCCGCCGTGGAACGTGCTGCGCCGCCACCCGCTGCTGGAGCGCGTCCCGGCGCTGCGCGACCACCTGCACGCGCCGCTGGCCGACCGGCCCGCCGACCGGCCGCTGACCCGCGAGCTGCCGGCGTGGCTCGCCGGCCTCGCCGAGCTGGTGCGCCGCGCGGGCCTGCCCGACGTCGGGTGCAACTGGCAGGAGGGCGAGGCGACGGAGAGCGGCCGCGCGGTCGGCCGGGCCCGCCCGTCGATCAGCGGCACGGAGACCGACGCCTACCAGCGCATCGAGCGCCTGGAGCGGGAGCTCGTCGCGCTGCGCTCGGCGGCCTCGCCGGTCAACTCCGCCACCGCGTTCCACCAGCCCGTGCCGCCGTCCCGCCCGGTGTCCGCGCCGCCTGTGTCCGGGCCTCCTGTCTCGGGCCAACCCGTCTCGGGCATGCCGGTCTCGCCCGGCGGCGTCGCGGTCAACGCTGAGGGGGTGCCGCAGATGCGCGGCGTGGCCAAGGTCATCCCGCGGGCGGCGCCCGATCCGACCGGGATGATGCCCGCGGAGCCGGAGGAGGACTACCGGCATCACTACGTGCCCGCACGCGGCGAGCGCGCCCGGCAGCTGAAGATCGGTTGGCGGTACACCGGCGTCGGCGCGATGATCGCGTTCATCTGCTGGGCCCTGTGGGCGCTGGACAGCGAGGGCAGCCTCACCGGCCCGTTCATCGCCTTCCTGGTGGTCCTCGCCGTCGCCGTCGGCGTGTTCGCGCTGGCCCGCCTCCTCGGCCGGCTCATCATCGAGCAGCGCCTCGGCCGGCCGCGGCGCACCGCCAACGGCGCGCACGCGATCACCGGGCTGTTCCTGACCGTGGCCGGCATCGCCTACCTGCGCGAGGTCGGCTTGGTCGTGTCGTTCACCCACTGGGTCAAGGACCTCATTTGGTGAGATGGCGGCGGCGACGGCGGCCGTCCGCCGGCCGGCTCGAGGGCCTCGTGAACTTCCGCGACCTCGGCGGCCTGCCCGCGGACGGAGGCACCGTGCGGCCCGGCGTGCTCTTCCGCAGCGACTCGCTGGCCTACGCCACCCGCGCCGACGCCGAGCACCTGGTGCGCGACCTGGGCGTGTCCACCGTGATCGACCTGCGCGGCGAGTTCGAGGTCTCGCAGCTCGGCCGGGGCCCGCTGTCGGCGGCCAACCGGGTCGACTACTACTCGGCCCCGATCACCGACGTCAGCGGCGCCGAGGACCTCGTCGGGCACTACGTGGCGATCCTCGCCGAGAAGGGGCCGGTGCTGGCCGGCACCGTGCGGCACCTGGCCTGCGCCGGCACCCTCCCGGCGGTGTTTCACTGCGAGGCCGGCTGCGACCGCACCGGTGTGCTTGCTGCGGTCGTCCTCGGCCTGCTGGGCGTGCCGGAGGACGCGATCGCGGCCGACTACGCCGCGACGGCCGCCGCGATGCCGACGATCCACGAGCGGGTGGCCGTCGTGGTCGACCGGCTCGGGCTGCCGCCGCGGCCGGCGTCGCTGCCCGCGTGGGAGCCGGAGCCGGCGTTCATGACGAGCATGCTCGACCAGGTCCGCGAGCGCTGGGGCGACATGGCCGGGTGGGCCCGCGACAACGGGCTCACCGACGACGATCTCGAAGCGCTGCGGGCCAGCCTGGTGGTGGCCGCCTGAGCCGGCTCAGACCGCCGCCGGCACCGGGCGGGCGTTGAGCAGCGCCGTGTAGTCGCGCTGCGCGGCGTCCAGCAGCATCGTCCAGGCGTCCTCGCCGACCGGCGTGCGCACCGGGCGCTCGTCGGCGGCGATCAGCCGCAGGACCTCGGCCGCGAACAGCTCCGGCGGGTTCGCCACCGGCAGCGACTTCAGGGCCCGCACGCCCGCGCGCATGGGCTCGACGACGCTCGCGTACGCCGGCAGGTGCTCGGCCGACTCGGTCAGCGACGCGCCCCACTCGGTCGCGTACATGCCCGGCTCGATCGCCATCACGTGCACCCCGCTGCCGGCGAGCTCCAGCGCCAGCGTTTCGACCATGCCCTCGAGGGCGTACTTGGCGGCCGCGTACGCGCCCAGGCCGGGCAGGGCGGTCCGGCCCACGGTCGAGGACACCATCACGACGTCGCCGAAGCCCTGCGCGCGCATCAGCGGCAGCACGAGGCGGGTGAGCCGCCATGGTGCCACGAGGTTCACGGCGATCTGCGCCTCGAGGTCGGCGTCGGTGACCTCCTCCACGGCGCCGAAGTGCCCGACTCCCGCGTTGTTCACCAGGACGTCGACGCCGCCGTAGCGGGCCAGCGCGGCGTGCACCGCGTTGTGGCAGTCGTCGGGGTCGCGTACGTCGAGTACGCAGGTGGCGAGCGTCCGTGGGTAGCGGTCCCGGAGGTCCTCGAGGGTCTCCGGACGCCGCGCAGTGGCCAGCACCTGCTGCCCGGACGCGGCGACCGCCTCGGCGAGCGCGCGTCCCAGGCCCGTGGAGCAGCCCGTGATCAACCAGCGACGAGTCATGTTCCGCATAGTGACTCTCAGTATCGGTCGACCGACAGTCTGAGAAACGTGAATGACAATCATTCAGTGGCATTTCCACCGTTCGTGGCGCGGGGCCTCACCGGCCGTACAGTTGGCGGGTGCGCTCGTTGGCGGAGCTGATCTCCGACGACCGGTCCGCGTGGGCCGAGATCGAGGCCGCGGTCACCGGTTCCCCGTATGCCGTCGAGATCCTGCCGGCCGAACCCGACCGGGCCGCGTCCTGCCTGCACCGGCTGCAGGTGGACACGACGTCCTGGCTCGGCGCCCTCGTGTACGGCAGCGGCGGCCTGGTGGTCGACGGCGGGTGGCTGCGGGTGTTCGGCTCGGGCAACCCGCGCCGCCGCCTCGCCGACATCCACGCCGTGAACGAGGTGTTCGAGCCGGCAGGGCTGCTCGTCGCCCAGGACATCATGGGCGGCGAGTTCGTGTGGCGCCAGGGTGAGTCCGACGGCAAGCCCACGATTCACTACTTCGCGCCGGACACCCTGCGCTGGGAGGACCTCACGCTCGGCTACACCGACTGGCTCTACGCCATGCTCGGCGGCGCCCTCGACCAGTTCTACCTGAGCTGGCGCTGGCCCGGCTGGCGCGACGAGGTGGCCGCCTGCCCGCTCGACAACGGCATCCACACGTGGCCGCCGCTGTTCTCGAAGGAGGGCAAGGACATCGAGAGCAGCAGCCGGGTGGCGATTCCGATGGCCGAGCTCGTCGGGGCCAAGCACGACATGGCCGACCAGCTGGGCGCATGAGGCTCGCACGCACCGACTCCGGCTCCGGCCGGCCGATGGTCCTGCTGCACGGCGGCGGCAGCGGCAGGGCGACCTGGGACGCGTTCACGCGTTCCGTCAGCGGCTACCGTGTCGTCGCGCCCGACCTGCGCGGGCACGGCGACAGCCCGCGCAGCCCGGTGTACACCCTGAGCGACCATGCCGACGACGTGCTCGAGCTGCTCGACGAGCTCGCCCTCGGCCCGGTCGTGCTCGTCGGGCACTCCCTCGGCGGGCACGCCGCCACCCTCGTCGCGCAGCGTCACCCCGACCGGGTGGCTCGCCTGGTGCTCGAGGACCCGCCGGCCCCGCCGCGCGCCGGGCCCGCCGGCGGCTTCTCCCGCACCCGCCTGGCCCTGTCGGGGCTGACCGGCGGGCTGTCCCGGCGCCGGTTCGACCGCCACGCGCTGACCTCGGCCATCGTGCAGCTGCGCGAGCCCGACCCGGCGTGGTGGGAAGCGCTGGCCCGGATCGAGGCGCCCACGTTGGTACTGTCGGGTGGCCCGAAGAGCCACATCCCGCCCGCCCGGCTGAAGGCGATGACGGCGGCGATCCCCGGCGCCCGGCTCGTCACGATCGCGGCCGGCCACCGCATCCACAGCACGGCGCTGCCGCAGTTCACCGCCGCCGTCCTGGAATTTCTCGGCCCCTGAGCGTCCGGTCGGGCGGGGCCGCTCCGACGTAGCCCGCAGAGTTCGTCCGAACCGGAAGAGGGGCCGACCGTGAAGTACATGATCCTGAGCTACGCCTCCCAGCGCGACTACAACGCGATGGCGGGTGAGCCCGGCCAGACGCCGTGGAAGCCGGAGGACTTCGCCGCGATGGCCGAGTTCATGACCGCGTTCAACCGCGAGCTGGAGGAGTCCGGCGAGCTCGTCGAGACCCGCGGCCTGGACGCGCCCGTGCACACCCGCCGCGTCGGCGGCTCGCCCGCCGTCGTCACCGACGGGCCCTACGCCGAGACCCAGGAGGTCCTGGCCGGCTACTGGATCGTCGAGTGCGACAGCTTCGACCGGGCCACCGCGATCGCGTTGCGCCTCGGCGAGTGCCCGGGGCCGCCGGAGATCGCCGCCGCCGCGTACGCCGACGTGCGCCCGATCGTCGAGTCCTCCGGCGAGCTGGGTTTCTGATGCCGGCGGTCGAGGACCTGCTGCGCGAGCTGGCGCCGCAGGTCCTCGGCGCGGTGGTGCGCCGCTACGGGCACTTCGATGCCGCCGAGGACGCCGTGCAGGAGGCGCTGCTGGCCGCCGCGCGGCAGTGGCCGGACGACCCGCCGCGGGACCCGCGCGCGTGGCTCATCGCCGTGGCCGCCCGCCGCCTCACCGACCTGCTGCGTGCCGAGCAGGCCCGGCGCCGCCGCGAGGAGGCGGTCTTCCGGCTCGACCCGGACGCCCCGCCGGCGGCCGCGGACACCGACGACAGCCTCGTGCTGCTGTTCATGTGCTGCCACCCCGCGCTGAAGCCCGAGGCGCAGATCGCGCTCACGCTGCGGGCCGTCGGCGGGCTCACGACGGCCGAGGTGGCCCGCGCCTTCCTCGTGCCCGAGGACGCGATGACCCGCCGGATCACCCGCGCCAAGCAGCGCATCCGCGCGGACGGCCGGCCCTTCGCGCTGCCGCCCCCGGCGGATCGTCAAGAGCGTCTGGCAGCGGTACTCCATGTGCTGTACCTGATGTTCAACGAGGGCTACACGGCCACTCGCGGCGCCGACCTGCACCGCCCCGACCTGGCCGCGGAGGCCGTCCGGCTCGCCCGGCTGGCCCATCGCCTGCTACCGGACTCCGGCGAGGCGGCCGGCCTGCTCGCGCTCATGCTGCTCACCGACGCCCGCCGGGAGGCGCGCACCGCCGCCGACGGCTCGCTGGTGCCGATGGCCGAGCAGGACCGGACCCGCTGGAACCGCGCCCAGATCGACGAGGGCGTCGCGCTGATCACCGCGACCCTGCCGCGCGGCGTTCCCGGGCCCTATCAGCTGCAGGCCGCCATCGCCGCGGTACACGACGAGGCGCCGACCGCCGAGAGCACCGACTGGCCGCAGATCGTCGCCCTCTACGAGCTGCTCATGCGCCGCGCGCCCGGCCCGGTGGTCGCGCTCAACCACGCGGTGGCGGTGACCATGGCCCGCGGCCCCGCCGAGGGCCTGCCCCTGCTCGACGCTCTCACCACGCTGGAGTCCGACCACCGCCTGCACGCCGTTCGCGGCCACCTGCTGGAGATGTCCGGCGACGCCGCCGGCGCGCGCGCCTCCTACCTGCGGGCCGCGGCCGTGGCCGGCACGCTCCCGCAGCGCCGCTACCTCAACGCCAGGGCCGCGGCGCTGGGAGAAACCGGATGATCGGGCACGGCCGGGCAGGTTCCCGACGTTTCCGCAGGTCAATTCCTTGATCACGCCTTGTTTCGCACGTATGTTCGACTAGGCTTGGCGGGCATGGAGATCAACACTTGCCAGGCAACGAAGACCACCACAACGGCCACCGGCGACGTCGAGGTCCGCTGCGCCAAGCCCGCCGGCCATCGCGACGCCCAGCATGAGGCGAAGCTCGGCGTCTTCCCGATCCGCTGGAGCTCAGCCGTGGACGACGAACGTGAACAGCCGCTGCTCGGTTAAGGGGCGCGGCGGCGCGACCAGCTCGTGCACCCCGACACCGATGGTCAGCCCGGCCGGCGCGTCGAACGCGACCTCGCGGAAGCCCGCCTCGGCGAACCAGTCGCGGATCCGCGGCGTCGCGTCCGGCGTGCCGCGGTGGCGGGTCCAGATCACCCGCGCGCCCGGCTCGGCGAGCTCCGGCAGCGCGTGGATCGTCCTGCGGATGTCCTCGTCGCTGATGTTGCCGAAGACGCCGCACATGAGCACGACACCGGCCGGCACCGCGCCCGCGTAGGGCGCGGTCACCCCGGCGTCGGCCTCGACGACCTCAAGCCCGGACAGGCCGGCCGCCGCGAGCCGCTCCCGGGCGCCGGCGGCGTTCACCGGGTCGAGCTCGATCAGCCGGCCGGTCACGTCGCCGCGGCGGGGGTGCCCGCGCAGGGCCTGCGCCACGTCGTGGCCCTGCCCGGCGCACGCGCTGACCAGCCGGACGGTGCCGGCCGGGCGGGACTCGACCGCCCTCGCCACGTGCCCGGCCACCAGGCCGAGCCGGACCGACAGCGAAGAGCCCGGCACGTCGTAGTCCTCGTGCCAGCGAACCCATGCATCCATGGGCCGACCCTAGCCGCCTGATCGACGCTTATTCGTCCCGATACTCGATCCGCGGCGCCCGCCGCTGGGACGGCACATCGTTGACCTTCGGCATGATGATCGTCGCGCCGACGTCCTCGAGCTGCCCCGAACCGCGCGAGGCCAGGCGCTCCTTCAACAGCGCGCTGGGGATCTCCATCGTGATGTCGCCGGCGTGCTCCGGGGTGCCGGCCTGCGGCACCACGGCGGGTCGGCGCCAGCCGTCGGCCTGGCGCTCCAGCGCGGCCGCGCTGGCCTGGTCGCGCACCAGCCGGGCGTCCAGCCGCCACAGGACCAGCGGCAACAGGCACACCACGAGCGCCACGCACGGCCACAGCAGCGACGCCGGCGCCGCGTAGTCGCGCACGAACGACACCACGATCGCGGCCACCAGCAGCACCACCCAGCCCAGATGGTTGCGGAACGTGCGCAGCCCGTCGCGGGTGCTGCTCGAGCCCTTCGGCGTCACCACGAAGCGCGCCGGGCGGCGGAAGACGGTGCTGAGCAGCTGCACGGCGTAGATGGGAGCGGCGATGATCGACATCAGCATGCCCTTGATGCCGCGGGAGTCGGGCGGCTCGTAGGGGCTCACGTTGTACTGCCGGTTGCTGATGTAGAGCCAGAGTGAGAAGGCGGTGGCGTCGGTGTACAACGCGAACCACAGCTGCGGCGAGATCGTCATGCCGCTGACGCCCAGGCCCAGGAACAGGATGGCGTTGACGATGCCCAGCAGCCAGCCGATCGCCATCGACGGGTAGAAGGTCGTGATCAGCGTGTAGTGCAGCATGCCGCCCGGCGACAGCCGCCAGAAGCGCCGCCAGTAGGTGCGCAGGAGGATCTCGAACGTGCCGCGCGACCAGCGCCGCTGCTGGCTGAAGTAGTCGTTCCAGCTCGACGGGCCCTCGCCGGCCGACACCACGTCCGGGGTGTACACCGACTTCCACCGCCGCCCGGTCTCCGGGTTGCGCGTGGTGTGCAGCATCAGCCCGGTCGCCATGTCCTCGGTGATCGAGTCGCTGAGCCCGCCGATGCTGCGCAGGGCCGAGATCCGGATCGCGTTGTTGGTGCCGACCAGCATCGACGTGCCGTAGCGGTTCGCCGCCCGCTGGATCACGCTGTGGAACGGGAACTGCTGCGACTCGGCGGCGCGGGTCACGAACGCCTCGCCGTTCTTGTAGCACTGCGGTCCGATCGCGTACGCCACGTCGGGGTCGCGGAAGTAGCCGACGATCCGCTCGGCGAAGTTGGCCAGCGGCACGTGGTCGGGGTCGACGGCGAGCAGCACGTCGTAGTCGTCGCCGTGCGCGTCCACCCACGCGTTGTAGTTGCCGTGCTTGGTCCGCGCCCGGAACGGCCCCTTCGGCCGGTTGTACCGGCGGATCCCGTTGCGCGTGAAGTGCCGGATGCCCAGCTCCTCGCACATGGCCTTGACGTCGTCGTCGTCGCCCTCGTCGAGCAGCCAGATGTCGAACACCCCGCGGTGGCGGATGCGCTTGGCGGCCCGCAGCGTGTCGCGCACGACCGCGATCGGCTCCTTGCTGGGCACGATCGTGGTCAGGAACGCCAGCCGCAGCTTCGGGTCGGGCGTCACCGGCACCGGGTCGCGCGCGGTCATGGAGGCCAGCGACAGCGACAGCACGTTGACCAGCCGCAGCAGCTCGACGATCGCGATGCTGCAGATGACGAACACGTTGGCGATCCCGGCCGCCTCGGCGATCGGCCCCGGGTTGGTCTGCGCGAAGTGCGCCGGCTGGAGCAGCCAGACGCAGAAGATGACCTCGAAGCAGATGTTGAAGACCGCGATCAGGACCGACCCGACGACGCGGCGCCGCCCGTCGACCTTGCGCTGCGCGCGGTAACGGACCCGATACGGTTTCCCGGCGGGCGGAGGGTTCAGCGGGCCGGCGAGGCGGCTATAGCTCTCCAACCGCGCCCAGGACCGCCCGAACACCGGGATCTCGAATGGCTCCGTCACGGGATCCTCTCGCTGCGTGACCTTGCTGATGCAGGTTTCCCCGGCCCTGACCGCCACAGAGCATAGGCCAAAGCCGGGTTGCCGACATCGGCGGTGATGCTGGTAACCCGGTCCGGGTGATGCGCCGGGGTACCCTCCCGTGGTGGCGAACGCGGTGGCGGGTGGCGGGGCGCGTGCGGCGGTGATGCTCGCCCTGACGCTGGGCGGACTCGGCCTGGTGTCCGGCTGCGGCAAGGAGGACCCGCCCGAGCCGTCGGCCGCCGCGAGCTACCGCAACTGTGCGCCCGCCTCCGCCGGCGCACAGGCCGCGGCGCCGGCCAACCCGCTCGCCGGCCGCCCCCTGTTCGTCGACCCCAACGGCCCGGCCGTCCTGCAGGTCGAGCGCTGGACCGGCCAGCAGCGCGCCGCCGACGCCGCATCCTTGCGCAAGATCGCCGACCGCCCCGCCGCGCTGTGGATCAGCGACGGCCCCGGCACCGTCGGCGCCCGCGTGGACGCGGTGCTGACCTGCGCGGCGACGCAGGGCCAGCTGCCGGTCCTGGTGGCGTACAACATCCCGAACCGCGACTGCGGGAAGTACTCGTCCGGCGGCGCCGCATCACCGGACGAGTACAAGGCGTGGATCCGCGCCTTCGCCGGCGGCGTGCGCAACCGCCCGGTCGCCGTCATCCTCGAACCGGACGCGATCGCGCATGCGGTCGAGGGCTGCGAGACCGAGTCGCGCTACTCCCTGCTCTCCGACGCTGTCGCCGTGCTCAAGGCGACCGGGTCGGCCGCGGTGTACCTCGACGCCGGCAACCCGCGCTGGATCACCGACGTGCGCACGGTCGCGACGGCGCTGCAGCGCTCCGGCATCGACGGCGCCGACGGCTTCGCCCTGAACGTCGCAAACTTCATCACGACGCCGGAGAACGTCGCGTACGGCAAACAGGTCTCCGACGCCACGCCGGGCAAACCCCATTTCGTCATCGACACCAGCCGCAACGGCGCCGGCCCGGTGGACGGCACCGGCGACGAGATCGACGGCGGCCCGCGCTGGTGCAACCCGCCGGGCCGCCTGCTCGGCGCGGCCCCCACGACGACGAACACCGGCGACACCCGCGTCGACGCCCTGCTGTGGATCAAGCGCCCCGGCGAGTCCGACGGCACCTGCCGCGCCGGCGAACCCCCGGCCGGCCAGTGGTGGCCCGAATACGCTCTGGACCTCGCCCAGCGATCCCATTGATAACGTTGTTGGGAACGGGATCGACGGGGACGGTTTGCGGTCGGTAGGCTTTTGAATGCGGTTCGCAGCCGTCTTTCGAGAGGTTGCCGCAGCCGTGTCGCCGAAGTACGCCGAGATCGTTGTTGCTCTGCAGAGTCGTATCGACCGCGAGTTATATGCCGTCGGAGAACTCCTGCCCAGCGAAGCCCAACTCACCGAGGAGTTCCGCACCTCCCGCTCCACCGTTGTCCGTGCGCTGCGGTACCTGCGACGGCAAGGCTGGTTACGCGGAGTCCAAGGGAAAGGCCGCATCGTCCTCGGGCGGCCCGCCGCGAGTCTCACCGCGCTGCCGCTTCGAGCCCGCTATCTCCTGCAGCCCGATCAGCGGGCCTCGCTCGTCGGGGAACGGCGGGTGGTGGCCTCGCCGCGCATCGCCGCGGCGCTGAACCAGGCAACGGGGGCCTCGCTCCTGGCCGCGCGATATCTGCTCACCGCCGACGATTCGAGGCCGGTCGGAATGAGCACCGTGTTCGTGTCGACCGCTCTGACGGACAAGGTCGACGTGTCCTGCGACGGCGGGCTGGTGCCGTACATAGAACGGCGCAACGGAATCACCGCGCACCGGGTCATCGAGCGGGTCGGGGCGCGCGCCGCCACCGAGGCCGAGATCGTCACCCTCGCACTACGGGAGCGGCGGCACGTGGCGGTATGTCTGATTACCGTGCTCGATGCCGCCAGCTCGCCGTTCCTGGCGGTGGACGCGGTGCTGTCACGGGAAAGCCCGGATCTGCTCGCGATCTACGACCTGTAGGTCTTTTCTCGGACGCGAAGGCGCCCCTGGTAGTAGCGGCGAAGCGGTACTTGCCCTGGTCGCCCCGCCGGACACGTTGACGAGGGGACGCTCGGCGTCCAGGACGGTCGCGATGCGGCTGTTCGCGTTAATCCACCAAGCCAACCGGCGTGGTAGACGGACTCATACGAAAGTCCTACGATTTTCCTATGACGACCACGACGGTAACGCTGCCGGACGAGCTGCACGCCAGTCTCAAGAGGGTTGCTGAGGCGGAGCACCGTTCAGCAAACGCCACCATCATCGTTGCTGTCGAACAGTACGTCCGTGCCCGCGACAAGCGGGCCGCTGTCGGAGCGATCGCTGCGGAAGTTGCCGAGCGCCACAGGGAGTTGCTGGACAGGCTTGCCCAGTGACCGTCTACCTCGATGTCGACGATTTGCTCGTCATCGCCGCAGCCGTGATCGGAAGTCCGGCCAAGGTTCGCGATTACGGCCTGCTCTCATCGGCCGCCGCGAGGCCGCAGACGAATGTCTTCGGCCAGGAGGCATACCCCGATCCGGCCAGCAAGACCGCCGCGTTGCTGCACTCACTGTGCGCGAATCATGCCTTGATCGACGGGAACAAGCGGCTGGCGTGGGCTTCGGCAGTGACGTTCGTCGTCTTGAACACCGGCTCAGGCGTGCCGGACGTGAACGTCGATGATGCCGAGGCCATGATGCTTGCGGTTGCGCAGGGCAACCTCCTTGAGGTGTCCGACATCGCTGCTGATCTGCGTCGCCTCGGCGTCGTCAACTGAAACTCAGCTGTGCAACTGCGGTTGGTCCGTGTTTCAGCCGGGCTTCAGGCGGCGTCGGTGGCGGGGACAAACAGCAGGTCGCCGGCACGCAGTACATCCGACGCTGCATAAGCCAGAAGACCTCGGGCATCGGCTCTCGCTGCGACCCGCCGCCGACGGCGGATGGTTCGGGCTAGACCAGCGCCGGCGATGCGGCGACTGGGAGCGGATGAGCCACAGTAGGACTTTCTGGGTGTTTTCGAGCCGACCGTGGACAAGTGGCACGAGTGAGGCTCTGCGAGTACACCCGCCGCTTCTGAAACCGAGGACTCGTGGGTCGCTGGGCACTCCGCCGCGGGTTTTGAGGGGGATCGGGTGGAGCGAAGCTCCCCCGGGCGAGCGCAGCGGCCAGCAGACACAGAGCGGGCGAGGAGAATCGAACTCCCACCGTCAGTTTGGAAGACTGAAGCTCTGCCATTGAGCTACGCCCGCATGGTCGGCCGTGTGTGGCGACCGGGGTCAAGAGTAGCGGGTTCCGACCACCGGTGCTTCGGGCGGGGGGTCCACAGTGTGCGATACCGGCATACCGAGGGGCGCGCCGCCCGAGCGAGCGCATACACTAGCCGACGCACACCACCGGGGTGTAGCGCAGTTTGGTAGCGCACTCGCTTTGGGAGCGAGGGGCCGTGGGTTCAAATCCCGCCACCCCGACCGGGAACAAGTCAAACGCGCAAGCCCCAAGACCATCAGCCGTAGCAATGAGGGAGAAAGTTCTGTGAAGAGCACCGTCGAGACCCTGAGCCCGACTCGCGTGCGGCTCGAAATCGAGGTGCCGTTCGCCGAGCTGGAGCCGAGTCTCAAGAAGGCTTACCGCGAGATCGGCTCGCAGGTCAACATCCCCGGGTTCCGTCGTGGCAAGGTGCCCACGGCGGTCATCGACCAGCGGGTGGGGCGCGGTGCGGTCCTCAACGAGGCCGTGCAGGAGGTCATCCCGACGCAGATTCTCGCCGCGGTGCGCGAGCACGAGGTGAAGACGCTCGGGCGGCCCGAGGTCGAGATCACCGAGTTCGCCGACGGGCAGCCGCTGAAGTTCACGGCCGAGGTGGATGTGCGGCCGGCGATCACGCTGCCGGACCTGGATGCGATCGAGGTCACCGTCGACGCGCTGGTCGTCAGCGACGAGGACGTCGAGGAGCAGCTCAAGGGGCTGCGGGACCGGTTCGCGACGCTGAAGACGGTCGAGCGCACGGCGCTGGTCGGCGACTACGTCCAGATCGACCTGGAGGCGACCGTCGACGGCGAGGAGGTGCCGGGCGGCAGCGCCACCAACGTGTCTCACGAGGTGGGCAGCGGGCAGCTGGTGCCGGGGCTGGACGACGTGCTGGTGGGCATGGGTGCCGGCGACTCGACGACGTTCACGACCCAGCTGGTCGGCGGCGAGCACGAAGGCCGCGACGCCGAGGTGGCGGTGAGCGTGAAGTCGGTCAAGGACAAGCAGCTGCCGGAGCTCGACGACGAGTTCGCCCAGCTCGCGAGCGAGTTCGACACGCTGGACGAGCTGAAGGAAGACCTGCGCACGCGGCTCACCCGGGTGAAGCGGATGGAGCAGCTGTACTCGGCCCGTGACCTCGCTCTCAAGGCCGTGATCGACGCGACCGACGTGCCCGCGCCCGAGGGCGTGGTGAAGGACGAGGTCGAGTCGCGCAAGGAGTCGATGAACGACCAGCTGCAGCGCATCGGCGCGTCGTTCGAGGACTACCTGCAGACCGAGGGCAAGACCGAGGAGGAGATGGACGCCGAGCTCAACGAGGCGGCCGTCGAGGGCGTGAAGGTGCAGCTGGTGCTCGACACCCTGGCCGACGCCGAGGACATCCAGGTCAGCGACGACGAGTTCGGTCACGAGATCGTGCACCGGGCGCAGCGTGCCGGCATGGGGCCCCAGCAGTACTACGACCAGCTGGTGCAGGCCGGCGTGGCCGGCGCCGTGTTCGGCGACGTGCGCCGCGGCAAGGCCCTTGGGCTGGTGCTCGAGCGGGTGAAGATCGTGGACAGCGACGGCACCTCCCTCAGCCTGGATGACCTTCGGGGTGCGGTCGAGGACCACGAGGGTCACGATCACGGCGACCACGAGGGTCACAACCACTAACGTTGTAGGCCGGGGCAAAAGCCCCGGCCTTCACCACGGTGCGCTCATAGCGAAATGCGGTCAGCATGGGAAGCTGCCGCAGCCCGCACCGGTTAGGGTCGGCAAGTACAAGACTCTTGCGAAGGGCTGCCATGACCGACCTGCATATTCCAGCGTCGCCAGTCAGTGCCGCGCCCAACGGGCGCGGTCGGGGCGCGGACACGAGCCTGACGCTCGACGACTCGGTGTTCAACCGGCTGCTCAAGGAACGGATCATCTTCCTGGGCAGCGAGGTCAACGACCAGGTCGCCAACCGGATCTGCGCCCAGATGCTGCTGCTCGCCGCAGAGGACGAGGAGCGCGACATTTGGCTGTACATCAACTCGCCCGGTGGCTCCGTCTACTCGGGCATGGCGATCTACGACATCATGCAGTTCGTCACCAACGACGTGGCGACTGTTGCGATGGGCATGGCCGCCTCCATGGGCCAGCTGCTGCTGTGCGCCGGTGCGCCGGGCAAGCGCATGGCCCTGCCGCACGCGCGGATCATGATGCACCAGCCGTCCGGCGGCATCGGGGGCACGGCCTCCGACATTGCCATCCAGGCCGAGCAAATGCTCTACACGAAGCGCATGTTCCAGGAGCGCGTGGCGTTCCACACGGGGCAGGGGCTCGAGCAGATCGAGGCCGACTCCGACCGTGACCGCTGGTTCACCGCCGAAGAGGCGCGGGACTACGGCTTCATCGACAAGGTGATCACCGGGGCCCAGCAGGCTCCGGAAGGCGCCGGAACACTGGCCTGAGGAGCGAGGAAGCCATGACCGACCTGAGCCTGCCGCCGGCGCTGCGCGAGGTGCACAACCGCTACATCCTGCCGTCGTACGTCGAGCGGACGTCCTACGGCATCAAGGAGACCAACCCGTACAACAAGCTGTTCGAGGACCGGATCATCTTCCTCGGCGTGCAGATCGACGACGCGTCGGCCAACGACGTGATGGCGCAGCTGCTGACGCTGGAGAGCAACGAGCCGGACCGGGACATCATCGTGTACATCAACTCGCCCGGCGGCTCGTTCACGGCCATGACGGCGATCTACGACACGATGCTCTACGTGCGGCCCGACATCCAGACGGTCTGCCTGGGCCAGGCGGCCAGCGCGGCCGCGGTGCTGCTCTCGGCCGGCACGCCCGGCAAGCGCCTCGCGCTGCCCAACTCGCGGATCATCATCCACCAGCCGGCCACCGAGGGTGGCTACGGGCAGGGCTCGGACATCGAGATCCAGGCGCGCGAGATCATGCGGATGCGCACGCAGCTGGAGGAGATGGTGTCGCGCCACACCGGCCAGCCCATCGACAAGGTCCGCAAGGACATCGACCGGGACAAGATCCTGACGGCCGAGGAGGCCAAGGAGTACGGCCTGGTTGACAACATCCTGGTCAGCCGCAAGAAGTCCGCGCTGGTGGCGTCGAGCAGTTGATCCACGCGTAGCACGACCCTCATCGGCTCGCCCAACCTCGGGGTTCGGCGAGCCGATGAGGTTACCGGCGAGTCGCATCGGTGTGCAGGCGCGACGTAAAACCGGTGGTCAGCGGGCCTGCGACGCGCCGTCGGGCGCCCGGCTAAAAGACACCCCCGCGTAGGGGGTCGGAATACGGGCGCCCACCAGGTAACGTCGAGGCAGAAGCCAGCGTGGCCACAACCGCACGCGGTAGAGAGATGCGATCCGGACGTAGGGTCCGGCCGAAGGCAGGGAGATCGTAGGTGGCACGGATCGGCGACGGCGGCGACCTACTGAAGTGCTCCTTCTGTGGCAAATCGCAGAAGCAGGTGAAGAAGCTGATCGCCGGACCCGGCGTCTACATCTGCGACGAATGCATCGATCTCTGCAACGAGATCATCGAGGAAGAGCTGGCGGAGTCGGGCGACGTCAAGTTCGACGAGCTGCCCAAGCCGATGGAGATCTGCGCCTTCCTCGACCAGTACGTCGTCGGTCAGGACCAGGCCAAGAAGGCCCTCGCGGTGGCGGTCTACAACCACTACAAGCGGGTCCAGGCCGAGTCCGGCAGCAGCTCCGGCGGCGACGGCGTCGAGCTCGCCAAGTCCAACATCCTGCTGATCGGCCCCACGGGCTGCGGCAAGACGCACCTGGCCCAGACGCTCGCGCGCATGCTCAACGTGCCGTTCGCGATCGCCGACGCCACCGCGCTGACCGAGGCGGGATACGTCGGCGAGGACGTCGAGAACATCCTGCTGAAGCTGATCCAGGCCGCCGACTACGACATCCGCCGCGCCGAGACCGGCATCGTCTACATCGACGAGGTCGACAAGATCGCGCGCAAGTCGGAGAACCCGTCGATCACCCGGGACGTCTCCGGCGAGGGCGTGCAGCAGGCGCTGCTGAAGATCATCGAGGGTACGGTCGCCAACGTGCCGCCGCAGGGCGGGCGCAAGCACCCGCACCAGGAGTTCATCCAGATCGACACGTCCAACGTGCTGTTCATCTGCGGCGGCGCCTTCGCCGGCCTGGACCGCATCGTCCAGCAGCGCGTCGGCAAGGGCGGCACCGGCTTCGGCGCCAACCTGCGCTCGATCACCGACCGGACCGCCGACGACGCCTTCGGCGACGTCATGCCGGAGGACATGCTCAAGTTCGGCCTGATCCCCGAGTTCATCGGGCGCCTGCCGGTCATCACGAGCGTCAAGAGCCTCGACCGCGACGCGCTGGTCAAGATCCTCACCGAGCCGCGCAACGCGCTCGTCCGGCAGTACCAGCGGCTGTTCGAGCTCGACGGCGTCGAGCTGGAGTTCGCGCCCGAGGCCCTCGAGTCGATCGCCGACCAGGCCATCCTGCGCGGCACCGGCGCCCGCGGCCTGCGGGCGATCATGGAGGAGGTTCTCCTCTCCGTGATGTACGAGGTGCCGAGCAACCCGAACATCGCCCGCGTGCTGATCACTCGCGAGGTCGTCCTCGAGAAGGTCATCCCGACGATCGTCCCGCGGGACCTGGCCGCGCACCGCGCCGGCCGCCGCCGCGCGGACCGCGAGGAAAAGTCGGCCTGACCGCCGCCACTACGAATCCCCGGCCGACTCGGCCGGGGATTTCGTCGTCAGGGGACGTGGCGCGGCACCATCCTCCAGCTGAGCGTGATCGCGACACTGCGGAATCCTGGCCGGGCTGACCAGGGAATTCGTTGTCGGAGCGTGTCGCGGCGACGGAACAATTCGCGACATCGGCTTGTCGCTGCGGATATCGTTGCCGCGTGCTGTTCTTGCTGTGTGCCGCCGCGTCCGCCCTCGTCTGGGGAGCGGGTGACTTCGCGGGCGGCAAGGCGAGCCAGCGCGCCGACTCGTTCGTCGTGGCGCTCGTCGCCGAGACCGTCGGCATCCCGCTCGTCGCCGCCTGGCTGCTGATCTCGGGGACGGGTCTGCCGAGCGCCGCCGACCTGGCGTGGGGTGCCGCCTCCGGAATCGTCGGCAACGCCGGGCTGGTGATCTTCTACCGGGCGCTCGCCGGCGGGGCGATGTCCGTCGTGGCGCCGTTGACGGCGACGACGACTGCCGCGGTACCGCTGCTGCTCGGGCTCTTCCTCGATCGTCTTCCGTCGGCGCTCGCCCTCGGCGGGGCCGTGCTGGCAGTGGCCGCCATCACCCTCGTCAGCGCCGGCCCGCGCGACGGGTCACACGCCTCGCGTGCGCTGGTGGGCCTGGCCCTGCTGTCCGGAGTCCTGTTCGGCGGGTACTTCACGCTCATCGCACAGACCTCCGACGCCTCCGGCATGTGGCCACTGCTGGCGGGCCGGGTGGCGGGCGTGAGCGGACTGCTCGTGGCCATGCGCGCGCTTCGCGTTCCGGTGACTGTTTCGCGCCGCACATTTATCCTCAGTGGTACCGCGGGAGCCTTCGACGTCGCCGCCAACGCCCTCTATCTGTTCGCGGTCCGCCACGGGGTGCTCAGCGTCGCCGCGCCGCTCGCCTCGCTCTACCCGGTGTCGACCGTCGTGCTCGCCTTGGCCGTCGACCGCGAGCGGATGCGCCCGTTGCAGATCACCGGGCTGGGCCTCGCCGCGTTGGCCCTCGTGCTCACCGCGGGCTGAACGTAGGCTGGCTCGTATGCGCGTAGCGGTGTGTCAGCTCAACGCCCGTGACGACCGGGCCGAGAACCTCCGGGTGGCCCGAACGCTGCTGCAGCGGGCGGCCGACGGGGGCGCCGACCTGGCGGTGCTGCCGGAGTATGTCGATTATCTCGGCCGCGCGCACTCCGCGCCGAAGCCCGAGCCCGTCGACGGCGAGTTCGCAGCCTTCTTCGCCGACGCCGCGCACGAGCTCGGGATGTGGGTGCACGCCGGTTCGTTCCACGAGGCCGGGCCGGACGCCGAGCACACCTACAACACCACCCTCGTCTTCGATCGCTCCGGCGCGCTCGCCGCGACGTATCGAAAGATCCACCTCTACGACGTCGAGATCCCCGGGCGCGTCTCTTACCAGGAGTCGGCGACGGTCGCCCCAGGCGCATCGACGGCGATCGCCGAGGTCGAGCGCGTCCGACTCGGGCTGTCGATCTGCTATGACCTGAGGTTTCCCGAGTTGTACCGCAGGCTGGCGATCGACGGCGCGAACGTCCTCGTCGTGCCGGCCGCGTTCATGCTGCACACGGGCCGGGACCACTGGGAGGTCCTGCTGCGCGCCCGGGCCATCGAGAACCAGTGCTACGTGCTCGCCGCCGGGCAGATCGGCAACCACGACCCCGACCGCACGTGCTTCGGGCGCAGCATGGTCGTCGACCCGTGGGGCACGGTGATCGCGCAGGCACCGGATGTGGTCGGCGTGACCTTCGCCGAACTGGACCTCGAACGCCTCGCGGAGATCCGGGAGACGCTGCCGAGCCTCGCCAACCGGCGGATTTGACGCGGGCAGCGCGGGGTCCGTATGGTTCTCCAGGTCCGAGGGGCTGGGCGGAAACAACCAGTTTGTCGGGTTAGTACCGAACCGGTAGGTGCGAACGCCGATTTGGCGGTCGCGAAGCCGACCGGGTAAGGTACTCCAGCCGGTGGGGAACCGGGCGGGCTCGCAAGAGCCGGCCGTCCCACCGAAATCCCGAGCAGACCTCCCGCCGGAAACGGCGCGGTTGGCGCGCGCGGGAGAAACGGTTCAGACGGTCGACAAGCGGAAATCGCGACCTTGACAGGACGGATCGGGCTGGTAAGGTTGTAAAGCCGGTAGCGAGCCGGGCGGGCATGAGAGATTCAATGCCGGCCGGTGCGACCGGATCTCCCGAAACAAGATCGCCGGAGACGGCGTCCTTGCTATGCTCGGGAAACCGCTCGAAGTGCGAAGGTTCGGACACGGACTTGACAACGGCGAGCGAGCTGGTAAAGTAGAGAAGTTGCCCCGGATGAGGCTAGCGAGCGATCGCGACCCTCGGCGGTGTGTGTTGGTTGTTTGAGAACTCAACAGGGTGCTTGTTAAGCCAGTGCCAAATGATTATTACCCCGTGGCACGGGCCCCGTTTGTGGGGTTGCGTGTCTGGGATTCCTTTGGTGACAACATGTTTGTTGCCGGGTGATTTGCTCACCAATTAGGTTTTGTTGGAGAGTTTGATCCTGGC
>NZ_BAABAT010000051.1:0-76189 GCF_039537565.1 Dactylosporangium darangshiense
CCTGACGGTGCCCTCTCGAACTGGACGATAGAAGCCTGAAGAACCTCTATCTTTCCAGCTCGCGGGGGCATCATCGCATCCGGGCCCTCGTGCTCACATCAATCCCATCGGTGGATCAGGGCTGAGCTGGCCAGACGAATGAGAAGCTCGCTAGTCCGATCACGTCGTTGCCGTCGATGGCGACGATCGCTTGGCTGGATGGCGTCCCACCGAACAGGTGCTCGCTGACTTGAGCCGATCCTGATTCGTCGCTGTCGATTCTGATATCGCCGTAGTAGGTGTCCATTTCCTGTAGCAATCGCAGGATCAATGGAACGTGCGTAGGCGTCGCCGGCATGATCGCAACCATCAAATCCGCCCCTCCCAGGATCAGGCGTCGCGCAGTATCTCGCAGGTCGTGGACCGCCGCGGGAGCCGGTCGTCGATCGGCAAGCTGGTGGAGCAACACTCGCGCACTCGCCGACTGCGCGGGCAATCCCGGCGCCCGGGGCACGGCCGTTATCATGCTGCGCGGGACATGGGCGAGACGTTTCCAATAGCGGCAGTTCGGTAAAATAGATCTTATGTCGCCGATGCCTCAGCCGTCCGGTGGGGAGCGACGTCGGGTAGGTCAGGCGGCAGGCATGAGCCTGGCCGGTCGCACACCAGTGGATATCCTCGCCGTGCGCGACGCGATACAGCGGCTACGGCCACGCCGCAGCGCCATCGACCTGCCATCCGCAGTCCACGCTTACCGTGGCTCCATCCACGCGTATCTGATCGACTCATGTCACGAGGCTTGCCCAGTCCTCAGCAGGGCTACACACGATCTAGTCTCCGAAGACGCTGCGCTACGTGTTTAGGGACTTGATGTCGCCGCAGCCCGGAGCGGCGCTCCAGTTAGCTGAGGCGTGAGCTGTGGCCCCCCGGGTACGGTTCTCAATCTCCATGAGGATTCCATTGATTAGGTCGACGAACTCCTGAGGCGTCAGGCCCGGTCCAGAAACCTGCAGATCCGCCTCGAACCACGGCGTGTCCGGCGGGAGATTCGCCGTCCAGGCCGGTGGCTTCAGCAACGCGTACCTACGTGGAGGAGACTGCTTGCGGCGCCGGGGAAGTCTCACGGTCATCGCCTACAGGTCGAAGTTGTTGGCTGTGTTGCGAGTCTTGCACCTTGAAGTCGAAAGAGACAGCGTCCGAGCCATGAAGACGGCGCCCATGTTTCATTGAGCAGGAGAGAGGCCGGGTACGTCCATGCCGGCGATGCAGACAGACAATCTGTCCACATCGCGCGATTGCTGGTCGTCCGGACGGACTGGTGGACGGACGCACGCAAAGCCCTGCCGACATCTGGGGATTCCCTCCGTGGCGCGTTTTCGGCGTACGGGTGCCGACGCAGAATCAAGTACGCCAGACGTGCACATGTCGGGCGCCTGGCCCGCCGATGCTGCGGCGACCGCCGACCCGACGGTCGCCGTCCCGCCACTCACGCTGAGTTATCGGTGGAGTGCGGCCACGTTCGGATCGCGGCAGAGAGGGCGCCCGCCAGCACCGGAGGAGTGTCATCCCTGAAGGAACGGACAACCCCTCGATGCCTGCTGGCCTATGACCGGTTTGGGCCGTTTCCCGGCTCGGTGCGGACAAACGCCGGCAGGGGGTCGGGGTCAAGACTCGACCACAGGTCGACCCGCGTAGCGGGCTCGGTCTTGACGCCGACCCCGGGCGGCGCAGAATCGGCGCGTCGGGAACGACGACTGTGGGGTTGTGAGGGGCCGCGTTCTCCATCGTCCGAAATGGACGGTTGGCGGAACCGGGGGTCCGGTTGCCGGTCATCCCTTCGCCGCGGCCGGGGGCGGCATGGAGTGTGTTACGGCCGCGACCAGGCGGCGTCAATCAACTGTGGTCGACCGTGCCACCGGGGTGGGGGTCAGACCCTCCACGACCTCGCGCCTGGCCGCGCCGGGCTGGGGGCTCACGCAGCTTGGGCCAGGCAACGGATGTGCCGGTCGCGTAGGCCGTAGAAGACCAGGGTAAGCAGTTCGCGGGCGCCGGCAACCTTGGCGATGTTGTTGCCGCGGCGTTCGCCGATGCGCGTGCGGGTCCGCGCGATGGGCCCGCTGTGCACGCGCTGGACGGCCTCGACCGCAGCCCACCAGACCAGGGTGTTGCCCTGCTTGGTGATGGGCCCTCGGTGGACCTTGGTGTCGGACTCCCGGCGCTTGGGGGTCATGCCGGCCCACGAGCACAGCTGTTGCGGCCGGGCGAAGCGGATGACATCCCGGCCACGAACACCGCGGCGAGCACCGCCCCAACGCCGGGCAACGCCTGGATCGCCTGGTAGCCCGGATGGGTCTTTCAACTGGGCGGCGGTGCGCTTGGCCGCAATGTCGATCTCGAGGGCGACCGCATCGATGAGCCGGCGAAGTGACAACAGCCGCGCGCTGAACGGCGCGTCGAGCTGCAGATCGTCGAGTAGTTGCTGCCCGCCGACGCCGAACAGGTCAGACATAGCCACCCGCACGCCTTGCTTGGCGAGCACGGAATGGACCTGCGCTTTGAGCCCGGAGCGCAGCGCCACCAGCTTGCACCGGTGGCGCACAGCCTCTCGCAGACCCCGAACCTCGGGCGGGGCGGCCCAGGCATCGGTACCGGCACGTCCTGAGCAAACAACGCCGCCGCCTGCAACCGGACCGCCTCACGTCGGGCCCGGCCCTCGGCCGTCAGCCCACCACCATCGGGATAGCGCACCTGAACCAGATACGCCACCCATCGGCCACGGTCACGCCGACACGCCGCGCCGGCCTGACTCTAAACAAGACGATTCAATCTCTGTAGCTGGCAAAGCGCGCCGCCTGTATTCAACGCGGCATCGCAGGCCACGATCAGTTCTAGGGATGCCCGACGTTCTGCCCGCTCGATTCGTAGTAGAAGGTCAGGACTCACATAGATCAATGAAGCCAGCTTGGCGGCTGAAAGCTGGCGTTGTACCCGCCACCTTCGCAGTTCCGCACCAAGCAAATGGCGTGGCGAGACTTCCGGGGTCAACACGTTTGGCTGCTGACCCATCAATGCACCGCACGCCACGCTGTCATGACCGGCACCTCACCGGCGTGCGATCTGCACACTACCCCGATCAACATCTGCATCAGGTACCTCCAGCTTTCCTTTCAGCGCCCGCCCTGCGGAAACAGTTGCGCGGCGTTCGTGACATTGGGTCGTCGCCAGCGAACTCGCCACGGGAACGGCGATGCTCGGCGGTCACGGTGCGGCCGACGGCAGAGCCTCCGACACACCGGTCACCTTTGCCAGTGGCGGCACCGACCAAGCAAGACCGCGGTAACAGTGCGAGCGGCCGACGAGCCAGCTAGGTCGACTTAAGCTCTATCCCGGCGGGCTGCTGACCGGCACCTGGCATCGCCTCCTCGGTCAGCTCCACCGGGTCAACAAAACGTTCCCCGGCACCGGGTCGACCACCGCGCCATCCCGATCACCTTGTTGCGGTCGGCGTTGATCACGGCCGGGAGCTCCGTGCTAACCATCGCGTAGGTGTCCTCTCGCGTGCATCCGCCTACAAATAGCCTGCGCCAGTGGTCGTCGCCCGGGGATCACAGCCGTCGTAGGCCGGCGAGCACCGCTTCGAGCATTGGCGTGTTCAGAGCGTCTGGGGCGGCCTCGCTGATCTGCACGAGGTGCTGCGCGTGCAGATCGCCGAGCAAGACGCGGACGGCGCCGAGCGGCACGTGCATGTGCGCGCTGAGCTCGGCGACCGACAAGGGCATGTGCTGGCACAGGCGCAAGATCGTTTGATGCTCGGGTCCGAGGCCAGAGGTGATCGGGGGGACGATGCCGGTCGCCGTCACCAGCGCGACGAGGTCGACTGTGCCGTTTGTGCGGGTGCGGCCCTGGGTGAGTGTGTAGGGGCGGACGAGGGGGCCCGGGTCCCCGTCCGCCCACTCCTCGTCTGCGCCGCTCACGGTGTCGTGGTGACGGGCTCACGCTGTGCGGCCGCCAGGAACGACCCGGCCCGGTCAACCAGGGTGACCATCTCATAGGTGATCATGCCGAGTTCGGCGTCACGGCCGGCCAGTACCGCCAGATATGCGCGCGGCCCAGCCGCAGTGACGAGGAAGTACGCATCCTCCAGCTCGAGGAGGGCCTGTTTCGGTGACCCCACCGGAAACTGAGCGCTAAGCCCTTTGGCGAGGCTGTGTACGGCCGACGCGATCGCCGCCAGGTGTTCAGCCCCGTCCCGGTGCAGCTGGGTCGACGCGGTAAGGACGAGGCCGTCAGCCGACAGGACCACAGCGTGGTCGATGCCGCCAACGCGATGTACGAGATCTTCCAGCAGCCAGGTCAGGTCACGTTCCACGACGTATGTCCCTCTCGGTCGTCATGCGAATTCACGGCGCGCGGCCGGTCCGGTCCGGCGATCGCCGCCCGAGCGGACCGGGTTCCGGCCTGGAAGGCGGCCATTCGCTGCCCCGCGTCGTCGGGGTCGAGCCGACCCTGGTCGGTCGAGCTCGCTGAGTCATCTGCGTCGCCGCGCAGCCGCTCGTGCAGGTGTGCCTGCCGGCGGCGGTTCGGCAATGCCTGCACCGTGCCGGTGCTGGCGGATGGTGCGGACGTCTTCTCATCCAATCGGTGTGCGGCCCGCTCACCTGGTGCCGGAGCGGACGGGACCGCCACCGGCCACTGCGTGGGCGGGGAGCCCGGCGCGGTGGCCGCCCGTGCGGCATGCTGCAGGTCGTCGGCGTCCTCGGCCGGGCCGGTCATCAGGCTCGCCTGGACGACGACGACAGCGGTGATGCCGCCGTAGGGCGAGGGCTTGAGCCGGACTCGGATGCCGTGCCGGTCGGCGAGGTGACTGACCACGGCCAGGCCGAGCTGGGTGGTCTGCGACAGTTTGATCTCGGCGGGGGCGGCGAGGCGGCTGTTGATGTCGTCGAGATCGTCGGCGGCCATGCCCAGGCCGCGGTCCTCGATGTCGATGCCGTAACCCGTGCCGACGGTCTGCCCGCTGACCTCGACCGGAGCGGTGGGCGGTGAGAACGCCAGCGCGTTCTCGATGAGCTCGGCCAGCAGGTGGGCGACGTCGCGGACGGCCCGGCCGGCAACGTTGGCATCGCCGACCAACCCCAGTCGTACCCGCTGGTAGCCCTCGACCTCACCGAGCGCGGCCCGGATCACATCGAGGACCGGCTGTGGTTGCTTCCAGGTCCGGGCCGGGTTGGCCCCGGACAGCACGATCAGGTTCTCCGCGTGGCGGCGCATGCGCGTGGCGAGGTGGTCCAGGACGTAGAACTTGGCCAGGACGTCTTCGTCCTTCTCGTGCTGCTCCATGTCGGTGAGTGCGGTGATCTGCCGGTGCAGCAACGACTGCGAACGGCGGGCGATGTTGAGGAACATCTCACGGACGTCACGCCGAAGTTCCGCTTGCTGCACCGCGGCGTCGACTGCGGTGCGTTGGGCAGCGGCGAATGCGTCACCGACCTGACCGATTTCGTCCGCGCCGAAGTCCAGCGGGGGCGCTTCCGCCGCAACGTCGACCGTCTCGCCGCGGCCGAGACGTGCCACCAACGAGGGCAGCCGCTCGTCGGCGAGTTGACGCGCCGCGAGCTGCAGCCCGGTCAGTCGGCGGGCCTGGTCGCGCCAGCCGCGAACAAGCATGAGCACCAACACGAGACCGATGACGACGACGAGCAAGAGCCGCACGCCGATTCCGGCGGCGATCACGGTGGTCTGTGCGACCACCTGCTCGTTGCCGGCGGTCACCACTACGGCGCGCACCTGCGTGCGCGCCGGGTCCATCGCCGCGGACCACTCTTCGGCGGTGACCGGGGCTGGCCCGCCAGGGCGCGCGGTGACCACCCGTTCCTCGAGTGCGCGCAGTCGGCCGACCACGTCGCTGGTGGTGACCTGGATTGCCTCGGCCTGGATCGGTTGAGGGAGCTCGGCGATGGCGTCAGCAGCGGCGGCGCGCCAGGCGCCCACCAGGTAGGTGATCTGCGTCTGGTCGGCGTCGGTGAGTTGCCCCGTCGCCAGGACTCCGGCCATTAGCGCGTCCTCTTGGGACATGAGCTCCCAGGCCCGCGAAAGGGCGATCAGGGTCTCGGCGTGTTGCATGACCTCTACGTCGTCGAGACGCGCCATGATCTTGTAGGCGGCTCGCAACTGGTTGAGGGTGCCGGTGAACGCCTCCGCCGCGGCCGCCGGTTGGATCTGGTGGGCGTCGATTGCGGCCCTGGTCTGGGCGAGGCTGGCGAGGGCGGCCGTAAGGTCGTCGACGCGGTGCTCCAGTTCGTCGCCGGCGGCGAGATTGGCCAGCCGGCTGTGCGCTGCCCGGACGAACGTGGCGGCCCGCGTCTCGGCCTCCTGCCGGCTTGTCAACAGCGGTTGGCGGCTGTGTGCGCTGGGCGCGGACAGAAACCGCACGCTTGCCTTGCGCTCTGCCTGCAGCGCCACCTCGAGCGGCTCAGCGGGTTCAGCCATGGTCGAGTTGAGCGTCCCGGCCCAGGCCAAAGTCAGGCCGGCATTGACGGTTACCCAGGCCGCGAACGACCACAGCGCGACCAACACGCCAACTTGGACGTAGAGCCTGCGCTGCAGCGAGGTTGTGCGCCAGCGGGACCGCCGCGATATCACCACACAGCTCCTTGGAGCTCCTTGGGACGTGGACAGGAGGGCCGTCAGTCGCCCCTGGGCCGTCAGCCAACCTGCTGCGGTCCGCTGGAGCGTGCGTAGGGACGGGTCAGCTTGGTTGGGAGTCCCGCAACGCCAGGTCGAGCAGGACGTCATAGCGGGGCTGGAGCGCGATCGAGCCCTCCGGCCGGTGCCGCGCGGCGCCCGGACCCGTAACCGGAACGCGGTGTGTAGCGCCGCGAGCGCCAGCTGCGCCTCGGCCTCGAACAGGTACGCGCCGAGGCAGCGATGGATGCCTCCGCCGAAGGGGTAGTAGGCGAAGCCGTGAACCGGGCGTGCGCCCGACGCCCACCGCTCGGGGTCGAACCGCAGTGGATCGGGCCACAGAGCGCTCAGCCGGTGCGTGAGGTACCGGCGAGATGACCGTGTCGCCCGGACCTACCTGGATGTCGCCGAGCCGGGGGTCCTGTACAACGCCGCGTGGCAGCATCCACGCCCTTGGATGGAGGCGCAGGACCTCGTCGAGCTGCGTACCTGCGGCCAAGCTCCTCCACCAGACCGACAGGATCACGCAGCACCCGAGGGTTGCGATACACCGGGACGGAGGGCACGGACGTCGATCTCATCGGATGCGCTCCCGCTTGCTCGGTGGACGGGTTCGCTGGCGCGAGCAACGTCCGTAGGCGAACCTGTACGGACGCCGCACGACACCGCCGCCGCAAGCGCTGCTGCCGGCAGAGTGCCTGCGCGTCGGCTACCACGAGGTACGTCGATACCCTGACACGGTCAGCGACCAGGAATTTGACCAACGACGCCAAGCTTCTTGACGATCCGTGCCAACTTCACGACGGCCGCGCCGGGTGTGTCGGCGACACCCTGGGGCCGGGGATCGAGACCCCCTCGGCCAACCAGTAGCGACGGAAGCCAGCCTCGCGTACCCGGCCAATGGGCAAGGGCGCCTCGCCCGGCTCACGCAGCGATAACGTGGGATCTATCGTGGCCGCGTGCTGCTGACCCAGTCCGACCGTGTACGCAGCCTCAGCCTGGGGACGGCGCGTGATCGCGCGATGAGCGTGCGCGTGTGGACGCGTTGCGCAGCGTCCCGAAAGGCTGGCGTGATCATGAGTCCGTGGCTGTTGGCGCCTCCCGCTGGTGCGCAGGCTGGACGGCATCGCCTCGATCGACGACGCCGCCCGGCACCAGAGCAGTGTCTGGTGAGTCGCGTTGATCCGCTACCGTGGATGCGGTGACGGAGCCCCGCCAGGGATACGACGAATACGACGAGCCGCAGACACCGGTCGATGGGTTTTCACCAATCGGGCCGGCGTCCCCGGTCCGACCCGGCACGGTCACCGGCGCCGCCGCGATGCTGTACATCGGCGGGGTTGCTGCCGTCGCGCTCGGTTGTGTCGCGTCCATCGTCGGCGAGGGCTCCGCGTTGGGCTATCCGCTCAAGATCGCCGGCTTCGTCGCCATGATCGCCGGGATAGTCAACATGTTGCTCGCCCGGGCCGTCCTGCGCGGGCGGGCCTGGGCACGTACCACCGCGGTGGTGTTGGGGATGCTGAACGCCCTGTCCGCGATCGTGCCGCCGCTGCTCAGCGACGGCGCGGGCGTGCCACAGGCATTCTTCGGCGTCGCGCTGAACATTGTGCTCGTCGGGCTGCTACTCGCGCCGACTGCGCGGGAATACTTCGCCGCATCGAGCGAACAGTAGACCAATGAGTCTCGGTTTAAGTCTGCTCAGCCAACTCGACGCTTGGCTCGGCCGATTGCACGGCCGAGTGAGCGCGCCCGTGCAATCGGCACCAGACGAACCGTCCGTCCGAGGTGCGCCGGTGCCGAGCTGCGGTCGGGACGCCTGGTCAGCGCTGGGCCAGTACAGGTCAGAACGCGACCCCCCGGCTGTCGCAGTCGGGGTAGCACGGTAGGTTTCGTCCGTTGTGACCGCCAACGGACCGTTCAATCCGATTGCCGGGGCGGGAACCCGGCTCACGTACTCCATGGCTCAGTCTGGTCGACGAGGGTCCGGTTCGCGTGCGACGTCCGCGGCGGTCCGCGCGCGACGGCGCAGCCGTGTGAGACTGGGCCCGTGGATTCCAAGCGCGCACAGTCGATCGGGTTCTCCGCGGCCATGGGGGCCCTCGCCGGGGCGGCGCTGACCGCGCACCGCGGGCCGCGGGCGGCGATCACCGGGGCGGTGCTCGGCGGCGCCGCGCTCGCCGCCGTCGACGGCGCGGCCCGGGCCCGGCAGAAGCCCGACGAGATCCCGGCCGTGTGGGCGCGCATCGCCGCCAGCGGTGCGATCGCCGCGCCGATCGGGTGGGTGGCCGGGCGGGCCGGTGCGAGCCCCCTCGCCGTCGGCGTCGCCAGCGGCGCGATCGCCGGGGCCATGGGCGTGCGGCCGCACAAGGTGGCGCTCGGGCCCGTCGTCGGGCTGGCCGTCGGGGCCGCCATGCGCGACCGGCCGCCCGCGCAGGTCGCCGCGGCCGGCGTGGTCGCGTTCCGGACGGTGTCGCAGCTGGTGTTCCGCGAGCCGCAGGTGTCCCTCGTCGCCGAGAGCGCGCCCGCCGACCGTTTGCCTTTTGTGTGGTACCCCTGGAAGCCCGAACCCGCTATGTCGGCACCGGCTACGTCAAGGCGCTCGCCGACACCATCGGCGGCGCCTACACCGAGGCCGCCGAGGACGTAGGGATCGTGGCGAGCCTCGACGCGCTGTCCGGCCCCGACTTCGACCCGGCCGCCGTCGACCCGCTCGTGCGGGAGTTCTACGAGCACACCACCCGGTTCGCGCTCGACATCGTGCCGCACTGGCGGACCTGGGTGCGGCCGGGCTACCTGCTGTACCGCACCCTCGTCGCCCGGCCCCTGGGACAGGCCAACGTCCCGTGGAACCTGCGCGAGGCGCAGCGCGGCATGCACAGCCGCATCGACACGATCAGCGGCGTCGACGGCGCGATCTCCACGCGCGGGTGGATCCGCAGCTACGCCAGCACAGGGGACCCGATTTACGTCGGCATCTACACCACCTACCGGCGCGAAGGGCGCGGCTACGTCAGCGTCGGCTTCCCGCTGCCGCAGGCCAACTTCACCGCCACCCTGGCACCGCGCCAGCGCGCAGGCGGCGGGCTAAGGCTGACCAGCCGCGGCGGCGACGGGCAGACCGGGCACTACCTGAGTTTCATTGACCCCGAGAGTCGCAACCTCTCGACCCTCGCGGTGCACGGCTTCAGCGAGGAGCTCGACGTCTACGTCGAGGACGGCCGGCTGCGCGCCGACCACGCCTTCTCGGTCTTCGGGCTGCCGTTCCTGACGCTGGAGTACCGCATCAGCCGGAAGGTGGTGTAGTCACGCCCACCCGCCTCGCTGCTTGACGAGTACAGATCAGCCTGTAAGAGTCAATGAGGCACTTTGGCGCGCTGCACAGACAGCGGTGAGCCGATTTATGTCGGCATCTACACCACCTACCGGCGCGAAGGGCGCGGCTACGTCAGCGTCGGCTTCCCACTGCCGCAAGCCAACTTCACCGCCACCCTGGCACCACGCCAGCGCGACGGCGGCGGGCTGGCGCTGACCAGCCGCGGCGGCGACGGGCAGACCGGGCACTACCTGAGCTACATCGACGCCGACAGCCGCAACCTGTCGACCCTCGCGGTGCACGGCTTCAGCGAGGAGCTCGACGTCTACGTCGAGGACGGGCGGCTGCGCGCCGACCACGCCTTCTCGGTCTTCGGGCTGCCGTTCCTGACGCTGGAGTACCGCATCAGCCGGAAAGGCTAGCGACCAGCTCCGGCAGGCGGCCCAGCGCGCGGGCGCCGGCGATCGGGTCGGCGTAGTCGCGGGTGTGCGCGATTTGGCCGTCGCGGATCGTCATCACCATGACGAAGCGCAGCGCGAACTCCTCCTCCGTTGCGAGCATCGTGCCGCGGACCGAGAACTCGACGATCACCGTTGACGGGTCGGCGGTCTCGTGGATGCTCGCATCGGTCACCTCCGTGTAGCGGCGCACGGACGCGCCGGCGGCGTAGCGGGCTCGCAGCTCCTCGCGGGTCGCCTCCAGGCGGGACGGGACCAGGCCCGGCGGGGCGAAGGGCATCTCGATGACGACCCGGTCGGCGAAGCAGTCGGCGAGGTCGCCGGGGTCGGGGGCGGTGACGGACTGCAGGAAGCGCTCGACGAGCGCCCGGGGAGCGACCATAAACGGAGTATATACTCCGAATCGACGAGGGTGGAAATTTCACGCGGCCACCTCGCGCAACAGGGACAAACCTCTCGAAGCGCTTGACTGCCCCGGGGCTCGGCGAAGGATGGGAGCGCTTCCAGCGCTCCGCCAAGCGCTTCCGCCAATCGAAGGAGCCCCATGCGGTACCGCACAACCACCCTTGCGGTGGCCGGCGGCCTGCTGCTCGCCGCGGCCGGGGCGGTCCTGTTGCCGACCTCGGCACAGGCCGCCGCGGGCTGTCAGGTCACCTACGCCACCAACGACTGGACCAGCAGCCCCGGCCAGGGCGGCTTCACCGCCAACGTCACGATCAAGAACCTCGGCGACCCGCTGAGCTCGTGGACCCTGGGCTTCACGTTCCCGGGCGGGCAGCAGCTGCAGCAGGGCTGGTCGGCCACCTGGTCGCAGAGCGGCGCCAACGTGACGGCCGCGAACATGTCGTACAACGGCTCGCTCGGCACGAACGCCAGCACCACGATCGGCTTCAACGGCACGTGGACCGGCAGCAACCCCAAGCCCGCGGTGTTCACGCTCAACGGCGTCACCTGCAACGGGACCACGACCTCGCCGTCGCCCTCGAAGTCGCCGTCGGGCTCGCCCTCCGTATCGACCTCGCCGTCGACCTCGCAGCCGCCGCCCTCGGGCGCCGCGCCGAAGCTCAAGGTCAGCGGGAACAAGCTCGTGACGAGCAGCGGGTCGACGTACCGGCTGCTGGGTGTGAACCGCTCCGGCGGCGAGTTCGCCTGCATCCAGGGCAACGGCATCTGGGACGGGCCCATGGACCAGGCCTCCGTCAACGCGATGCGCACGTGGAAGATCCGCACCGTCCGCGTACCGCTGAACGAGGAGTGCTGGCTCGGCACCAGCGACGTCCAGGCCGCCTACGGCGGCGCCAACTACCAGAACGCGGTCAAGACGTACGTGAACCTGCTGGTCAGCAGCGGTATCACGCCGATCGTCGAGATGCACTGGAACTACGGGCAGTACACCGGCCCGTCCGCCGGCTGCTCGGACGTCAAGGCGACGTGCCAGAAGCCGATGCCCGACGCGCAGTACGCCCCGTCGTTCTGGACCGGCGTCGCGAACGCGTTCAAGGGCAACGACGCGGTGATCTTCGACCTGTTCAACGAGCCCTACCCGGAGCGGGCCACCGGCAGCGCGAGCACCGGCTGGGCCTGCTGGCGCGACGGCGGCACCTGCAACGGCATCTCCTACCAGGTGGCCGGCTTCCAGTCGCTGGTCAACGCGGTGCGCGCGACCGGCGCCACGAACGTCATCATGATCGGCGGCCTGGCGTACTCGAACGACCTCACGCAGTGGCTGCAGTACAAGCCGACCGACCCGCAGAACAACATCGCGGCGTTCGCGCACCTGTACAACTTCAACACCTGCTCCAACACCTCGTGCTTCGACAGCCAGCTGGCGCCGGTCGCGGCGCAGGTGCCGCTGTCGCTGACCGAGATCGGCGAGAACGACTGCGCGCACGGCTTCGTCGACACCGTCATGAACTGGGCCGACGCGCACGGGGTCGGGTACCTCGGCTGGACCTGGAACACGTGGGACTGCAGCAGCGGCCCGTCGCTGATCAGCAACTACAACGGCACCGCGACCGCGTTCGGTCAGGGCATCAAGGACCACCTCGCGGCGGTGTCGTCATGAGGCGCGCACTGCTTGCCGGCGCCGCGGCCCTCGTCGCCGCGGTCTCCACCGCCGTGGTCATGGTCAACGCCGACGCGGCGACGCAGACGCTGAACGGTCTGGCCGCGGCGCACGGGCGGTACTTCGGATCCGCCACCGACAACGGGGAGCTGTCCGACACGGCATACACCGCGATCCTCGGCGGCGGCGAGTTCGGCCAGACCACGCCGGGCAACTCGATGAAGTGGGACACGATCGAGCCCACCCAGGGCACGTTCAACTACACCAAGGGCGACGCGATCGTGACCTTCGCCCAGCAGCACAACCTGAAGGTCCGCGGCCACACGCTGGTCTGGCACAGCCAGCTACCCGGCTGGGTCTCGTCCCTGCCGGCCGCCCAGCTGCAGGCGGCGATGGAGAACCACATCACCCAGGAGGCCACCCACTACAAGGGCAAGGTCTTCGCCTGGGACGTCGTCAACGAGCCCTTCAACGACGACGGCACGTTCCGCACCTCGCCGTTCTACAACGCGATGGGCTCGGCGTACATCGCCGACGCGCTGCGCACGGCACGCGCCGCCGACCCGGACGCCAAGCTGTACATCAACGACTACAACACCGACGGCATGGGCGCGAAGAGCGACGCCATGTACAACCTGGTGAAGTCGCTGCAGTCGCAGGGCGTGCCGATCGACGGGGTGGGCTTCCAGGGCCACCTCGCCATCCAGTACGGCTTCCCGTCGCAGATGCAGCAGAACCTGCAGCGCTTCGCCGACCTCGGCCTCGACGTGGCGATCACGGAGCTGGACGTGCGGATGGTCCTGCCGCGCGACGCCACGAAGGACGCCACCCAGGCGACCTACTACAACAACGTGGTCAAGGCGTGCGCGGCGGTCACCCGCTGCGTGGGCATCACCATCTGGGACTACACCGACAAGTACTCGTGGGTGCCCAACACCTTCTCGGGCCAGGGCGCGGCGCTGCCCTGGGACGAGAACCTTGCGAAGAAACCCACGGCGTACAACGCGATCGTGACCGGCCTCGGCGGCACCGTCGAGTCTCCGTCGGCCTCGGCCTCGGTTTCACGTTCGGCTTCAGCCTCGGCTTCGGCTTCGGTGTCGCCCTCGGCTTCTTCGAGCCCGCCCCCGTCCGGTTCCTGCACTGCGACGTACCGGATCGTCAACCAGTGGCCCGGCGGCTTCCAGGGCGAGGTCAGCGTGGCCGCCCCGGCCGGCAAGAGCGGCTGGACGGTCTCCTGGACCTTCGCCAACGGCCAGAAGATCACCCAGATGTGGAGCGGCACTTACACCCAGTCCGGTGCCGCGGTGACGGTGAAGAACGTGTCGTACAACGCGTCACCGCCGGCCACGTTCGGCTTCCTGGCCGACTGGAGCGGCACAAACGCCGTGCCGGCCGTCACTTGCTCCTAGCTCCTAGCTCCTAGCTCGTCACAAAGTCCGGTTCGAGGGCCGCGGCGACCTGCAGCAGCAGGTCGCCGCGGCCGTGCCCGGCCACGGCCTGCACGCACCCCGATCGGCAGCCCCGACGCGCGTTCGCCTGCACCAACGAGACCACCCGCCGGACGCGTTCCTCACGAACATGTTCGGCACGAACCGCGCTTTGGCCACTGGCCCGTTCGGCACGAACGCGTTCGGCAGCGCCACCACGGGCCCGCTCGGCACGAACACGTTCGGCAGCGCCACCACGGGCCCGCTCGGTACGAACACGTTCGGCAGCGCCACCGCGGACAGTCCGCAAGGTCCTCCCTGGCCACGACCGACACCCGGCCTTCGCCGAGGGCGGACGCGAAGACACCCGATGGACGCTCACCGGGCGTCGAGTCGCGGCCGCTGCGACGTCGCGACTGCCAGCTGACAGGCCCGACCGCAGACCGGTCTTGGTGCGTCTACCGGTCCCAGTCATCAGCGGCCCGCCCAGCACAATCTTTTACTGAAACATACAAAAGTTAGCTCGAAACTGACCTAACTTTTATTGGTGCGGTAGTGTTCGGGCACGTGAGTGATCAGTTCGAGCTGATCGTTCTCCGGCCCTACGCCCCGGGACGTTCGGCGGCAGACGTGTCATCAGTGAGCCGGCCACACCCTGACCCCGCCTGAGGCGGGTTCGGCCGCTCGCCGTGCGCGCATCGCTCGTCGAGGTCTGCCTCCGCGTCCCGCCGCGGAAGTGGAAAGGAATCGCATGCCCAGTCGACCTCCGACCGCCGGATCTCTGCGGTCACACCCCTCCGGCCAGACGGCCGGGGACTCCCGCCGACGTCTGGTCCGCTGCCTGGTCGCCGCCTCCTTACCGGCCGCGTCGATGTCCGTCGGGTCGCTCGTCATCGCCGCCCCGGCCTGGGCCGCGCCGACCAGCGCGACGGCCACGCTCACCCCGGCGGTTGCCACCGGTACCAACAGCTGGTACCGGGGCCCGGTCACCCTGAACCTGTCCGCGACCGACGGCGCCGGCGGCGTACAACGCCTGGAGTACCGCCTCGGCAACACCGCACCCTTCCAGACGGTGGTGTCCGCGACCACCCCGTTCCCCGGCACGCTGAGCGGCTCGGTGGATATCACCCAGCAAGGCTCCACGACCGTCGGCTACCGCGCCGTCAGCGGTGACGGTTCGGTCGAATCCACGCGCACCATCACCGTCCGGATCGACACCGTGGCGCCGGTCGTCAGCTGGCCCGGCATCGTCGACGGGCGGGTCGGCCACACCGCCACGCTGATCCCGACCCGGACCGATCCCGCGCCCGGCTCCGGCGGCGTCTTCATCCACCGGATGTGGATCGACCGGACCGAGACAACCCCGCTGCCGGTGAGCACCTCGACCCTGTCCACCGGGGCGCACACGATCAGCGTGATCGCCAGCGACGCGGCAGGCAACGCGGCGCGTTTCGACCAGACGTTCGTGGTGACCACGTCGTTCGCCGATCTCGGTACCCTCATCGACGGCTTCGCCGGCAGCGGCGCGATCAGCGCCGGCCTCGCGGCCGACCTGCACGCCAGGCTGGCAGAGGCGGCGAGCCTGGTGACCTCGGGCAACGCCAACCAGGCGAAGCGGGCCTTCAACCAGTTCGTTGCCGCCGCGCAGGGCGGGACGCACTCCGGTCAGGTCCGGGACACGCTCGTCGGCGATGCTCGCTACCTGCAGCAGCAGGCCGCTGGTGAGCTGCCGGGCGATCCGGTGACCGGGATGACGGTCACGCCGACCGCCGGGCCCAACCCGATCCCGGCGGCGGTTCCGCTCGCGGCCTCGACGAATTTCCCCGGCGCCAAGTTCCGGGTCCTGTACTTCTCGGCCACCAAGGGCTTCCGGCACGACCACATCCCGGACACCGCCCTGCTCGTCGAGCAGTGGGGTCAGCAGTACGGCTTCGACGTCGACATCTGGGACCCGAGGCTCGCCCCGGCGTCGCTGGCGAGCACGCCGTTCACCTCCGGCGCCGACCTGGCGAAGTACAAGACCGTGATCTTCTCCTCCCCGGTCGACGGGACGAACGCGAACAGCCCGGCGAGCGCGGACGCGCTCAACGCCGCCGAGTTGGCCGCGTTCCAGGAGTACATCCGGGCCGGCGGCGGGTACGTCGCGCTGCACGGTGCGTCCGACGCGATCCACAACGTGCCCTGGTACCGCGACCTGGTCGGAGCCTGGTTCACCAACCACCCGGGCGGCCAGAACGGCGAAGGCACCTGCGGCAGCTGCATCAACGTGCGGGTCAACACCGAGGACGCCACGAACCCGGCCACGGCGCACCTGCCGAAGTCCTGGCTGACCATCGACGAGCTGTACAACTTCGACCACAACCCCCGGGCCGAGGTACACACGCTGCTGAGCCTGGACGAGGCGTCCTACCGGCGCAGCCTCAACAGCGGCAACGCCGCGACCAGCCCGCTGCCGCTGATGGGCGGCGACCACCCGATCGCGTGGTGCCAGGAGTACGACGGTGGCCGCGAGTTCTCCCTCATCCTCGGTCACGACCGGGCGCAGTACTACCGCGACCCGTTCACCCAGATCCTGCTGGCCGGCATCAACTGGACGGCGGGGCAGACCGAGGCCAACTGCTCGACCTTCCGGCAGACCCGCACGCTCATCACGGCGAGCTCTGCCGCCGGCACCCTGACGCCGGAGTCCGCCACGGCCGCGGCGGCGCTGCTCGACGACGCCCAGGCGGCCTACCTGCGACAGGACTACAACGCCGCGACCAACTCGCTCAACAAGATCACCGCGATCACCGGCTCCCCGGCCGCCGGCACCAAGGATGCGCGTGACGAGCTCGACCGCCAGGCCCGCCAACTGCGGAGCTGGATGTTGTCCCTGAAGTAGTCCGACCTGTCCTCCGCCGGCCCACCACGTGGGCCGGCGGAGCACACGGCGGCCGATCGTGGTAGCCGGCGCGAACCGGACCCTCTTCGGCGACCGGGTGCTGCACCTCAGGTTCAAGGTGCGCCGCTAGGCGGCGGGTTTCCGTCAGGAGTGGTCGTGGAGGAAGAAGCGTCGCTCGACGAGGCGATCGCGCCCATGGTGCCGGACGCCCGCGGCGGGCCGCCTGCCGAACGCGATTGTCACGAACGCGTTCGGTGGCGGAGGCGGGGCTGGTGGGCGGCGACGAACAGCCGGGTGATGGGGCTCAGGTGTGGATGGCCGAGATCGGGCGCGGGCGATGAGGTCAGGCGCGGGTGATGGTGAACATGAAGCAGCCGTACGCGATGTTGCGGCTGTCGATGCGGACCACCGCCGGGTCGGACAGGATGTCGGCGAGCTGGGACTCCGGGTCGGAGCCGTCGTGGGTGCGCGTCGCCGGGTGGATCCAGCCGCGCTCGTCGTACGCGCGCAGCACCTGTGGGCGGCCGCGCCACTGCGGCGGGTAGCCGGAGGCCTCGGGGCCGGGGCAGGGGTCGGCGTGGGCGAAGACGGCGCCGATCTCGCGGTACGGGCTGGTTGGGAGCTTGGGCTCGTAGCCGAACAGGATCAGGCGCTCGCCGTCGGCGGCGTCGCGCAGGCAGCAGCGCAGTGGCTCGCCGCCACCGGCGGTTACGGGCTCGACCGGGTTTCCGGAGACGTCGGTGCCGGTGGACCGCACGGACTCGAGGTGGCCCGGGTCGATGGCGTGAACGGTGAACATGCATCCAGCGTCGCCGTCGCGGGCCGTGGATGCTGGCGGGAATCGGTCGTCGCGTTCGCACCGCAACCGCTGCCGTCCTGCCCCGGGTACACCTGCCATCAAATGCGCACAGAGAACCCCTTCGCCACTGGGCACGAAGCCGCAGGTTTTGAGGGGGTTCGGGTGGAGCGGAGCTCCCCCGGGCGAGCGCAGCGAGCTAGGAAAACAGCAACACAGCTCAGTTCAGGTCCTTGCGGAACTCCTCCAGGACCTTCGACGTCTCCGTCGGCGGACGGGCCTCGACGCACAGGCGCTCCATCGCCTCGGCGTAGTGGTCCACGTCGTCGCGCTTGTCCAGGTACAGGGCCGACGTGAGCTGCTCGATGTAGACGACGTCGGGCAGGTCCTCGTCGGGGAAGCGCAGGATCGTGAAAGCTCCACCCGCAGCGGCGTGGCCGCCGGCGTTGAAGGGGATGACCTGGAGGCGGACGTTCGGGAGGCTGGTGTTGGCCTCCAGCAGGGCGTCGACCTGGCCGCGCATCACGTCCAGGCCGCCGATCGGGCGGCGCAGGGCCGCCTCGTCGACGACCACCCACAGGCGGGGAGCGTCGGGGCGGGTCAGGATCTGCTGGCGCTGCATGCGCAGCTCCACCCGGCGCTCGATCTCCTCCTCCTTGGCACGGCCGTGGCCGAGCAGGACGACCGATCGCGCGTACTCGCGGGTCTGCAACAGGCCCGGCACGAACTGCACCTCGTAGGTGCGGATGAGGGCCGCGGCGGCCTCCAGGCCCAAGTAGGACTGGAACCAGTTGGGCAGTACGTCGCCGAAACGGTGCCACCAGCCCGGGTTGTTCGCGTCGCGGGCCAGGGCCAGCAGGCGCGTGCGCTCCTCGCCGTCGTCGACGCCGTACAGGGTGAGCAGGTCCGCCACGTCGCGCTCCTTGAAGCCGACGCGGCCGAGCTCCATCCGGCTGATCTTCGACTCCGAGGAGCGGATCTCCCAGCCGGCGTCCTCGCGGGTGACGCCCTGTGCCTCACGTAGGCGCCGTAAATGCGCGCCCAGCAGCATCCGGAGGACCGTAGGGCCTCCGGACGCTCCACCTTCAGGTAGACCGGTCGTCACCGCGCTGCCTCCGGACTGTCGTGAACGAACAGCCGCGCCACGTGCCTTCCCGCGCGACGCCGGAGTAAGCATGCCATGACCGGACAGTAAGCGGGAGTGGGCTCGCGTCTACGGGCGGGGTGCGAGCCTGCTCGTTCTCACGGTCTGGTTACTCAGCTAACAGATTGTCGAAGTCGCCGTCGCGGGCGCCGCCCACGAAGGCCGCGATCTCCTCGTACGTATAGATGAGCGCGGGCCCCTCGGGGTCGCGCGAGTTGCGCATGGCGAAGCCGGTCCCGTCGGGCAGGCGGGCCAGCTCGACACAGTTGCCGCTGGGGTTGCTGCGGCGGCTCTTCTGCCAGGTCACATCCGCGATGTGGCCGGCCGGCATCCCGTTGTACGTCTGCTCCATCGACATCTTTCTGAGGACCTTGGTTGAGAGTTCACCAAGCGATCGGCATCTGCACGTGCATCGGCTCTTGCTTCTGCAGCCGATAAAGCGCATGCTAGCGCATGTGCGGATGTCAGGGGTCGGTCACAGTTTGTGATCAAAACCGGACGTTCGGACCCAAATGATCGGGTGGCTTCCCCAGCTGCGATCTATGGAAGGGACGCGCGCATGGATCCCCTCGCCTTCCTGGCCGGTGCGGCCGCGGCGGCTGGGGTGTGCGCGGCCCTTCCTCTGTATGTGCGTGCGCGACGCGCGGAGCGGCTCGCCGACCGGCTATCCGAGGAGCTCGCCGTCGAGCGGCACGCGGCCTGTCACGACCCGCTCACGGGCCTGCCGAACCGGCGGGCCTTCTACCAGCGCGGCGCCGCGCTCGTCGGCGACCCCGCCGTGCACCCGCTGGTCGCCGTCGTGCTCGACGTCGACGGGTTCAAGCAGATCAACGACATGTTCGGCCACTCGGCCGGCGACGAGGTGCTCGTGACGACCGCCCGCCGCCTAGCCGAGTACGCCGGATCGGGGCTGGTGGCGCGGCTGGGCGGCGACGAGTTCGCCGGCCTGCTCGCCCGCCGCCACGACAGTCCTGAGGAGCAGGCCGACCGGCTCGCGGAGGCGCTCGCCGCGCCGATGCCGCTGGGCGGCCAGGTCGTCACCGTGAGCGTGTCCGTCGGGCTCGTCCCCGTCGAGCCCGACGCACACCTTGCCGATGCGGTGCACCGGGCCGACGCGGCCATGTACCGCACCAAGGGCACCCGTCGCCGCCCGCACCTGGCCGGCTACACCGCGTTCACTCAGCACCAGCACGTCGTGCACGCCTCCCTCCGGCTCGGTAAGCCCCGGCTTCCGGCGGAGAAGGAGTCGTTCCCCCGTCCGACCACGGCGACCTGAAGGACCCGCTATGGAGCTGCCAGACCTCGTCCGCCAGCGCCGCCGGCACCAGCCGCGCCCCCGCTCGTGGCTTTCCGCCAAGCTCAAGCGCGGCGAGCAGTGCCGCGACTGCGGCCGGCCGTGGCCGTGTGACCAGTACGTGACGGCCCGTAACTCGGTGCTCGTCTACGCCCTGCGACGTCTTGAGGTCGCCCGTCCGGGGAGCCTTGGGTGAGCGAGGCGCACATCCCGGCCCGGCCGACGTGGCGGTGCACGGGCTGTGCCGAGCCGTGGCCGTGCGCGGCGAAGCGCGCCCACCTGGTCGACGAGTACATCGAGAACCCGGCCGAGCTGCGCATGCTCATGGCGTTACGGGTCGCCGACGCGGCCGAGGACCTGCGCCAGTTCGGCGCGGAGCAGCTGTGGAACCGCTTCCTCGGCTGGCTGCCGCACCCCGGCCAGGGCCCGATCATCCGCTGGGTGGCCAACCCGCCGCTCGGCGGGAACCGCCGCCAGCCACCGCCGCGCGAGCAGATCGACCCGCGCACCTCGGGCACCGTCGCGCAGGCCGCCGCCGCGCAGATCTCTACGCTGCCCGGGCCACCAACGGGTAATGGTCCGAAGCGGATTCCGCCTCCCCGCCGGTCACGACGCAGCAGCCGGTGAACCGCCCGGCCACCCCCGGCGTGGCCAGCACGTAGTCCAGGCGCAGCTCGGTGAACTCCGCTCCCCCGCCGCGCGTCGTTGGCACGGTCCACGCCTGGCCGGTGCCGCAGCGGCGGAACACGTCGACGAGCCCGCGCCGCGCGAGCAGCGCCGTAGCCCCCACGTCGGGCCCCCCGCCGAGCCGGCGCAGGTGCCGGCGGCGGTACGGCATGGGCAGCGTGGCCAGCTCCACCGCGTGATCCGAGTACGGGTCGAGGGTGTTGAGGTCGGCCAGGAGTACCGACTCCCCCTGGCTCTTGATGAAAGCGGCGAGCCATCCCGCCTCCGCCCGCCGGGCCCGCCCCCAGTAGGGATACAGGTGCGCGCCGACGACCGTCAGCGGCCCGAGCGGCGTGGCCAGCCGGGCCCAGACCGCAGCGTGGAAGAACGGCCGGGCCACCCGCCCCGCGGCGATCACCCGCAGGTGCCGCGCCACCAGCAGCCCGACCGGCTGCCCCCGCCACGACCGCGCGACCAGCTGGCGCATCCCGGTCGCCGCCCCGAGCGCCGGCTCGCCGCGCATCTCCTGCACGGCGACCACGTCCGGCGCCTCCCCGGCGATCACCCGCCCGATGGCGTCGAGGCGGTCGCCGCCGCCATTTTTGATGTTGTACGTCATGAGCTTCAACGTCATAGATTGCCGTTACCTCTCAGTGAGTAACGTGACTCACGATCGGCAGTCGTCCGTTGCCGGGCGACGTTGACCGGACGATCCGGTCTTGACGCTTCACGGCCCGCTGCCCCGCCTGCGGGTGCAGGTCTAACGGGTCTTCCGTGGGCTCCACGTCCTGATTTTGCGTCGCCCGGCAACTCCAGGTCGACGTGCCGCACGAGCGCGGCAAGATTCCGTGCGGCGTTGACGTCCCGATCCAGGGACAACCCGCAGGTGGTGCACTTGAAGGTACGCTCGGCCAGCGACAGCTTGGGTTTCGCCGTCTTACAGGCGGAGCATGGTTGGGCACGAGGTCGCCAGTGGACAGCACCGCCAGGTGTTTGATCCCGGCGTCGATGCCGACGACCCGGCCGAGCCTCGGCGCGTGCGCCGGACGGTTGTGGTCGCGGCGCACGGCGACCTGGAACGAGCAGAACCACCGGCCGGCCGTCTCGCTGACGGTGGCGGACAGGATCTGGACCTGCCTGCACCCGGCGGGCCAGCTTGCGGGCCGACTCGTGGGTGCGGATGCGGCCCAGCCGGGGCAGCACCACATGCCGATAGTCAGGGTCGACCCGGATCGCGCCGGTGGTGAACCGGGCCGACCTGCGGCCGTGTTTCTTCCTGGCGCGGGGCCAGCCCATCCGGCGGCCCTTGCGGGCACCGGTGCGGGAGGCTTGCCAGTTGCCCAGTGCGGCGGACAGGTTCGCCAGGCCGGTGTTGAACGCCTCCTTGGAACACTCCGCCCACCACGGCGCCACCCACGCCTTGATCTCGTTCCAGGTGCGGCGCAGGTCCGGCAGGGACCAACCCTGCCACGGCGTCAGGTCCGCCTCGGACACCCCGAAGCTGGCCTCCGCAGCGCGCTGCGCCTGCACCGCGCAGACCCGCCGCAGCATGTGGTTGTAGGCGAACCGGGCCGCACCGGTATTGCGGCGCAACCCGAGCACCTGCGCGTCGCTCGGGTCGAGGGCGAATTTGTACGCCTGCATGGTCCAGCCGGCCGGCGGTTCGTAGCGCTTCATGCGTCATCCTCGGCGGTAGCGGCGGCTACGGCACGGCTGGCACGGTTCGCGGCGGCGTGGCGCCCGTACAGCCCGGCGAGCGCGGCCTCGGAACAACCGGGCGAACCGGTCCCGATACTCCACCACTATCGTCGCCACGGCCGGGTCGCGTAGCAACGCGAGAACTTCTTGCACCGGCCGTTCAGCGCCGAGCCGACCTCAGTTACCACGCGAGACAAGCATGTCCTGCCCAGTGGCCCAGGCGGTCACCCGGCCGACCTGGCGGTCCAGGTCGGTTCGTTGGCCGGCCGACGATACCCGGGCGTAGGCGACCACTTGGCCCTGTGGGACGTCGTCGGCCACATCAACCACAGTCGTGCCGGACGGGAGCCGCCGAGCAGACACCGGCAAGGTTCCCTGCCGGAACCAGCGGTACGCGGTTTGCGGACGCACACCGTTGTGGCGCGCCCACTCGGCGAGCTTCACAGGGTGATGTTAGCGCTCTTGGATGAGTACGCTTGCCCACCCAAGAGCAAGCTGTTGGAGACCCTCGTGAACCATGATGTACAGCCCGCACTCGACGCCCTGCGGCACGCCCGCGCCGAGGCGACCGGCACGCTGCGCGACCTGATCCGGATACCCAGTGTGGGCGGAACCGCAGCGGAAAGCGAGATCGTCCACCACGTCGCCGGGCTGCTGCGCGCCGAGGGCGTCGAGATCGACCTGTGGCCGATCCCCGTCGCCGAGCTGTCCGCCCGCCCCGACTTCCCCGGCATGGAGGTCGGCCGCGACGAGGCGTGGGGCCTGGTGGCGCGCCTGCCCGGGGTCGACCCCGAGGCCCCGGCGCTCATGTTCAACGGGCATCTGGATGTGGTACCCCCCGGAGACCCCGCCACCTGGTCCGTCGACCCGTGGTCCGGAGAGATCCGCGACGGCCACGCCTACGGCCGCGGCGCCTGCGACATGAAGGGCGGCTTCGTCGCCGCGCTGTCGGCGTTCCTGGCCCTGCACCGCACCGGCACCCGCCCCCGCGGCGACCTGCTGCTGGCCGCGGTCGTCGGCGAGGAGGACGGCGGCCTCGGCACCTACGCCACCCTGGCTCGCGGCTGGCGCGCCGGCGCCTGCGTCATCACCGAGCCCACCGCCCAGGACGTCCTGGCCGCGAACGGCGGCGCCCTGACGTTCCGCCTGCGCGTGCCCGGCCTGGCCGCGCACGCCTGCGCCCGCACGTCCGGCGTCAGCGCCGTGGAGAAGTTCCAGCTCATCTTCCCGGTACTGCGCGCCCTCGAGGCGTCGCGCAACCGCACCGTCGACCCGATGATGCGCCGCTGGGACATCGCCTACCCACTGGAAGTAGGAACGGTCCGCTCCGGCGACTGGGCCTCCACGGTCCCCGACCTGCTCATCGCCGAGGGCCGCTTCGGCGTGGCCTTGGACGAGCCGGTCGCCGAGGCTCGCGCCGCGTTCGAGTCCACCGTCGCCGAGGCCTGCGCCGCCGACCCGTGGCTGAAGGAGCACCCGGTCACCGTCGAGTGGTGGGGCGGCCAGTTCGCGTCGGGCCGCTGCCCTTCGGGCACCGACCTGGTCCAGCGCGTCGTGTCGACCCACGCCCGCGTCCACGGCGGCCCCGCCCCGGAGGTCGTCGGCGCCCCGTACGGCTCCGACCTGCGCCTCCTGACGGCGGCCGGCATCCCCGCCGTACAGTACGGCCCCGGCGTCGGCTACGGCCACTGCCCCGATGAGCGCGTCTCGCTGGACCAGGTACACGCCTGCGCCGAGACCCTGCTCCACCTGGCGGTCAACGACTCCTGAACGGCCACGCGTCCGCGCCCTGCAGGTCTCAGCGGTGCACGACGGCGACCTGCAGGGCGTTGGCCTCGAACGGCCCCACGCCCGCGCAGCGCGGCGAGCGTGTGGTGGGCGTGTCGTGCGCGTGGGGCTGGCGCCGGGTTCGTCTTCACACACCGCACCTCGGGGTCGAGGCGGCACTCGCGGGAGACTCAGTGTAGTAGTAAAGTTACTCGATGTGGTCGAGGGTCGGCGGGCATTGACCCACTGCTGTTAAGACAGTTAACTATTTGGACAGTGGCCCGGCCAACCGATCGGTGGATGTCATATATCGATCGTCTTAATAAAGTGACGCGCATGACTGGCTTACCGTTACGCGAACCGACCTTCCTGGTGCTGACCGCCCTGGCCGCCGAGGCGCAGCACGGGTACAGCGTCCTGGACGACGTGCGCCGCATCTCGGAGGGCCGGGTCCGGCTGCAGGCGGGGACGCTGTACGGCATCCTGGACCGGCTGCGCGCCGACGGCCTGATCGAGGTGGATCGCGAGGAGGTCGTCGCGTCGCGCCTGCGCCGCTACTACCGCCTCACCGAGGTCGGCCGCGAGCTGCTGAGCAACGAGACCGATCGCCTGCACCGAAACGCCGCGGCCGCCGAACGCCGGCTGCGGGCGGCGCACGTGCCGGCCGCATAACTACGGAGGTCGATGCCGACGCGGAATGAGGTCCGATGGTCGGCCACTTGCCAGTCAACACGGTGAGTGGCAAATTGTGACCACTTGGTCATCATCGACGGAGGGCATATGCGCCGTCGCCGCAACCGGCGCAGCGAGTGGAAGCCGCGCCGCGGCCGGTCGAGCGCGCCCGTCTCGCACGCCGTGGCGGACCAGGCGTCCACTGAGGACAAACTCGGGTTCGATCGCTTCGTCGTGCCCCTGGCGGATGCGATCGCCGGCATCCCCCGCAGCAGCACGCCGTGGACGGTGGGCATCTACGGCGCCTGGGGCAGCGGCAAGACGACATTCCTCAACCTGCTCCAGGAGGCGTTGCGGGACCGCGGCGTGACCACGGTGATCCGGTTCGACGCGTGGCGGTACGCCCGCGAGGAGGACCTGTGGCCGACGCTCATCGACGTCATACTCGACGGCCTGCACACGGGCGGCCCGGTCCGGCGCGCCGTGCTCCGGACGCGGATCTGGCTGCGCTCGGTGCGCCTGGTCGCCGGCATCACCGAGGTGGCACGCAAGACCCTCGGGTTCCTCGTCCGCATCGTCATCCTGCTGTCCTTCATCGCGATCGCGGCCAGCCTCGTATCGGAGAACAAGGACCTCCACGACCTGCTCACCAACGCCGCGCACGGCATCGGGCTGCCCCAGCCGCAGACGAGTGGGCCGTGGATCGCTTTGGTGGTCGGCGCCGTCGCGCTCATCGCGTCCAACCCGATGGCGCTGCTCAAGGTGTTCGACACCAAGGTCGGCGTGGACTTCTCGCGGTTCAAGCGGCCCCGGACGTACCGTGGGCGCATCGCCATGATCGAGGAGTTCGCCGACGACTTCCACGACATCGTCGCGCTCGCCTGCCCGGACCGGCCCCTCGTCGTGGCCATCGACGACCTCGACCGCTGCCTGCCCGAGCAGACGCTGCAGATCCTCGAGACCGTCAAGCTCTTCCTCGACGTGCCCGGCTGCGTGTTCCTGCTCGCCGCCGACCGCGACATCGTCGAGCACGCGGTCGCCGTGAAGTACAAGGACCTCGGCGACAAGACCGCCCTGCGCGCCCTCGGCGAGACGTACTTCGAGAAGATCGTCCAGCTGCCGTTCTCGCTGCCGCCGCCGGACGAGCACCGGGTCGAGGAGTACATCCGCGGCCTCACCGCCGACGCCGACGTGCGCGACTGCCACATCGTGCTGCGGGGTGCCAAGCCGTACAACCCGCGACGGATCAAGCGCCACGTGCAGATGCTGACGCTGCTCAAGAGCCTCGCACCGGCCGAGCTCGGCGGCGCCCGGCTGGTGGTCGGTGTCCTCGCCAAGCTCGTCGTCATCCAGTCGCAGTTCAAGGATGTGTACCGCGAGGCGATCCGCGACCCGTCGCTGCTCGCGCAGCTGGAGCGCCACGCCCGCCGGCCCGCCCCACCGCCCGGCGAGGCGCCGCCGGCGCCGGTCGACGCCGTCGTCGAGGCCCGGGTGCAGCCGTACATCGAACGCCACCCCGACCTGCCCGGCCTGCTGTGCAAGAGCGTCGGCGCGGGCGACTCGTTCGAGCTGGCGCCGGTGGCCGAGTACCTGACGCTGGTGCAGGAGGTGACGGTCGACGCCGTCGACATCGCCTCGGCCGCGCCGCCCGCCAGCGAGGCGCCCGAGCGCGACGGGCCGGCCCGTTTCGTCGTGGCCTACCTGCGCGACGACGTGCGCTGGGCGCACTGGGCCAACCGGGTGCTCGCCGACGCCGGCTACATCGTGTCCATGTCCCGTCTCGGCGAGGACGCCGCCCGCCTGCCGGAGCTCATCACCGACGATGAGTTCCCGGTGTACCTCGTGATGGCCGTCTCCGCCGCCGCGATCGGCTCGGACGCGGCGCGCAAGGCCGTCATCGCGGCGGGCGCGGCCGGTGCGCGGCTCATCGGCATCCGCATCGACCAGACGGACCTCCCGGCCCACCTCCCCGAGTCCCGGATGCTCGCGATGGGCGGTCTCGACGCCGCCGAGGCCGCCGTCGGGCTGCTGAGCCTCGTCCTGGCCGAGCACCGCGTCACCACCGAGTCCGGCGACGACGGCGCCCGGGTCATCTTCCCCGGCCGCGGCGCCCGGATCACGAACCTGCGCCCACCGCCGAGCGCCCTCGTACCTCGCCCCGATCTCATCGCCGGCATCGAGGCCGCACTGGAGGCCCCGCAGACCAGCGGCCCGACGGTATGCGCCCTGAACGGCCTGTTCGGCGTGGGCAAGTCGACGACGGCGCGCCAGTACGCGAGCAGCCACGCGAGCGACTACGACGTCGTGTGGTGGGTCGACGCGCGCTCCGCGGAGACGATCGAGGCCTCGCTGGTCGAGCTGAGCTACGCCCTCGGCGGGCGCGGCACCGGACGGCCGGCGGTCGACGCCCGGGCCGCACTGACCGCGCTGGCCGACGGCGGGCAGTGGCTGCTGCTGTTCGACAACGCCACGGACCCGGACCGCCTGCTGACCCAGCTGCCGTCGACGCCCGGGCACGTGCTGGTCACCACCCGGCGCCGGCCTCGAACGCTGGGGACGGTCGTCGACGTGCCGGTGCCGCAGAGCGAGCAGGCGGTGGAGATCCTGCGTGCTCACCTGGCAGGGCGCGGCGACTCCAGCACCATCGGGGACCTGGCGCGCGGGCTGGGTTTCCTGCCGCTCGCGCTCGTTGCCGCGGCCGGGGTGATCCGGGCGACCTCGATGCCCGTCGCGGACTACCTCACGCTCTACCGCCGCCGGCCCGAGGACGCACTGCGCGGTGCGGACGGCGCCGCACCGGTCAGCGAGGCGCTCGACGCGGCGCTGGCGTGGGTGCGTGACCCGGACACGGGCGCCGAGCGCCTCCTGCAGACGCTGGCACTGCTGGACTCGGCGGCGGTGCCACGGAACTTGCTGCTCCTGGCGGCATCCCGGACCGACGACCTGGAGTTCAACCGCGCGCTCGGCGCGCTCGCCCAGGCCAACCTCATCGCGATCGAGGACGCGGTCGTCACCGTCCAGCCGCTCGTGCACCGGCTCGTCGGTGACCGGCTGGACTTCTCCAAGGCCAAGCTCATCCTCGAACAGATCCGCGACGCACTCGCACGAATGCACGATCCGCTGCTGTGGCCGAACCTGAACGCGTTCCTCGTGCACGCCGAGAAGTACGAGGTGGCCGCCGGGCCGACGGCCGAGCTGCAGCGCCGGGTCATCCAGTACCTGCTGGACGAGGGCCACGGAGCGGATGCTCTGCGGTGGGCCGAACGGCTGTACCCGATCGCGATGGCGCTCGACGACGTCATCGGGCGGGCGCATGCGCTGTTCCTGCTGGCCCGGGCTGAACGGATGACGGGGCGGGAGGATGCGGCGCGGGAGCACTTGGAGGCTGCGAGGGCGCTGCTTCATGATGTACCGCCGGATCAAATTCCACCCGAGTTGATGGGCGGCGACGATGCCTAGCGGGCGGGACCTCGCGGCCGTGCGGCAGCGCAGTGCGCACGCGCGCAACGTCATCGAGACCCTGTTCCTCGAGGCCATCGTGGCGCCGAACGGGCACGGGAACCTTGTGGCGTGGGGGCAGTATCTCGACCTGGGCAGGCGGGAGATCAGCAACCAGTTCGGGATCTACGGCACGTCGGCCGGGATTCAGGTGCTGCTGCGGCACGACGCGGCGCGGCACGCCGGGCTGTGCGGGATGGCGGGGATGATCCTGCCGCTCGATCACGCGGCGCAGGAGATGTTCGAGCGGCAGGCGAGCGAGATCCGCACGTACTTCCGGGAGAAGCACGACCTCGAGGTCCTGTACAAGGTGGCGGCGCTCGTCGACGTGGTCGAGGCGCACCTGGACAGCGTGCCGGGTACTGAGTTCCGGGCCGTGCAGCTGCTGCTCGCCATGCGCCGGGTGAACGCCGGGTGGCCGGACTTCCGCGGCAACGGCGGGCTGGACCAGTTCACCGACTCGAAGGTGCACGCGACCGCGTGCGCGCTGCTCGCCCTGGCCCGCTTTCCCGATGTGCGGGCCGGCACCGCCTGGCGCGAGGCGGCCGGCTGGCTGGTGCAGCACCTCGACCCCGAAGTGCAGAGCATCGCGACGCTGTCGATCTGCCATCTGGCGCTGTGGTCCGGCGACGAGCGGCCCGCGGGGATCTCGGACGACGAGGCCGACGCGCGCGCGGCCTGCCTGCGCAGCATCGTCGACTGGGCGGAGCGCACGGCGCCGCAGGACGTGCTGCGGACGCTCGAGGCGCTGGAGTACCTCGTGCCGCAGCGCAACCAGCGCACTCCGCTGGCCGACCACGAGTTCACCTTCGTGCTGTACTCCCCGCACTGCCTCGCCGCGCTCGCGCTCATCCGCTCCGGGCTGCCGCTGTCGCGCAAGGTCGAGCGCTTCGTCGTCGAGGTGGTCTGGGTCGTCGCGGAACGCATCCATACCCACGGCTCGTTCGTCGCGGCCGGGCGTACCCTCGTGTCGAGCGTCGAACACCTGTGGATCTACCGGCTGCTGCACCAGTTCGAGCAGTGGCGGCCGAAGGGTCGGTTCCTCGACAATCTGCGTCGGTAGTCGGCGCGCTTCACGGTCGCATCACCCACAGGTAGCCATCATCCAATTGTGAGTCCAGACTCTGGGACAGAGCGGTAGGTTGTGAAGATGCGTCTGATCGACATCGGCGAACGACGCCTGATCTCGGACCTGCTGCGCACCCGTTACGCCGCCAACACCTGGCGCTTCGGCGACGACACCGCCGTCGTGCTCGACGGCGAGCGCCTCGGCGGCGGCCGGCTCGTCGCCACCACCGACCCGGCGCCCGAGCCCGCCGCGTGGGCGCACGGCGGTTTCGACTGGTACTACTTCGGCTGGCTGACGGCGGCGCTCAACCTCAGCGACATCGCGGCCGCCGGCGCGGTCCCCGCCGGCCTGCTCACCTCGTTCGTGCTGTCGTCCGACCTGTCCGTGGCGAAGTTCGAGCGCCTCCTCGACGGCGTCGACGACTGCTGCGCCTCGGTCGGCACCAAGGTCCTCGGCGGCAACCTCAAGGAGGGCGACACCCACTGCTCGGCGACCGCGTTCGGCGTCGTCCCGAGCGGCGAGCCCCTCTCCCGCCACGGCGCCGCGCCCGGCCACACGATCTTCGCGATCGGCGACACCGGGTACTTCTGGGCCGGCATGCTTGCCTTCGACAACAGCCTGACCCTGCCCGGCGACGAGCGGGCGGCGCTGTTCGACGCGCTGCTCAAGCCCGTCCCGCGCGTAGCCGTGGGCCGCGCGCTGCAGTCACGCGGGCTGGTCGCCGCCTGCACCGACAACTCCGACGGCCTGTACGGCTCGCTGTGGTGCCTGACCCAGTCCAACGGGCTCGGCGTGATCGTGGAGCCGGAGCACATGCAGTACCAGGGAATCGTCACGAGAATCGCGGAACGCTACGGCCACGACCCACTGCGCCTGGCCCTCGGATTCGGCGACCTCCAGCTGGTGTGCGCGGTCGCGCCCGAGCGGGTCGCGGAGCTGCTGGAGCTGTGCTCGGCCGAGGGCTGGGGCGTGTTCCGCGTCGGCACGGTCACCGACCGCCCCGGCTTCCACCTGGAGGGTGAGGCGGGCCCGGTGGAGCTGCTGAACCTGGACAACGAGCGATTCACATACGAGTCCCAGTTCACCGGCGGCCTGGACGGCTACCGCAAGCGCCTGCTCGAGGGCCCGATCACGAAGAGTTAACGCCGCTCACGACACGAGGTGCGTCGATTTTAGGGTGGGGTGTAGCGTTGGGGAGGAAGGCGCGGCGCTCCCGAGCTCGTGTCCTTCGACCTTCGCCAGCGTGACGGCCAGCTCCAGCTCGCCGGCGTAGGCCGCCCAGTCCCAGGTGTCGAGCCCGAGCGCGCACGCGGTCTGCCGACGCACCCATTGGCTGGGCAGGTCGACGTCGCGGACGACGAGGTGCCGGTCGCCGCGCCCGAAGTACGAGTAGCGCACGCCACGCGCGTCAGCGAGCGCCTCGTAGGAGGGGATCTCCTCCCAGGGCAGCGCGTCGGCGATCACCTTTGCGCCGGCGGCCGATGGGACGAGGTGCAGGTGCGCGTGGTCGAGGCAGGCGCCGGTCCGCCCGTCGGCGGGCGCGCCCATCCCGTGCTCGAACGCGAAGTACTCGCCGAACCGCTCCCCCAGCCCCGGCAGCCGGCGCCGCCGCCAGGCTTCGACCGCCGCGAGCCCTTCGGCGCCCAGATGGGCGAACGATGGCACGTGGTCGCGGGCGACGAGGAGCAGGTAGCCGGGCACGAACATGCCCAGCGCCGGCGCCAAGAGGAAGGCGCCGAGATCCGCGAGCGGGACGTCGAAGGCGGTGCGGTTGCGGCCTGCGATCACCTTGTCGCAGAACGGGCACGGGCCGTCGGGCTGGGCCATGCGTGCAGACTTTACTCGCGGCGGGCGGCGCCACCAGGAGGATGATCCGGCGCGTCGGCGGGACGTCGCCCGTTCGGTCACCCGCCCTGCGCCCGGCGCGGCGTGCAACGGTCACCGCCGACGCCGCGCGTGCGGCCGCCGTCAGCACAGCACGTAGCGCTGGGCGCGAGTGCCTTTGGGGTGCCTGCGGCCGCGATTCCCGGCGACGGGCGCTCCCGTCGCGTCGTGGCTGGTCGGGCCGTTGGCGCACCGGCGATCAAGTCGTCGAATAACCGAAAAACCGATATTCCGGACTATTTGGCACTGCGGCGCGAGGCGGCTGCCCAGCGCGGGTTGAGAAACGCGCCACCGACGGGGCTGGGACACCGGTGCCCCGACAGGCGCGTACGAGCACGCCGCTGCAGGTCTTGAGGGGGTGTGGGTGGAGCGGAGCTCCCCCACCGCGAGCGCAGCGAGCTACGAATCAGCCTCGGCTATGCGCAGGAGCATCTCGCGGAGGTGGGTCAGGTCCGCGGGGCCCAGGAGGGACGCGAAGTCGCGGTCCACGGCCGCCATTGCCGAAGGGGCCTCGACCAGGAAGCGCTCGCCGCGTTCCGTCAGCGAAACCACGACCGCGCGCTGGTCGGTCTCGTGCGGGCGGGAACGCACGTAGTCCAGGGACTCGAGCTCCTTCACCAGGCGGCCGGTCATCTGGCGGGTCATGCCCGCCCGCGCGGCCAGGTCCGTGATGCGGGTGCCGTCCGGGTCCAGGTTCGTCAGGACCGGGACGTGGCCCAGGCGGATCTCGGCGTGGCCGCTGGCCTGGAGCTTGGCCAGCGACGCCGCCTGGGCGCGGCGGTGGGCCTGCAGCAGGAGGCGGCCCAGCGGGAGCGCGCGCAGTTCGGCGTCGGTGAGGTCGGACATGCGAAACCCCGTTTACAAAGTGCGAAACCTGGTTTAGTTTCTAACGGCAGGAGCGAACGACGAAGGGAAGTTGCGAAGACATGAGTATCGTCCGTGCGGCCGATGCGCCGCGATTCGAGCTCAACGGGGCGCAGTTCGTGGTGTACGCGGGGCCCAGCCACGGGTCGAAGGAGATCTGCACCTGGCGGCTCACCGTGCCGGGCGGGAGCCAGTCGATTCCGCACACGCTCGACCGGGACGAAGTGTTCGTGGTGCTGTCCGGGGCGATCCGGATCACGCCCGACGGAGAGGTGCTCACCGGCGGGGACTCGGCGGTGGTGCCCGCGGGCGAGCGGATCGAGCTGGGGAACCCCAGCGACGAGCCGGCCGAGGTGCAGGTGGCGTTGAAGGCGGGGGTCACGGCCTATCACATGGACGGCAGCCTGTTCGGGACGCCGCCCTGGGCCGCGTAGGCGCCCGGCGTCGCGCCCACGTGCCGGCGAAAGTGCCGGTGCAGGTGGGCCTGGTCGTGGAAACCCACCTCGGCGGCCACGTCGGCCGGTCGCCGGCCCGCCAGCAGCAGGCGGCGGGCCTGTTCGATGCGCCGGCTCATGAGGTACCGATGCGGCGGTAGTCCGAAAGCCGTCGTGAACGCTCGAACCAGATGTCCGGGGTGGCTGCCCAGCAGGGCGCCGGCCTCCTTCAGGGTGATGCCCGTCGCGGTGCGGGCGTCGAGCAGGTCGCGCAGTCCGTCGGCCAGGCGCCGCGGCTGCGGTACCGCATCCTCTCCCAGGTAATGGCGGTCCAGGTGCTCGCGCAGGCGGGACCGGATCAGCGCCAGCCTGCTCTCCGCCTCGAGCTCGTCGCCGGGGCGGTGCAGGGCCTGGTGCAGCTGGTGGATGCGCAGGCGCAACACGACATCGTCGAAGCCGGGGCGGTCCACCGCGGCGCCGGACAGGGACGGGGGCAGGACGGCCGCGTCGAGGTACACCACGCGCTTGCGAAAACCGTGGTGCGTCGCGGCGCGGCCGTCGTGCGGGACGTCGGGCGGCAGGATCGTCACGCTGGCGGCGCCGGCCGCGCCGCGGTGGTGGCGGTCCAGGTCGAAGCGGATCGCGCCGTCGTCGACGATGAGCAGCGTCCACGCGTCGTGCACATGCAAGGGGTACGCGTGGTCGACGAAGTGCGCGTGGAAGACCTCGGCGACGCCCGGCACCCGCGGGCGCCACGCCGTGACGAGCTCGGACGCCATGTTCACAACGTACAAGCCAACCGGCGCGGCACGGCACATGGTGCTGGCATGACCTTTCCTACGAAGATCGCCGTCCTGCTGCGCGACGACCTGGCCGTGTGGCAGCGGCTCAACGTGACCGCGTTCCTCGTCAGCGGGGTCGCGGGCACGCAGCCGGAGCTGCTGGGTGCGGACTACGCCGACGCGGACGGCACGCGGTACCTGCCGATGTTCGGCCAGCCGGTGCTCGTCTTCGAGGGCGACGCGGCGGTGCTGTCGGCCGCGCACGGCCGGGCCGTCGAGCGCGGCGTCGCCTGTGCAGTTTTCACCGAGGAGCTGTTCAAGACCGGCAACGACGAGGACAACCGGGCCGCGGTACGCGCCGTGGCCAGGGCCGGCCTGAACCTCGTCGGGATCGCGCTGCACGGGCCGAAGAACGCCGTGGACAGGATTCTCAAGGGGGCCCGCCTGCATGGTTAGATTCCGGCGGATGCGCGCCGGATCGAGGAGCATGCATGATCGTCATCCCGTTCGAGGGGCCGGGTGCGGGTCGCGGCGCGCTGTCGTGGGGGCAGCTCGAGGCCTGGCACGCGGTGCGGGAGCTCGGGCACTGGATGCCGCTGGGCGGTGCGCGGGCGGTGCCGGCGGGCACCACGATCGACGACGTCGCCGAGCGGCTGCGGTTTCTCATGCAGCGGTACGTCACGTTGCGCACCCGGCTGCGCCCGCGCACCGGCGGCGCCGCGCCCGAGCAGGAGGTCTTCGCGTCCGGCGAGCTCAGGGTCGAGGTCGTCGAGGGCGTCGACCCGGAGGCGGTGGCTGAGCGGTACCGGATGCGGCCCTTGGATCTTGCCGGCGAATGGCCGATCCGCGCCGCGGTCGTGACCCGCGACGGCGTCCCCGCCCACCTCGTGGTGCTCGTGTCGCGCTTCGCCACGGACGCCGCGGGCGCACGGACGATGCGGCGCGAGGTCGCCGAGCGTCCGGCGGAGCCCGTCGCCGGCCTCGCGCCGCTCGCGCAGGCGGCCTGGCAGGCCTCGCCGGCCGGGCGGCGGCAGAACGGCGGCGCGATGCGCCACTTCGAGTCGGTGCTGCGGGCGATGCCGGCGCAGCGCTTCGCGACGCCCGTGGTGCCGCGCTCGCCGCGGTACTGGCGGGCGCGGTTCGACTCGGCGGCGCTGCCCCTGGCGCTGCGGGCGATCACCGCGCGCCTCGACGTCGACCCGGCGGTGACGCTGCTGGCGCTGTTCGCGGCGGCGGTGCACGAGACGTTCGGCCTCAACCCGGTCGTGGTGCGGCCGCTGGTCGGCAACCGCTTCCGCGCCGGGCTCGCCGACGTGGTGTGCCCGGCGGTGCAGGCGTCGCTGTGCCTCGTCGACTGCGAGACCGACCTCGCCGACCTGGTGGACCGGGCGCGGCGGGCGGCGCTGGGCGCGTTCAAGCACGGGTACTACGACCGGCGCGACCTGCGGGCCCTGGTGGAGCGGGTGTCGGCGGAGCGCGGCGAGCCGCTGGAGATCGGCTGCCTGCTGGGCGACCGGCGCGGCCCGGTGCCGATGGACGCCCCGAGCGCCGAGGACGTCGAGGCGGCGCTGCCGGCGTCGCGGCTGTCGTGGGTGCGCCGGCAGGACCGCCCCGCGTTCGCGCCGTTCCTGCTCGACGTCGAGGACCTGCCGGAGGTGCCCGGCGCCGTGCGCTGCACCGCCGACGCCGACACCGCGCTGATCGCACCGCGCGAGGCCGAGCGGGTCCTGTGGAATATGGAGTCGCTCGCGGTGTCCTTCGCGCACCCGGCCCGTTCGTCCTTAGGGTGAAGTCGTACTTCCCTTCAGGAGGAACACCATGGCTCTGTATGTCGCACTCACCTACACCGACGACGTCGACTGGTCCCGGCCCGGGCCCGAGCACGCCGAGGAGATGCGCGAGTACAACGCGTTCGGGCAGGCCGCGGCGGCGGTCATCAAGGGCGGGCACGCGCTGTACCCCACCGCCACCGCCACCACCGTGCGCGTCAACGGCGGCAAGGGCGGCGACGTGCTGACCAGCGACGGGCCGTACGCCGAGACGAAGGAGGCGCTGACCGGCTTCTACCTGCTGGAGTGCGCCGACCTCGACGAGGCCGTGGCGCTCGCCGCGCGGATCCCGGCCGCGTGGAACGGCGCCGTCGAGATCCGCCCGGTGATCGTCTTCCAGCAGTAGCGCGTTGGACGAGCTCGCCCGGCTGGTGCGCGACGAGGGTGCGCGGGTCCTCGCCACCCTCGTCCGCCTCACCGGCAGCCTCGAACTGGCCGAGGACGCCACCCAGGACGCGATCGAGCGCGCCCTGCTGACGTGGCCGCGCGACGGCGTGCCGTACAACCCGCGCGCCTGGCTGATCGTCACCGCGAGGCACCGCGCCGTCGACCTGATCCGCCGCGAGGCCCAGCGCCCGGCGAAGGAGGCCCTGGCCATGCTGCCCGAGGACCAGGTCGCCCCCGACACCGACCTGCTGAGCCTGATCTTCACCTGCTGCCACCCCGCGCTGTCCCTGGACGCGCAGGTGGCGCTCGCGCTGCGCACCCTCGGCGGCCTCGCCACGGACGAGGTCGCCCGGGCGCTGCTCGTGCCCGAGCCCACGATGGCCAAGCGCCTGACCAGGGCGCGGCAGAAGATCCAGAATGCGCGGATACCGTACCGCGTGCCGCCCGACGCCGACCTGCCGGAACGCCTGAACGGGGTGGCGGCGACGGTGTACCTGATCTTCAACAAGGCCTACGACGACCTGCGGGGTGCGCGCCTGGCCGGCGAGGCGGTCCGCCTCGGCCGGATGCTGGCCGGGCTCATGCCCGACGAGCCGACCGCGCTCGGCCTCCTGGCGTTACTGCTGTTGCAGGACTCGCGCCGCGCCGCCCGCCTGGACGCCTCCGGCCGCCTCGTGCTCCTGCCCGACCAGGACCGCTCCCGCTGGGACCGGGCCGCGATCCGGGAGGGCGTGACGATTCTCGGCACCGCCCTGCGCCGCAGCCCCGTCCGCCCGGACCGCTACGCCGTGCAGGCGGCGATCGCGGCCTGCCACGCGCTGGCGCCGACCTACGCGGAGACCGCCTGGGATGCGGTGATCTCGTGGTACGACGTGCTGCTGACCGTCCAGGACACCCCCGTCGTGCGCCTCAACCGGGCCGCCGCCGTCGCGGAGCGGGACGGCCCGTCGGCCGGGCTGGCGCTGGTTTCCCGGCTTTCGGGCCTTGAGTCGTACCCGTGGTGGCACGCGACCCGGGCCGAGCTCCTGTCCCGTCTCGGTGACGTGCCCGCGGCGCGCGCGGCGTACTGCGCGGCCCTCGCCCTGGAGCTCAGCGCGCCCCAGCGCTCGCACCTCGAGTCGCGCCTGGCCGAGCTGTAGCACGTCAGGGCCGTTTCAGCGCCGCGTCAGCGGCGATCATCATCGTGCATGTCATGGCTCCCTCAGCGTTACAACCGCCGGACGCGATCGTCGACCGCCTGCCGGTCCTGGACCTGCTCAACCAGCTCCCACCCCGCCGCCGCGCGGTCCTGGTGCTGCGCTACTGCTGCGACATGTCGATCGAGCAGACCGCGCGCGCCCTGGGCTGCAGCACCGGCACGGTGAAATCGCAGTCCGCCCGCGCCTTGGCCACCCTGCGTGATCGGCTCGTCCACGCCGGGTTGTAGGGGCGGTTTTTTGTCGTACCCTGCTGCGAAGATGCCGGCATGTTCTTCGTGTCGCACGGCAGCGGGACGCCCGTCCTCGCGATCCATGGTTGGACGCCGGACCACCGGCTCATGCTCGGGTGCCTGGAGCCGTTGTTCTCCCGCCTCTCCGACGACTACCGGCGGTTCTATCCGGACCTGCCCGGGATGGGACGCTCCCCCGCCGGGCCGGAGGTCGCGTCGTCGGACGACATGCTGGCGGCGCTGGACGCCTTCATCGCCGAGCACATCGGGTCCGCGCCGTTTCTGCTGATCGGCGAGTCCTATGGCGGGTACATGGCCCGGGGACTGGCTCGGCTTCGCCGCTCGCAGGTCCTCGGGCTGGCGCTGATCTGCCCGACCGGCGTCGCCGTCGAGCATGCGACGCGCACCGTGCCCGGCCACGCGGCCCTGGTCGTCGAGCCCGGGCTGGAGTCTGCCGATCCCGAGTTCCTGGAGATGGCGGTCGTGCGGACTCGGGAGACGCTGCGGCGGTTCGAGGAGGAGATCCAGCCCGGGCTGGAGGCGGCCGATGTGGATGCGATGGCGCGGATCCGGCAGCGGTGGGTGCTGTCGACGGCGCCGGAGACCGGGCCGGCGTTCGATCGCCCGACGTTGATCCTGACCGGCCGCCAGGATGCGACGGTGGGCTACGAGGACCAGTACGCGTTGTTGCCGCACTATCCGCGGGCCACGTACGCGATCCTGGACGCGGCCGGCCACAACCTGCAGATCGAACGGCCGCCACTGTTCGACGCCCTGTTCATCGACTGGTTGGAGCGCTGCGTGACGTCCTGAGATTACCCGCCGCAACGATGGTTGACTCTGCGCGATCGTCCTGGCCGGGGATTTGGTCGGGTCGTGTAGCGTCGTGGATAAGCGGTCCGCCACGGCCGAGGCGTCCCGTTCGCTGCTCGACGATGGCGCACGAGCCGTTCGCCAATCAGCGGAGCCGGCCTTGCAGTTGCGGCGTTCGCCCGCGCGGTCGACGGCCTTGCAGCTGCGGCGGTCGGCCCGCCTCGCCCCTGGCTCCGTTGGGCCCGCCTCGGCCCCTGGGTCCGCGTCGAGGAGGGCGAAGTCCGGCGCGCTCGCGAGGCGGGTGGTGCGGGGTGGTGCTCGCGAGGCAGGCGACGCGACGCGGTGGGTGCAACGCAGGCGACGCTGGCCGGCGCAGTGCGATGCCGCGCCGACGAGGCGGGCGGTGCCGTGCGGTGTTGGCGAGGCGGGCGGGGCGGGGTCGCGGTGGTGGGTTTACAGGCGGCGAGGGAGGCCGAAGTACGGGAGCAGGGCGTTGTCGATGAAGCGGGTGAAGGCGCTCACCTTCGTGTCGGTGACGGTCAGGACCAGCACGCCGTGGGCGTGGGCGATCGGGGCGCCGTCGTCGCTGACGTAGCAGCCGTAGGCGGGCTGGTAGTTGGCCGACGTCGGGATCAGGCTGTAGCGGCGGTGGCCGGAGCGGAAGCCGATGTTGCGCATGAAGGTCGCGATGGCCTCGTGGCCCTGGTACTCCAGCTCGGCGGGGGGCATCGTCAGCCAGGCGTCATCGGTCAGGAGCTGGACCATGGCGTCCACGTCGCCGGCCTCGATGGCCGTGGCGAAAGCGGCCGCTGCCTGGCGCTGGCGTGGCGAAGGGGGTGGGGAGCCGGGCTGCGGGAAGTCGGCGGACCTCGCGCGGCGGAGCAGGGCGTTTGCGGCGTCTTCCGTCATGTCCAGCAGCGACGCCGCCTCGGCGGCGCGGTAGCCGAGGACGTCGCGTAGCAGGAGCACGGCGCGCTGGCGGGGTGGGAGGGACTGCACCGCGGCGACGAACGCCAAAGACACAGCCTCGCGGCGTTCGTAGCGGGCCTCGGGACCGGGGGTGTCGTCGGGCAGGCCGGACAGCAGGGTGTCCGGGATCGGCTGGAGCCAGATCGGGTCGACGCGGCGCGTCGGCTCGGGCGGCTCCACGCCCGGTGGGAACGTTGTGACCGTCCGGGGGCGGCGCTCGCCGTCGCGCAGCCAGTTCAGGCAGCGGTTCGTGGCGATGCGGTACAGCCACGTGCGCAGCGAAGCGCGCTCGCCGAAACCGGACAGGCCGCGCCACGCGGCGGTCAGGGTCTCCTGCAGGACGTCCTCGGCGTCCTGGACGGAGCCGAGCATCCGGTAGCAGTGCACGTACAGCTCGCGGCGGAACGGCTCGACCAGCTCGGCGAACGCGGTGTTGTCGCCCTCGCGGGCCCTCGACAATGCGGTCATCACGTCCATGGTGACACCGGCGCGACCAGAAAACGGTCGCGGCCGTGTCTAACCGGGGCATGAGTCAAACTTCCGTTACGCAGCGCTGGGTGCTGGGGTTGTCGGCGGCCGCGTCGTTCATGGTCATTCTGGACATGCTGGTCGTGGCGACGGCGTTGAGCACGATTCAGCGCGATCTCGGGGCCTCGCTCGAGGACCTCGAGTGGACCGTCAACGCCTACACGTTGAGCTTCGCCTGTCTCATCCTCACCGGGGCGGCGCTCGGGGACCGGCTCGGGCGGCGGGCGGTGTTCGCGGCTGGGCTGGCGATGTTCAGTCTGGCCTCGGTGGCGTGTGCGCTGGCGCCCTCGGTGGGGACGCTGATCGCGGCGCGCGCCGTCCAAGGGGCCGGGGCGGCGCTCGTCATGCCGCTGGCGCTGGCGCTGCTGAACGCGGCGTTCCCGCCCGAGCGGCGCGGGTGGGCGCTGGGCGTGTACGGCGGGGTCACCGGGCTCGCCGCGACCGTCGGGCCGGTGGTCGGCGGGGCGATCACGCAGGGGATCGCGTGGCAGTGGATCTTCTGGATCAACGTGCCGATCGGGCTGCTGGCGATTCCGCCGCTGCTGGCGCGCACGCCGGAGAGCCGTGGGGTCCGGGCGCCGCTGGACCTGCCGGGGCTGCTGCTGTCGGGCGTTGCGGCGCTCGGGATCGTGTGGGCGCTGGTCCGCGGGAACGCGGCCGGGTGGGGGTCCGCGCAGACGCTGGTGCCGCTCGGCGCCGGGATCGCGGCGGGCGTCGGGTTCGTCCTGCGGGAGCGGGTGGCGACGGCGGCGATGCTGCCGTTGCGGCTGTTCCGGTCCCGGCCGTTCGCCGGGGGGAACGTCGTCATCTTCTTTGCCAACGCGGCGCTGCTCGGGGCCATCTTCTTCACGGCGCAGTGTTTCCAGGTGTCGTACCACCACGGCGCCTTCGTCGCGGGCCTGTGGCTGCTGCCCTTCGGGGTGGCGCCGTTGCTGGTCGGGCCGCGGGCGGGTGCCCTGGCGGACCGGTTCGGCGAGCGGTCGCTCATCGTCGTCGGGGCGCTGTGCCTCGCCGCGGGGATGGGGTGGACCGGGGTGGTGGCCGCCGGCGGCGGCTCCTACCTGGCGCTGGTCGTGCCGCTGACGCTCGGCGGGCTCGGGATCGCGCTGACGATCCCGGCGGCGACGCGGGCCGTCGTCAGCCGGGTCGCGCCGGCGGAGATGGCGAAGGCCGGCGGGACGTTCAGCACGCTGCGGCAGCTGGGCGGGGCGTTCGGGGTGGCGGTGCTCGGCGCCGTCTTCTCGGCGGCGGGCGGCACGTTCGGCGGCGGGTTCCGCTCGGCGATGCTCGTCGCCGCGGCGCTCGCGCTGGTGGCGAGCGCCGCGGGCGCGCTGTCGCTGCAGGGCCGGCCCCGGCCCGAGACCGCGCACCAGTCGGCGCAGCGGGTGACGGCCTGAAACCCGCTACGCGAAGGCCGGTGGCGAGCGCCGTGGGCGCGCTGTCGCTGCAGGGCCGGCCCCGGCCTGAGACCGCGCACCAGCCCGCGCAGCGGGTGACGGCCTGAAACCCGCTACGCGAAGGCCGGCTCCGCCTTGAACCGCGGGTCGAGGCGCACGGTGGGCAGCAGGCGGCGCAGCGCCTGGCGGAGCAGGCTCAGCGGGTGGTCGGGGAACATGGCGTCGTACTGCGGGTCGTCGCCCATGTGGAACGGCAGCCCACCCGTGGCGTCCGGCGCGTACGGGGACGGGACGAAGTACCGGTCGGGGCCGAGCCGGTCCGCGACGACCGCCTCCCGCAGGCCGGTCATGCCCTGCTCGGGCGCCTGCAGCTTCAGCACGGTGCTGCAGGTCGCCCGGGGCACGGTGTACGAGCCGAGGAAGACCTGGCCGTGGCCCTGCCAGTGCGGGACCTTCACAATCTGGCGCACGGCGGGCAGGCCGTCGACCGGCTCGACGACGGCCTCGATGAGCCCGGCGCCGGCCTCCGCGGCTTGCCGGGCCAGCGCCGCCTGCAGTTCCGGCAACCGCTCCAGCGGCGCGGGCAGGTCCGGCGGGAGGTCGAAGTAGTGCAGCGTGAGCCCGATGCCGTTGTCGTCGAGCCAGGCGAGCTGGTCCACCTGCTGGAAACCGTTGAGGTCGAGCTGCGTGATCGGCGTCCCCGTCATGGCGAGACATTCTCGCCGATGATCTTCGGCGCGCGACGCAGGGGGCCGGGGCGCCCACCGGTTAGCACGGCCCGCCAGGCGCATCAGGGCCGGGGCGAGCACGCCGCGGATGAGGGTGGCGTCGACAACGACGGCCAGGGCCATGCCGACGCCGGTGCTGTACCGCTACTTGAGCCCGCTGAGCCCCTCCGCCGACACGGTGTAGGCGATCTCCGCGGCGGCGGGGTCCCGGGCGAGCCCGGCGACGGCCGCGCCGATCACCTCCGGGGTCACCACGGGTCCCAGCTTGGCCGTGAACTCGGCGAGGTCGATGCCCTGCCGCCCCGCGTACGCCGCCGCGCCGGCGTTGCCGACCGCGGTGCCCGGCGACAGGCCCGGCAGCAGGGCCACGAACCGGATGCCGAGGCCGGCGCGGGCGGCCTCCTCGTCGGCGTAGCGCGCCAGGAAGCGCACCATCGCCTTCGCACCCGCGTAGCCGCCGCTCAGTGGCGACCCGCCGAGCGCGGCGCCGCTGGACACGGCCACCACCAGGCTGCCGGGGCGCAGCGGTTGGCGCAGCGCCGCCCGGCACCACTCGAACGCCTGCCGGGCGTCGACCTCCCACGGCCGCGTGAACGTCTCCCAGGTCTGCTCGGGCAGGGCGGCGGTGTGCGGTACCGCGCCCGCGTTCAACACGAGGACCGAAGGCACGTGCTCGGCGATGACCTTCTCGGCCACCCCCGGCTCAGCCGCGTCCGCGACGACGTCGGCCTGTTCGCCGCGCGCGACGGTGACGACGCGGTACCCGGCGGCGCCGAGCGCGCCGGCGATGCCGCGCCCGAACCCGCGGGTGCCCCCGGTGACGACGGCTGTGCGCTCAGACATGACTCCCCCTGCTCAGGTTGAAGGTGGTGAACAGCGCCGGATCGTTGAACGACACGATCCGCGCGATGCCTTGCCCGGTGACGGTGACGGCCTGCACGGCATGCGGGATTTCGCCGTGGTACACCGCGAAGCCCGGCCCGCCGTTGACGGTGACGGCCTCGAGGCGGGTGCGACCGAGCGCGGGGAACACGACACGGGTCAGGAACTCCCCGACCGTGTCCCGCCCGGCGAACCACGACAGGTGCGGCGGCATCTCCAGGGCGACGTCGGCGCGCAGGACCTTGAGCAGCCCGTCCACGTCGGCGTCGGCGAAGGCGCGGGCGTACCCGTCGAGCAGGCGCCGCTGCGCCTGCCCCGGCGGCGGCTCGCGCAGCGAGTCCTCGTCGGGCTCGGCGCGCCGCAGCCGCTCCCGCGCCCTCGCGAGCAGGCTGTGCACCGCGTCCGTCGAGGTGTCCAGCAGGTCGGCGACCTCGCTCGCGCGCCAGCCGAGGACGTCGCGCAGCAGCAGCACCGCGCGCTGCGTCGCCGGCAGGTGCTGCAGCGCCGCGACGAGCGCCAGTCGCACGCTCCCCCGCCCCGCGACCACGGCGGCGGGGTCCTCGCCCTCCCCGGCGACCCCGCCGGCGAACGGCGTCACCCACGCCACCTCAGGCCCGGCCAGCGGCGGCGGCCGCCAGGTGTCCCCGCCGGGCGCCCCGAGCCCCGCCGGCAGGTCCCGCCGCCGCCGGGCCAGCGCCGTGAGACACACGTTGGTGGCGATCCGGTACAGCCAGACGCGCACCGACGAGCGCCCGGCGAAGTCCCGGAACCCGCGCCAGGCGCGCAGGTAGGCCTCCTGCACGAGATCCTTGGCATCCTGGGCGGAGCCGGACATGCGGTAGCAGTGCACGGTGAGCTCGCGCCGGAAGGGCTCGGTGAGCCGGGCGAACTCGTCCTCATCGGTTACCAGGCGCTCGGCCCGGCCAACAACGGTCACCCACGTGTAGACCCCGCGCACCGCCGAAAGTCGTCGCGGGCGCCAGCATTCGGCGACGGCGAACGCGCGCCTCGGCGGCATCTACGCGCTCGAGATCATCGCGCGCACGTCGGCCGCCGACCGGGATACCGTCACCGACCTGCTCAGCGCCTACGTCGTTCGGCACGGCCAGGTTGCGGCCGAGCGGCGGGAGGACTGGCTCGCGGCCCGGCACGCGGCCGGCGACGAGGCACGGCGGCGGGCCGCGGGTCATCCGGCCGGCGAGCCGCTCGGCACCCACGCCCCCGACCTGCACGCGGCGATCAAGGTGCTCGCCCGGCGCCGTCCCAAGGCGGGTGAGGTACTCCACCTGAGTCGCCTCGACGCCGCCGGCGGTCGTCTGCAGTTCGCCCGGCTCGCCGGGGTGCCCACACGGTGCACCGGCTGGAGCCACATCTGCCTATCAAAGTCAGATGCGCATCCTCACCGACGCCGGCGGACATCGAGTGGGGCATGGCCGCCGACGGGATCACGAAGGTCCCGGCCGCTCACACCCGCTTGGGTACGTAGGCGAGCGCTTCGGGTCGTGCCGGGCCAGGTGGCGCCGAGGGTGAGCACGGCCGGTAGGCCGGCGAGTGCGACCAGCCAGCAGGACAGCAGGCGGTAGACCACGACGACCGCGGCGGCTGCTGTGCCGTCGGCGCCGACGGCCACCAAGGATGCCAGCAGGCTTGCCTCGACCAGGCCGGCGCCGCCGGCGACGAGAGGGATCTGGCGGACGAGCAGGCCCGCGAGGTAGGCGCCGATCATGGCGACGATGCCGGTGTCGAGTCGGTATGCGGCGGCGACCGCGGCCAGGCAGGCCAGGTCGAACATCCGGCGGGCGACCGCCGCGCCAGCCGAGAACACCCAATCTCGCCTCGGCAGCGAAACGCATGCCCGGGTCGTGTCCCAGCCGAAGGCGACGATGAGGCGCCTCCATCGACCCGACGAACCTGCAGTGTGCTGTTCGTCGGCGTGCGGCCGGGGTTCAACCGGCGCGGTGAGCACGGTGACATTGCGTGAGACGAGCGTCCGACGGCCGGCCAGCACAACGGTCACACACAGCACCGCCAGAGCGACGGCCAGTAACGGCAGGTCGGCGGTGTCCAGGCGGTCCAGTCCGGCCACGGCGATCCAGCCGAGGTAGACCAGCACGACCGCGGCGCTGGCCTGCAGGCTCGTCAGCGCGGCGGTGGCGAGGGCCGCCGCGTTGGTCGCGCCGTGGGCCAGGAACTGGCGCACCGCGAATGTCGTAGACACTGCCCCGCCGGCCGGCATCGCCGTGGACAGCGTGGTACGCGCGAGGGACAGCCCGACCGCGCGGGACCGGCTCATGGCGCCGCCGAGCGCGGTGAGCAGCCGGCGCTGCTGCAGGGCATACATCACGACCGAGCCGACTTCGAACAGCACCGCCAGCGCCAGCCACCACCACCGGGCGGCCGTCAGCATCTCCAGCACGATGCCCGGATCCGGCAGCGACCGGCGCAGCAGTACCAACGCGAGCGTCACCGCTGCGACGGTGACGGCGAAAGCCACCCAGCGACGCCACATCCGCACGGCCGGTGCGCGCGACGCCGACGCGGGCGTCACGGCCAGCGAGCGAACGAGGTCACTGTGCATACACGTAGGGTGCGGCAGCGACATGAGAACCCGCTGAACGCTGTACGGCCGGTGGAGGACGACACACCGTCCTGCCTCAATTGCTGGTGCGTGACGAGAACCTTCGCGCTGCTTGCGGGCCTTGAGGGTCTTGTCTCGTGTGGTCGTTTTGCCGACGTCGTGGTGGGTGGCGCGTCGCCGGCTCTTCGACCTTGGCGGTCGGCCTGGTGCCGATTTTGAACCTGTGCCGGTGCTGGGCGCATCACCTGGGTGGAGCCCACGAGGGAGGCGGCTGTTGCGCACCGAGCAGGAGCACGAGTACGTCGAGTATGTCCAGTCCCGGTTGTCGTCGCTGCGGCGGACCGCATACCTGGTGCTGGGCGACGGCCACCGGGCTGACGACGCGGTGCAGGACGCCCTGACCGTTCTGTATCGGCGGTGGGGGCGGCTCACCGACGTGGCGAGCATGGATGCGTACGTGCACACCATGGTGGTGAGAGCCTGCCTGACGTACCAGCGGCGTAGTTGGTCCCGGGTTTTGCTTCGCGGTGATCCGCCGGACTCGGTGGTCGAGTCGGGCAGCGGCCGGGTCGACGATCGGCTGGTGATCCGGGAAGCACTGGGCCGTCTGCCGGTACGGCAAAGGATGACGGTGATCCTGCGGTACCTGTGCGACCTGCCGGTCTCCGACGTCGCCCAGGTGCTCGGCTGTTCCGAGGGGACCGTCAAGAGTCGCAGCCATCACGGGCTGCGGGCCCTGCGGGCTGTCCTCGGCGAGCGCGCACCCGCGTCGGTTCCCGCCACCATCGCAGCGCACCTAAGGGGACAGGCATGATCGAGGACACTTTGCGCCGCTACGCCCGGCAGGACCTACCTCCGTCCGGGCTCCAGGCCGCAGATGTGCTGGTCGAGGCTCGACGCCGGAATCGACGCAGGGCCCGGCTCGTGGGTGCCGCGGCGGGCGCGGCGGTGCTGGCCACGTTCGGCGCCGCCGCGGTGGTGCGGACGGTCGCCACCACGCCGATCACGGCTGCCGGGACAGGCTGCGTGGTCGAACAGCTGGACATCCCGGCCGGTACCACCGGTGGAGTGGTGGCCAACGGGATCGACCCGTCCGGCCGGTACGTGATCGGGCTGGCCGGAACCCGGGCCGCGCCGCAGGCGGTGCTGTGGACCGGCGGAACGGTGAGAGTACTGCCGGGGGCGTTCGCTCCCCAGGCGGTCAACGCTGCCGGGCTGGTCGTCGGCTTCACCGGCCCGACTCGGGTTCAATATGGCGACGAGAAGCACCAGCGCCCTGCCGTGTACGACGGCACCCGGCTTGTCCCGCTGCCGCTGCCCGACGGCGGGCTCGGCGGCGTCGCGTACGCGGTGAACACCCACGGTGACGTGCTCGGTACCGTGGTCCGCGCGGACGGGTCGTCGGCAGCGGTTCGCTGGCGCACCACCGGAACCGTCGCGATCGTCTCGACCGTCGCGGGGGCATCCGGACTAGGTCTCAACGACGACGGCGTGGCTGTCGGTTTCGGCGTGCCGCTCCCCCACGCGCTGCGCTGGTCCGCGGACGGCGTCACGACCGCGCTGCCGGTACCGACCGGGGCGGACTCCGCCACCGCGTTGGCTGCCGCGGGTGACTGGGCGGTCGGCGACGCAGAGCTGCCCCCGACCGGCAACAAGGATGACCTGATGGCCCGGGCGGCGGTGCGGTGGAACCTGCGGACCGGCGCCGTCGAGCTGATCTCCGGCATCGGCGGACGCCGAGTCAGTGCGTCCGGAACGGTCGCCGGCACCACCAGCACCGATGCGCCGGCGCTGTGGCGCAACGGCCGGATCTTCGCGCTGCCCCTGCCGCCGGGCGGCACCCCGTACAGCAGTTCCGTGTCCGGCATCACCGCTGACGGGCACAGCCTGGTCGGCGGCGTCGAAGTATCGGCAGGCGCCATCTCCACGTCGGGGCCAGCCGGCGACCCGGTGGCCAGCGACCGGACGGTGCCGGTCGTCTGGCGTGGCTGCTGACCGGCGCCAAGGTGGCGGCAATGCGGGGCCGGCAAACCGGGAGTCCGTCGAACGGATCGTACGACCGCAACAGCCGACCGAGATCACGTGCGCGCACATGCCGCACAGCGCGCGTCGCGTGCGCGCTATGCCCGATCTCGCCGGTGGCAGTGATGGCGCCCGGGGGCCGGTAGCCGGGAATGCGGTGGCGGGCGGAGGGAGGGTGCGGCAGATTTCGCGCTGTGATCAAGCTACGTGTGCTCAGCCCCGACGATTGGCAGGTCTGGCGGAGGTTGAGGCTTGCGGCCTTGGCGGAGGCGCCGTACGCATTCGGTTCGCGGTTGGCTGACTGGCAGGGCGAGGGCGACCGTGCCGAGCGGTGGCGCGACCGGCTGGCGCTGCCCGGTTCGTATAACGTCGTCGCCCTGCTGGACGAACAGCCTGTTGGGATGGCAAGCGGTGTGCCCGCCGATGAGCCGGGCGTGGTCGAGCTGATCTCGATGTGGGTCAGTCCGCCGGCTCGGGGCCGCGGCGTCGGCGATCGGTTGATCCAAGGGGTCGAGGAATGGGCTAGGCAGGGGCAGGCCAAGGTTCTGCGGCTGTCCGTCATGCAAGGCAACGAGGCTGCCGAGAGGCTCTACCGGCGTTGTGGGTTCGTCGGCACCGGAGTCCTGGGTGACGTCATGCCCGATGGAGTTCGCCACGAAGACGTCATGGAAAAGACGCTTGGCTGAATGCCGGCCGGAGGCGAACGCTACGTCACCATCATTGCCGAGCACGCTTCTGGCCGCGACGAGGGCGCGCCCACCGTCACCGACCGATGCCGGCTCCAGCGGGTCGCGGTGGACACGTGAGACATCAGGTGCGACGCGAATGTTCAGCATCAGCCGGGACCGGAAAGCCTAGCGGGATAGGCTCCGCTACATGGCGTCGATTGAGGACGGGCTGCGCAGGGTCAGAGAGATTGCCGAGCGGGAGCACTGGCTTGCCGTTGTCGTGACCGTGCGCGGCGATGGGGAGCCGTCCACGTCCGTGGTCAACGCCGGCATCCTCCCCCATCCGCGGGACGGGGAGCCGGTGCTCGGGATCGTCTCGCAGCCGAGCGCCGCGCGGCTGGCCAACCTGAGGCATCGGAGCCGCGCGACGCTCGTGTTCCGCGGTGGGTGGGAGTGGGTGTCGGTGAGCGGGGCCGCCGAGGTGATCGGGCCCGGGGACGTCGACGCGGAGCAGCTGCGGCTGCTGTTGCGGGAGATCTACCACGCGGCCGGCGGGGTGCATCCCGATCTCGAGGAGTACGACCGGGTGATGGCCGCCGAAGGGCGAGTGGCGATCCTCGTGCGGCCCGAGCGGGTTGCCGGGGTCTAGGGGTACGTCCTCAGGTCGATGCCCGTTGCGAACTTGTCCGTGGCCTTGAGCAGCATCTTCAGCAGCCACGGGGAGCGGAACGTCCAGTTGCGCATCGCGATGCGGGCCCGGGTGCCGGGGGCCAGGAAAGGGCCGGCGCTGCCCTGGCGGGCGATCTTCGCGTAGCCGCGGAAGGCGGCCTCGTACGCGGCGAAACCGGCGCGGTGCTCGCCGCCGGCGGCGTGGAGCTCGCCCGCGAGCACGTAGGCGCCGACGACGGCCAGGCCGGTGCCGAAGCCGCCCAGGGTGTTGCCGTAGGCCGAGTCGCCGAGCAGGGCGACGCGGCCCTTGGCGTACGTGGGGACCTCCGAGCGGCTGAGGGAGTCCAGGTAGATGTCGGTCGCGGTGTCCAGGCCGGACATGAGCTCGGGGATGCGCCAGTTGCCGCCGCGGTAGGCCTCGCGCAGGACGGCCTTCTGGGCGTCGGGGTCGTAGCGGTCGTACCGCAGCTCCGGCGAGGCGAACACGAAGAACGCGGGGGCCTTCGGGCCGCCGAGCGCGACCATGCGGCCGGGCTCGTTGTACATGACCGGCTCGCCCTCGGCGCCGAGCTCGACGAGGGCGTAGTAGTGGCCGAGGAACTTGACGTAGTCGGGCTCGGGGCCGTAGGCGAGGCGGCGGACGTTGGAGTGGATGCCGTCGGCGCCGACGACGATGTCGAACGTGCGCGGGGCCGACCCGGCGAACGTCACGTGGACGCCGCCCGGGGTGTCGGTCAGCGACGTGATGGTGTCGCCGAAGAGGTACTCGCAGTCGGCCGCGGTGCGCTCGTAGAGCAGGCGGGACAGGTCGCCGCGGCGGATCTCGATCTCGCCGCCGGTGAACTCGCCGGGGATGACGGCGAGGCCGCGGCCCGTGGCGTCGATGATGGTCTGGTCGTGGCCGCCGGTCTGCAGGGCGCGCACGTCGTCGAGGATGCCCATCCGGGACAGGACGGTGCGGTGGGTCTCGCCCTTGAAGTCGACCGCCTGGCCGCCGCCGCGCAGCTCGGTGGCGCGCTCGACGACGGTGACGGTGCAGCCGTACCGGGCGAGCCAGAAGGCGAGAGCGGGGCCGGCGATGCTGGCGCCGGAGATGAGGACCGTCGTGTTCTTCATGGCCTGAACACTCGGGGGTACCGCTGACAGCCCACGACCAATCGGCTGACAACGCCGCCGGGGCGCCGCTCGGGCGCTCGTGCCGGTGGGGTAGAAAGGCGGTCGTGTTCGAGCGCACCACGATCGAGGCCCGCGACGTGCTCCAGCAGCTGCCGGGCCTGGCCCGGGCGGGGGGCCGCGCGCGGATGACCCTCGAGGACATGGCGGCGGCGGTGCAGGACGCGCCGGGCAACACCGCGCCGCTGTGGCACGGCCCGCCGGCCGAGAAGACCCTGGTGCCCGGGGACCAGCACGTGCCGTTCGACGACGCGTCGCGGGCGCTGCTGGAGGAGGCGGCGGCCCTCGCGCAGCGGGAGGGCGCCGAGCACGTCGGGACCGAGCACCTGCTCGCCGCGCTGGTGCGCACCGGGCCGCAGGACATCGTGGCGCGGCTCGCCGAGCGCGGCGCCACCGCCGAGTCCGTCGACGACCTCCTCGCCGGGCTGCACGGAGGGATCGGGATCGAGCGGCCCGCGGCGAAGCCGAAGCCGAAGATGCCGCGGCCGGTCGCGATCGCCCTGCTGGTGCTGCTCGTCGCGGTCCTATTCGTGTTCTGCGTCTGGGGTCCCTGAACCGGCGCGGAGGCCGGCCGAGTAGGCCTCGGCGAAGGCGGGCCCGCCGATGAGGTCCCGCGCACGGGCGGCCGTCGCGGCCACGTTCGGGTCGCCGGCCACCGCGGTGCCGCGCAACGCCGTGGCGGCGCCGAGCAGGCGGGCGGCCTCGGTGCCGTCGCCGGTCAGGGCGTGGTAGCCGGCCAGGCCGTCGGTGGCGTCGGCCAGGCCGGCGCTCAGCGGCGCGGCCCGCGCGGCCTCCAGGGCCTGCTCGTGCCGGCGCAGTGCCTCGTCCGGGCGGCCGCGGGCCTCGGCGAGGCGGGCGTGTGCGGTGAGGATGGACGAGCGGATGTAGAAGGCGCCGAGGTCGCCCTCGTTCGCGTGGGACAGGGCGAGGGCCAGGTGGCCGGCGGCGGCGTCCAGGTCGCCGCGGTGCCGGGCCACCTCGGCAAGGCCCAGCTCGGCGAGCGCGGTGCCGGGGCGGCCCGCCCGGCGGCCGAGGTACGCAGCGCAAACGTAGTCGGTCTCGGCGCCGGCGAGGTCGCCCTGGCGGGTGCGGCAGTCGCCGCGGCGGCACAGCACGTCGGCGGTCTCCTGCGCGGCGCCGAGCTCGTCGAGGGCGGCCAGCGCCTCCGCCCACAGCTCGTGCGCGCGCGACCACTCGCCGCGCCAGCCGGCCAGGTGTGCCAGCCAGTCGAGGGCCTGCGCGCTGCCCCAGCGTTCGCCGAGGGCGCGGAACTCGACCAGGACGGCGCTCAGCTCCGCGTCGCCGGGGCGGCCGCCGAGCACGGCGAGCAGCGCGGCGCCGAGGCGTTGCAGGGCCGCGTTCCACGGGTCGGTGCCGAGCAGGGCCGGTGACGGCTCGTCGTCTACGCCGGCCTCGCGGGACATGCCCCATACGGCGGCGCCGAAGGGGTGGCGCAGCGGGCGGTCCAGCGTCGTCATGACGGCGTCGGCGCGGCGGCGGGCCTGCGGCGATGCGAACGACTCGGCGTGCACGACGCAGCTGACGTACTCCTCCTCCAGGCCCTCCGGCGGGCCGTCCGGCACCGAGTCGAGGACGCGGGCGGCCAGGGAGGGGACCTCGCCGCGGCGGCCGCCGAGCCACCAGTACGCGGCCAGGGCGGCGATGAGGCGCAGCGCGGTGTCGCGGTCGTTGGCGGCGCTCCAGCGCAGCGCCGACATGAGGTTCTCGTGCTCGGCCGAGAGCAGGGCGAGCCACTCCAGCTGCTCGGCGCGGCGCAGGTGCGGGTCGGCGCGGCGGGCCAGCGCCAGGCACCAGGCCGCGTGTGCGGCGCGCAGCGCGGGCTCCTCGCCGGCCTCGGCCAGCCGCTCGCGGCAGAAGAGCAAGATCGTTTCCAGCATCCGGTACCGCCCGTCGCGCACCGACAGCAGCGACCGGTCGACGAGGTCGGCCAGGAGATCCTCGCCAGCGCCGCAGACCTCCTCGACGGATGCGCGGGTGGCGCCGCCGCCGAAGACCGCGAAGCGCCGCGCCAGGGCGCGCTCGTCGTCGCCGAGCAGCTGCCAGCTCCAGTCGACGACGGCGCGCAGGGTGCGGTGCCGGCCGGCGGCGGTGCGGTCGCCGCGGGACAGCACGGCGAAGTGCTCGTGGCCGGCGAGGCGCTCGGCGAGCTCGGCGACGGTGAGCTGGCGCAGCCGGGCCGCGGCGAGCTCGATGGCCAGCGGCAGGCCGTCGAGCAGGTCGCAGATGCGGCGTACCGCCTCGGCGTTGGTGTCGTCGACGGTGAACCCGGCGCGCACGGCGGCGGCCCGCTCGGCGAAGAGCCGCACCGCGGGCTCGGGCGGCAGCGGCCCGAGCGGGACGAGGACCTCGCCGGTGAGGCCGAGCGGCTCGCGGCTGGTGGCGAGCGCGGCGAGGCCCGGGCACTCGGCGAGCAGGGTGCGCAGCAGGCCGGCGACGGCGTCGAGGACCTGCTCGCAGTTGTCGACGACGAGCAGCAGCTCCCGGTCGGCGAGGGCGGCGGCGAGGGGACGCACCGGGTCGGCGTCGCCGCCGGCGGGTGCGAGGCCGGCCGCGCGCAGCCCGAGGGCGCCGGCCACGGCGTGCGGCACGAGGGCGCCGTCCTCGACCCGCGACAGGTCCACGAGGCCGGCCTCCCGGCCGTCGCGGGCGGCGGCCTCGAGCGCGAGGCGGGTCTTGCCGGCGCCGCCCGGGCCGAGCAGCGTGACGAGCCGGGCGCCGCGCAGGCCGGCGAGCCGGTCGAGCTCCGCCTCCCGCCCGATGAGCCGGGTCAGCGGCGCGGGCAGGGTACTGCGGGCGGGCGGGGGAGCCTGCGCGCGCAGGATGCTCAGGTGCAGCGCGGCCAGCTCCGCCGACGGGTCCGCGCCCAGCTCGGCGGCGAGCAGGCGGCGGGCGTCGTCGAACTCGGCGAGGGCCTCGGCGGTGCGCCCGGCCGCGTGCAACGCGCGCATGAGCTGCCCGCGCAGGCGCTCCCGGAACGGGTGCTCGGCGACGAGGCGGCGCAGCGCACCGATGGGGGTGCCCTCGGGCAGCGCCAGCTCGGCCTCGGCGAGGTCCTCGGCGGCCGCGAGCCGGGCCTCCTCCAGCCGCGCGACCTGCGCGCCGGCGTCCGGCAGGTCCGCCAGGGCGGGTCCGCGCCAGAGGTTCAGCGCCTCGTGGAGTACCAATGCCGCGGTCTTGAAATCGCCCGCCGCGAGCAGGCGGTGGCCGTCCCGCGCGAGGGCGTCGAAGCGGTGGACGTCGACGTCCTGCGGGTCGACGACGATGCGGTAGCCGCCGCCGGTGAACTCGATCGCCTCGTACGGCAGCGCCCGCCGCAGCCGCGACACCTGCGCCTGCACCGCGTTGGCGGTGTCGCCGCCCAGGCCGTCGGCGGGCACGACGTGTCCGGCGGCGAGCAGCAGCCGCACGAGCAGCGCCCGCGGCTTCGGGCCGCCGACCGCCACGGGCCGCCCCGCGTCGTCGCGGACCTCGAGCGGGCCCAGGATCGCGAAGCGCATCAGGCCATTGTGCACAGCCGCGGTTCGCGCACGTCCGCGCCGGTCGGACGACACAGTTCCATCGGTGAATATTTACACAGTTAGTATCGATCACATGGCGCCTTCCGCATCGCAGGTCTTTGCCCGGATCAGCACGCCGGAGCCGCCCGGACCGCCCCGGATCCTCATGCGCCGGGCCGTCGTGCTCGGCGGCAGCATGGCCGGGCTGATGGCGGCACGGGTGCTCAGCGACCACGCGGAGGAGGTGCTGATCGTCGAGCGCGACCCGACCGAAGGGGCCGGGCCGCGGCCGGGCGTGCCGCAGGGCACCCAGGTGCACGCGCTGCTGCCGGCCGGGCAGACGCAGCTGGAGCGGTGGTTCCCCGGGTTCACGCTCGAGGCGGTCGCCGCCGGCGCGCCGGACTTCGGGCGCAACGACGGGCAGGTGTTCATCAACGACGAGCTGCGCCAGGTCCCCGACCCGGCGCGGGAGCGCCCGATGCTCATCACCACGCGGCCGTTCCTGGAGTCGCAGGTACGCCGCCGGGTCCTCGCGATCGACAACGTGCGCATGGCGTTCGGCCGGGCCGAGGGCCTGCTGTTCGGCGAGGACGGCGTGCGCGGCGCCCGCTACGTGCCCGACGGCGAGGAGGAGGCCGTCGACGTCGAGGCCGGGCTCGTCGTCGACGCGATGGGCCGCTCGAGCCGGCTCAACGACTGGCTCGAGGAGCACGGCTGGCCGCGCGCGCCCATGCAGCGGATGCCGATCAAGCTCAACTACGCCTCCGCGCTGTACGAGCGCGACGAGTCCGTGAGCGACGCGTGGGCCTCCATCGCGCAGATCACGCCGGGCGAGGGTCGGGTGGCGCGCATCGGCGGCGTGCTGGGCGTGGAGGGCGACCGGTGGCTGATGCTCGTCGCCGGCTACGACGAGGACCGCCCGTCGCGCGACGCCGACGAGTACGCGGCCCGCTGCCGCGAGCACTTCCCGAAGGTCTTCGGCGACATCGCCGAGCGGGGCCGGATGATCGGCGGCGTCATCACCTATCACCAGGCCGACAGCCGGCGCCGCGACTTCCATGCCGTGGACCGGCTGCCGGCGGGGCTCGTCGCCGCCGGTGACGCGGTGGCGTCGTTCAACCCGGTGTACGGGCAGGGCATGACGTCGGCGATGCTGCACGCCTCGTGCCTGTCGGCCTGGCTGCAGACCGGGCCGGACGTGGCCGAGGAGCCCGCCCAGGCGTACTTCGACCGGGTCCGCGTCATCGTCGACGCCGCGTGGCAGGTCTCGACGTTCGCCGACCTCGGCCTGCCGCACATCACCGAGGGCCACCCGCCGGGCTACAAGGTGATCCGCTGGGCGAGCGAGCTGCTGCTGCGCGCCTCGATGACCGACGAGCCGACGTGCCGGCGCCTCAACAGCGTCACGGCGATGGAGGCGCACCCGTCGTCGCTGGCGAAGCCGGGCGTGGTCCTGCGTGCCCTGCGCCTGCGCCTGCTCGGGCGGATCTGAGGTGAGGTTGCAAACCCTGACGGCGGGTGCGATCGTCGCGGCGCTGTCCGGCACCCTGCCCGAGCGGCCGTACTTCGACCCCGACGACCGCATCCGCTGGCTCGCCGCCCGCTCCGACGCCGGGGACCGCGAGGGCGCGGCGCGGGCCCTGCTGGGCGACCTCGGCGGGGCCGAGCGCCCGCCGCCGGGCCTGGCCGAGGACGGGCCGCGGATCCTGGCCGTGCTGCCGCCGGCGGAGGTGCTCGAGGGCCTGCTCAAGAGCCCGCACGTGTACGCCAGGTTCCGCGACCAGCTCGGCGACCACCCCGACGACATCGTGGCGGGCGTGTTCGCGCGCTGCGTGACCGGCGGGCCGGACGACGAGGAGGCGATGCTGCGCGCCGCCCTCGCGCCCACCGACCACGAGCGCACCTACCGCGGCGGCGGGTACCGCCCGGTCCGCGTCTCCGCCGTCCTGGCGGGCCTGGCCGAGACGGTCGCCGCCGACTTGGGGCGCGACGCTGGCGAGACCCTCGACCGGTGGGCGGCGGTCCTCGCCGAGAGCGAGTACGCCGACGGGCACCGCCTCGCCGCCGCCGCCGCGCTGCTCGCCCCGCTCGGCCTCGCCGAGGTCGACCGGCGCTGCGACCGGGTCGAGGACTACGACGGCCCGCGGCTGGCGGCGGCCCTCGCCCGCGCCGGCCGGCTCGGCGAAGCCCTCGAGCTCACGACCCGGATCGGGCCGTGGCAGCGGCAGCGGGCCCTGCTCGGCCTGGCGGACATCGCCGACGACGCCGGGCTGGCCAAGGTGCACGCCGCCTTCCGCAAGGCGCCGAAGGCCGACCGCAGCCGCGACGCCCAGATGGTGTGGAAGCACCGGCTCGCGTCGCTGGCGCTGCGCCGCGGCCTCGCCGACGACGCCATCGCCACGGCGACGGGGATGAAGGACTGCCGCATCGTCGACCACGGCCCCGCACCTCTCGCACTGGAGATCCTGCGGTGGCTCGCCGACCGGCCGGCCGAGGCGACCCCCGAGCGGCTGCGGGCGATCGCCGACGTCCTCGCCGGGCCTGCCGTCATCGCGCAGGAGCTCGCCGCCGTCGTCACCGAGGCGCTGCTGCTGCTCCACCGGCTCGCCGACCCGGCGCTGCGGGCCGAGCTCGCCGGCGCGCGCGTCCCGGCGCTGCGCGGGCGCCTGTCCTGGAACCCGCCCATCCTCGTCGACGCCGGCGTCGGCACTGTCGAAAGAGGCGGTCGACGACGATCTCCTTGCCGCCGTCCTCGCCGCGGCGCCCGATGTCACCGCCCGCCATGCCGTCGCGCGCAAGGCCGCCGCCCGGTTCGCCCGCGCCGGCGACCTGCCGGGCGCGCTGCGCATCGCGGAGGCTTGCGGGCTGCCCGTGTAGCGCCGTGCGGGGTACGGTGCGGTGTGCCAGTTGACCTTCGGCGCGCGCGGTTCGCCGGGTGCCTGCTGTTCCTGCTCTTCGGCGCCGCCCTCGGGGCGTGGACCGCGCGGGTGCCGGCGGTCAAGCACCACCTCGGCGTCGACGACTTCCACCTCAGCGTCGCGCTGCTGGGCCTGGCCGCCGGTGCGATCGCCGGGCAGATGGGCGCGGGCCGGCTCGTCGACCGCTTCGGCAGCGTCCGCGTCGCCGCGCCGACCGCCCTCGCCGAGGGCGTGCTGCTGCTGCCCGCCGCCTACGCGCCCACCCTCGCGCTGCTGACCGTCGCGCTGGTCGTGTTCGGCGCCAACCACGGCGTGCTCAACGTCGCCATGAACGCCAACGCGCTCGGGGTGCAGCGGGCGTACGGGCGGCCGATCATCTCGTCGTTCCACGCCGTGTACAGCATCGGCGGCTTCGCCGGCGCCGCGCTCGGCGGGCTGTGCGCGCACCTCGGCCTCGGCGTGCCCGGCACGTTCCTCATCGTCTGCGCCCTCACGACCGCGCTGGCCGCCTGGGCCCTCGTCTGGCTCGCCCCCGAGCCGCCGGCCGAGCACGCCGGCGCCGTCGGCGACGCGCGCGGTGCCCGGCTCGACGGCGTGCTCGTCCTCGGCGGGCTCGCGTTCTGCGCCCTCGTCGGCGAGGGCGCCGCCGCCGACTGGAGCGCGGTGTACCTGCGCGACAACCTCGGCGGCACCGCCGGTTTCGCCGCCGCGGGCTACGCCGCGTTCGCGATCGCGATGACCGCCGGGCGGGTCGTCGGCGACCGCCTCACCGCGCTGCTCGGCCCGGTCCGCCTCGTGCGCCTCGGCGGCCTGCTCGCCGCCGCCGGCCTGGGCGTCGCCCTGCTCGCCGACCACCGCTACGCCGGCGTCGCGGGCTTCGCCTGCCTGGGCGCCGGCCTGTCGTGCGTGGCGCCGCAGGTGTTCTCCGCCGCGACCGCACGCAACCCCGCCCGGCCCGCCCGCGCACTGTCGGTGGCGGTGAGCATGGGGTACGCCGGCTTCCTGGCCGGCCCGGTGCTGATCGGCGCCGCCACGCGGGCCGTGACGCTCCCGGTCGCCCTGGCCATTCCCGCCGCCCTGGCCCTGCTGGTGGCGCTCAGTGCAGGGGCGGTCGGACGGGCGCCGGTCTAGTACACTTTCGCAATTCATCCCTCAGGTCAAAGGCGATCGCCATGCAACGTGACGTTCGGCCCAGGTTGTCCTTCGGCCGCGCCAGCCGCCGGTCGTTCCTGCTGGCCGCGGGCGCGGCCGGCGCCGTGACGCTCGCCGCCTGCGAGCCCGAGCAGGACGCGGCCGGCCAGTCCGGCTCGTCGAGCGGGGCCTCGGCCTCACCGAGCCCGTCCGCGCCACCGCCGGCGACGGTGCAGATCACCGCGCCGGCCAATGGCGCCGCCAACGTGCCCGCCGCCATGGAGGTCGCGTGCACCGTCGGTAACGCCACGAAGACGGATGTGGTGTTCGTCGACGCCGGCGGCGAGCAGATCGCCGGGGTGCCGCACTCGAGCACCGGGGTGTGGATGCCGGCGCGGCAGCTGAAGTACGCCACCCCATATGAGGCCCGCGTCACCGTGACCGGCGCCGACGGCAAGACCACCACCGCCACCGCCGCGTTCACGACGATGAAGAAGCCCGGCAGCCTCGCCAAGGTGACCGGGGTCGTCAACAACGGCCAGACGGTCGGCGTCGGGATGCCGTTCATCATCAACTTCGGCGTCGACGTCGCAAAGGACCAGCGCGCCGCCCTGCAGAAGCGCCTCAGCGTGGTCAGCGACCCGCCGCAGGAGGGCGCCTGGAACTGGTTCAGCGGCAAGGAGGTGCACTTCCGGCCCAAGGAGTACTGGCAGCCGGGCACCAAGCTGACGCTGAACGCGCCGATCGGCGGGCTGCCGATCGGCGGGAAGTGGTATGCCGACCGCGACCTCACCACCAGCGCCACCGTCGGGCGGAAGTTCGTCATGGAGGTGGAGAACAAGACCCACCAGATGACGGTCACGCAGGACGGCCAGGTCCTGCGCACCTGCCCGGTGAGCAACGGCCGGCCCGCCAACCCGTCGGCCAGCGGCCACTTCATCATCATGATCAAGAACGAGTGGGAGTGGTTCGACTCCTCCACGTTCGGCGTGCCGTCGGACAGCGACGCCGGGTATCGGCTGAAGGTGTACTGGCCGCAGCGGCTCACCTGGGACGGGGAGTACCTGCACTCGGCGCCGTGGTCCGTCGGGGACCAGGGCAAGCGCAACGTCTCGCACGGCTGCACCAACCTGTCCCCCGCCAACGCCGAGTGGCTGTGGAAGCAGACGCTCATCGGCGACCCGGTGATCATCCGCAACACCGAGGAACACGTGAAGTGGACCAACGGCTGGACCGACTGGGACATCTCCTTCGAGGACTACGTCAAGGGCAGCGCCGTGCCGTACCAGGCTCCGGCGACGCCCGCCCCGTCCGGCTCCGCCTCCCCGTCCGGATCCGCCTCGCCGTCGGCGTCCTCCTGATGGGCCCCGCCCTGGGTCTTTAGGCCCAGGCCCGTAGGTGGCCGCGTCGTTAGCGTCCTTCCCGGACGCCGCGACGCGGCGCACAACCTACGGGAGACTCTTCATGACCCTGTCCCTTCGACGCCTGCCGCGATCGCGGCTGTTCGTGCTGGCCGGCATCGCGGTCGCGCTCCTGGGCTTCCTCGGCTGGTTCGCCACCGGGCCGCTGCTGCGCCCGGCCGGCGCCGACGAGAAGCCGCTGTCCCAGGGCAAGCCGGCGACGGCCTCCTCCAGTGAGGGCCGCGCGTTCCCGGCCTCGGCCGCGGTCGACGGCGACACCGGCAGCCGGTGGTCGAGCGCCTTCAGCGACCCGCAGTGGCTGCAGGTCGACCTCGGCGCGCCCGCGTCGCTCGACCGCGTGGTGCTGAACTGGGAGCGGGCCTACGCGACCGCGTTCCAGATCCAGACGTCGCTCGACGGCGCGGACTGGGCCACCGTGTACAGCACCACGACCGGGACCGGCGGCCGGCAGACGCTGACGGTGAGCGGGCTGGCGCGCTACGTGCGCATGTACGGGACCGCGCGGTCCTCCGGGTACGGGTACTCGCTGTGGGAGTTCCAGGTGTTCGCGAAGTCCTCGGCGCCGGCCACCGCCACGGTCGCACCGCCGTCCTCGGGCACCGCGTCGCCGGCCCCGTCCAGCGCCGGGCCGGTCCCGACCGGGGCCGCCGGCTACATCATGGCGCCGAACCCGGTGACCAACGTGAAGCCTTCGCACGAGGTACCGCCGAACAAGGGCGGTTTCCATGAGTTCCAGGCCAACTGCTCGGTCAGCCGGACCAACCTCGGCGACGACCCGATCGTCTTCCCGAACCTGCCGGGCGCCTCGCACCTGCACACGTTCATGGGCAACACGACCACGAACGCGGCCAGCACCGTCGAGTCGCTGTCGAAGGGCCAGACCACCTGCAAGGCCAAGGGTGACCTGTCGGCGTACTGGATGCCGACGCTGTTCAACGGCGACACCGCCGTCAACCCCGAGGGCCTGCAGACCATCTACTACAAGACCGGCGTGACCGACTACCGCAGCGTGCGCGCCTTCCCGAAGGGCCTGCGCTTCGTCGTGGGCAGCGCGAAGAACACCGACGCCGACAAGTTCCTCGCCGCGACGGAGGAGGGCTTCGAGTGCGGTGACAGCTACAAGAACAAGAACATCCCGCTGACCTGCTCGAGCGAGCGCAGCGTGAAGCTCAACATCCGCTACCAGGCGCCGTCGTGCTGGGACGGGCTGCACCTGGACTCGCCGGATCATCAGAGCCACATGGCGTACCCCATCGACACCCACACGGCGTCGGGCTGGGTGTGCCCGGACGACCACCCGGTCGCGGTGCCGAAGCTCGAGTTCAAGATGGCCTGGCCGGTCAACGGGGACATGTCGAAGGTGCACTTCGCCAGCGGCGCCGGCCCGACCTTCCACTACGACTTCGTCAACGCCTGGGACGACCGGACGCTGACCGCGATGATCAACGGCTGCATCGTGGCGGCCCGGCAGTGCGACGCGCAGGGCCACGACGGCCGCGACGACCAGCAGCCGGCACCGTACGTCCTCAACAACAACTACGTTCTGCCGTAGTCCCGTTGGTTTGTATTGTCGACCGGTGACTGACGCCGGCCCGTCCCGAACGCTGCGCGGCCGTCCGCATCCGCGGCGGCCGCGGCAGTGGATCGGGCTCCTGCTGGCCGCCGCCGGCATGGCCGCCGCGACGGTGGCCGTGCCGCCGCTGATCGCCCCGCACCGCAAGTCCCCGGAGGCGGCGCCGACACCCACCCCCTCAGGCGCCGCCTCCGGTTTCGCCAGCGCCCTCGTCCCGGCGGGGTTCGCGCCGATCAGCGTCCAGGCCGAGGACCCCGCGAACCGGCTCACCGGCGGCGCGGCGGTCGTGGCGTGCGCGACCTGCCGCGGCGGGCACCGGGTGCGCTACCTCTGCCCGGACTGCGCCCTGGAGGTCCGCGTCACCGTGCCGGTCGCCGGTGCGCGCAAGGTCACGGTCTGGTACGAGGTCGACGGCCCCCGCTCGATCAAGGTCAGCGTCAACGGCGGGCCCGCCCGCACCTGGCCCGTGAACGGCCCCGACTGGACCGTGCCGCGCTCCTTCGACTTCACCGCCGACCTCCCGGCGGGCGAGGTGCGCCTGCGGCTGTACAACGACGACGCACCCGCACCGGACCTCGACGAGATCGTCATCGCTTGAGTTTTCTTCAAGTTCTGCTTAAGCGTTCGTTGGGAGCGATCTCCGCGCAGTAGCCTCTGGCCGGTGTACGGTACGGACCGCGAGATCGCCGCGGCGGCGCTGGCCCGGGCGGTCCTCATCGGCCGCGCGGTCGCCGCGATGGCCGCGGCCGCGGCCGGCCTGCTGCTCGTCGACGACCCAGCCCGGGTCGTCGCGGTGCTCGTCCTCATCGCTGTGGCCACGGCCGTACAACTCGGGCTACTGGCCCGGTGGCCGGCCGTCGTCGCCCGCCCGGTCGTCGCGGTGGTCGCCGACTTCCTGGTCCTGTTCGCGGTGCTCGCCGTCAGCCGCGGCGGCATCGCCTACTTCTGCTACGCCGCCGGCGCCGGCGCCCTCGCGGGCGTGGTGCTCGGCCTGCGGGCGCTGCCGGTGTGGGCCGCCCAAGCCGCCCTCGGCTACACGGTCATCGCCGAGGTCCTGCACCGCACCGAGGCGCCGCCGGAGCTCACCGCGTTCGTGGTCGCCTTCCCCATGGCCGGCGCCCTGGCCGGCGTGGGCGCCGCGATGGCCACGACGGCGTTGACCCGCTACCTGGAACTGTCCGCCCGGCTGGTCGCCTCGGCCCAGCGCTCGGCCGCCGCGTCCGAGCGGGCCCGGCTGGCCCGCGAACTGCATGACTCCGTCACCAAGACATTGCGAGGCGTTTCCTTGGCCGCATTGGCTCTGCCCTCTTCCCTGCGCCGTCAGCCCGCCCTCGCCGAACATCTGGCCGGCACGGTCGCGGCCGGCGCGACGGCCGCCGCCCGCCAGGCCCGGGAGCTGCTCGAGGAGATGCGCCTGGACGTCGCCGACCGCGACTTCGCCTCGGGCGTCGCCGAGGTGTGCGCCGCGTGGAGCGACACGACGGGCATCCCGGTGAGCACGGCCCTGGCAGACCTCGACCCGCCGCTCGAGGTCTGCCACGAGCTGAACCGCATCCTGCGCGAGGCCCTGGCCAACGTGGCCCGCCACGCGAGGGCCCGCCGCGTCTACGTCCGCCTCGCCCCGACCCGCCGCGGCGCGTTGCTGGCCATCGCCGACGACGGCGTGGGCTTCGCGATGCCGAGGCAGCTGCACGGCCTGCAGTCCGCCGGCCACTTCGGCATCGTCGGCATGACGGAACGCGCCCGCACGGCCGGCGGCACCCTGGACATCGACTCCTCGCCGGGCGCCGGCACCACGGTCACGGTCCGCATCCCGCTCCCGGTCACGGTGCCGGTTCCGTGACCGTCGGCGTCCTGGTCGTGGACGACAACCCGATCGTGCGCTCGGCGTTGCGCGGCATCCTGGACACCGACGACGGTTTTGACGTCCTGGCCGAGGCCGCGAACGGCCGCGAGGCCCTGCACGCCGCACGGCGCCTGCGCCCGACGGTGACGTTGCTGGATCACCGCATGCCGATCGCCGACGGCCTGTCGGTCCTGAACGCGATCGCCCAGCACACCGCGGTCCTGGTCCTGACCAGCGACGACGACCCGGTGCTGATCGCCGGCATGCTGCACCAGGGCGCCCGCGGCTACCTGGTGCACGGCGAGTTCGACCCCCCGGAGCTCCTGCGCGCCGTGCGTGAGGTGGCGGGCGGCCGCGGCTGGCTCTCACCCGGAGCGGCCTCGGTGGCGGCGTCGATGGTCCGCGACCAGGCTTCACGGCAGCACGCCCGGGTCCGGGCCAGAACCGGCTTCGGCCTCACGGACCGGGAGGAGGACGTGCTGAACCTGCTGTGCGAGGGCCTGACGAACGCCTCGATCGCCCACCGCCTCCGCCTGACGGAGAAGACGGTGAAGAACCACCTGAACCACGTCTTCGCCAAGCTGCAGGTCCGCACCCGCACGGAGGCGGTCGTACGCTGGACTTCGTGACGCTGCGTCACGGACCCGGCGCGGGTGGCGACCGGACGCCTGGTCGCCACCCGCCATTCGGGGATGGTGTCGATCCCGGTCCCGTCGGCGTCGGGTCCGGGCACTGGCCCCATCCGCACCCGGCCTTCGGCGGTGACCGGGCGCGGACGTCTCAGCCGCCGTAGATGCGGATCAGCCGTTTCTCGATGCGGATCAACCGTTGTAGACGCGGAACTCCGAGCACTGGCCGGCCGGCCAGCCGGTGTTCGCGGTGAACGTGAGCCGCAGGTAACGCGTCGTCACCGTCGACGGGAACGTGATCGTCGCGGTGTTGCCGGTGGCGGGGTTGAAGGTGTAGCCGGCCGCGCCCACGATCGTGGTGAAGGAGCCGCCGTCGGTGCTGCCGCTGACCGCGATGGTCTGGGTGCGGGTCGCCCACGAGGACTGCGGCGGGAGGGTCAGCACGATGCGACGGGTCGCCATCGCCGAGCCCAGGTCGACCTGCAGCCACTGCGGCCATGCATTGTTGGCGCTCTCCCAGTAGGTGCCGGTGTTGCCGTCCACGGCGTTGCCGCTGCCGTACACCTGGGTGTGGCTGCTCTCCGAGGTCGGGCGGCCCGCGGCGAGGTTCGTGGTGTTGTTCGGCGGTGCGGAGGTCGTTGCGGTGACGGCGTTCGAGGCGCCCGAGGCGTTGCCGGCCGCGTCGTAGGCGGCGACCGTGAACGTGTACGACGTCGAGGCCGTCAGGCCGGTGGCGGTGAAGGCCAGGGTCGTGGTGGTGCCGATGACCGTGCTCGTGGAGCCGGAGACGCGCGAGACGCGGTAGCCGGCCACGCCGACGTTGTCCGTCGCGGCGTTCCAGGCCAGGGCGACGGTCGTGTCCGTGGTGCCCGTGACGCGCAGCGAGCCGGGGACCGACGGGGCGGTCTGGTCGGGGCCGGTCGGGAACGGAACCGTGAACCTCGTGTCGGTCAGGGCGACCTGACCCTTCAGCATCCGGCCGCCGTCGTTGGTCAGGCGCAGGTAGTAGTCCGACGAGCACGGGGTGCCGTCCTCGTCCAGGGCGCGCATGCCGGAGTTCGTGGGCTGCCAGGCGGCGCTCTCGGCGGTCTTGGCGATCTGGTTGCCCTCGTTGAACTCGTCGAACATCGAGATGTACACGCTCTGCACGCCCGCGCGGGTGTGGTTGTAGAACTGCCGCCACATGAGCTCGCCGTGGCGGCGGTGGCCGGCCGCGAGGTCGCCGGGGATGACGCACGGCTGGTAGTCGATGCCCCGGGCGTTGAGGTCGGCGAGGTCGGGCAGGACGCGGTTGGTGTAGAACCAGTCGGCGCCGGCGTTGTCGCTGATGCGCCCGACCATCCACGGCGAGATCATGTTGAAGGCGTGGTACACGTCGATGTACCCGGCCCGCGAGTCGTCCGTGCCGAGGCGCCAGTGTGTCGGCACCCCGCCGATGACGTAGCAGCCCTGCGCCTTGAACCAGTTGATGACGTCCAGGCACGCGGCCGGCGCGAACGGGCGGCCGTCGTCGTTGAAGCCGAAGCCCCAGATGCACACGACGGGCTTGCCGTTCTGGCGGGCGTACGCCGGGGAGGCCGTGTGTGCCGACATCTTGTTCGTCCAGTCGGTCTTGATCTCGCCCTGCATGTTCAGCCACCACGTGACGTCGTACATGACGTAGAACTTGCGGCCGGTCGCCTCCGCGGCGGAGCGGACCTTCTGCGCCATCGCGTCGCGGGTCGCGCCCTCGCCGCCGTTGGGGTTGAAGCGCTGCAGCGCCGCGGTGTCGCAGCCGTTCTGCTGCATCCAGCGGAAGTGCGTGTCGACCGTCTGCTGGTCGTAGGAGGAGAAGAGGTTCGCCGGCTGGCCGTTGCCGAGGTTGGCGAAGTTGCTGCGGTACCCCTTCGTGAAATCGCGCATGTCGGGCCAGCAGGTGATCGAACAGGCACCGGGCGCCGGCGCCTGCGACCAGTTCGGGCTGTAGTGCCACCAGCCGTTGATGGGCGCGCCGTCGCCGATGCAGGCGAACCAGCCCTGGTAGCCGACGGTGACCTTGCCGACCACGTCGCCGGGCGGGCTGGCGGCGGCAGCCTCGGTGGCGGCGGCGAGGGGCAGCGCGCCGGCGGCGGCACCGGCGAGCGAGGTGGCGATGACGGAGCGGCGGGAAACTCCCATGTGGACTCCTCGGGGTGTCGCCCCGTTCGTCGAGCGGCTTGGCGGACCGCGAAAAGCACGAGAACAGGGCATGGCGGGTAAGCGGGCCGGGCGGGACCCGCACACCGGCACTGAGCAGCCCACGCGTTGATCACGCGCGGTTGGCGGTGCTGACCACATGTCGGCTTCTGGCGTGGAATCCTGCCAGCAGTCGCGCTCCCAGCGCAATACTTCGATATGTCCTCCGCAAGTTCTTGACGAACTTCTGTCGCAATGGCCGTTTGTACACCGTGCCACCGCCGGTCCCCGGATGTCCCGCCCCACGGGCATGCGCAGGAGGCTCATACCGCCGATCGCCGCCGCCCTGTCGGCGGCGGCGATCGCATGGCTGCTGTTCGATGGGTGTGCGACGATCGCGGCGTACGTGCCGCGCACGCTGAGCGCGCGGCTGTCCGGCTCGGCCGTGGTACCCGCCGACGCGCTCACGGCGGCGTGGCACACCCTGCTGCTACGCCTCCTGGCCGCGACGGCGCTGCTCGTGATCTCCGCCGCCGCGGCGGCGGCGACACTCAGGCGGCCTTGAGGTACCGGCCGTCGTGGTACAGCAGCGGCGCGCCCTCGGAGTGCTCGCCGTGGATGGGCGAGGCGAGCACGATCGCGTGGTCGCCGGCGTGCACGCGGTCGGCGACGCGGCACACCAGGACCGCGAGGGCGCCGGACAGCACCGGCACGCCGTGCGGGCCGGGCTGCCACGCGACCGGCGCGGCGAAGCGGTCGATGCCGCTCGTGGCGAACCGCCGGGCGAGCTCCTCCTGGGCCTCGGTGAGGACGTGCACGCCGACGTACTCGGCCCGTTCCAGGGTCGGCCAGCTCGACGAGCGGCGGTCGAGGCAGAACGACACCAGCGGCGGGTCCAGCGACACCGACGTGAACGACGTGGCCGTGAAGCCGGCGGGCCGGGCGCCGGCCGCGGTGATGACGACGACCCCGGCCGCGTGCCGGCGCAGAAGCGATCGGAACAGGTCGGCGCCGATCGTGGTCGTGGTGGGCATCTTCGGTACCCCCGATCAGGAGACGGTGAGTATGGGCGCGCCCGTGCGGAGGCGCTCCAGCCACTGCACGACGTGCGCGGCCACCATGCGGTGGGCCACGTCGTTGAGCGAGTCGTGCCGGCCGTCGCGCACGGTGGCGAGCTCGGCGCGGGGCAGGGCCGCGGCGAGGGCGCGGGCGCCCTGCACCGGGGCGATCGGGTCGGCCTCGCCGTGTATGACCAGCACCGGCACGGCGACCAGGGCCGGTCGTGCGGCCTCGTGCAGGGCCTCGGGGACCGCCGAGGTGAGCGCGCCGCGCTCGAAGCCGGCGTCGGCGTCGAGGCGGGAGCGGTGGGTCGGGCAGGCGCTGCGGGCGTCGAGCTCGGCGTCCCACTCGAGCCCGCCGGTCGCGGCCGGGGCCTGCCACGGCACGCCGACGGCGATCACGCCGGCCGCCGGCACCGCCGCCGAGGACGCCAGGGCGTGCAGGGCGCCGGTGTCGGAGCCGGCGAGCACCAGCGGGGGCACGGCGTCCTCGGCCAGCTCGGCGAGCGTGTCCGGGGTGGCGCAGCGCACCGCGTACCCGTCGGCGGCGAGGCGCCGGCCGAAGCGGTCGTAGACGCCGGCGTGCTCGCCGCGGCCGGGCAGCAGCAGCACCGTGCCGCGCACCGCGATCGCCGCCGGCGGGTCCCAGCGCGCGCCGGCGACCACGGGGGCGCCGACCGTCGCGCTCATCGGGCGCCCACCGTGGCGGCCTCGGTGCGGGCGGTGGCGGCGCGGTGGGCGAGCTCCTGGCGTACCAGCGGAAGGAGATGGCGACCGTAGTCGATGGCGTCGTCGAGCGGGTCGTAACCGCGGATCAGGATGGTGGTGACGCCGATGTCGACATAGTCGAGGAGGGCCTGCGCGACGGTCTCCGGCGTGCCGACGAGCGCGGTCGAGTTGCCGGCGGCGCCGGACGCCTTCGCGGGCGCGGTCCACAGCGCGCGGTCGTGCAGGTCGCCCTTCTCCGCAGCGGCGAGCAGGCGCTGGGAGCCGGCGTTCTGCGGCGGGCCGTCGGTGCGCCACGCCCGGGCGGGCCAGTTCGCGCGGCCGGTGGTGATCGTGTCGAGGATCGCGTGCGCGCGCTCCCAGGCGAGCTCCTCGGTCGGGCCGAGGATCGGGCGGAACGAGACGCTGATGCCGGGCGGCTCGGCGCGGCCGGCGGCCTGCGCGGCGTTGCGGACCGAGGCGATCTGCTCGGCGGTCTCGGCCAGGGGCTCGCCCCACAGCGCGAAGGTGTCGGCGTGCTTGCCGCCGACCCGGTACGCCGCCTCGGAGGACCCGCCGAAGTACAGCGGGATCCGGTGCGCCGGCTGGACGTGCGCGGAGAAGTCGGCGAAGCGGTAGTACGCGCCGTCGAAGTCGAAGGGCTCCGGCGAGCTCCACGCGCGGCGCAGGATCTGCAGGTACTCGTCGGTGCGCGCGTAGCGCTCGTCCTTGCCGAGGTAGTCGCCGTCGCGCTGCTGCTCGTGGTCGTTGCCGCCGGTGATGGTGTGCACGGCGACGCGGCCGCCGCTGAACTGGTCGAGGGTGGCGAACGTCCGGGCGGCCAGCGTCGGTGCGACGAAGCCCGGGCGGTGGGCGATGAGCAGGCCGAGGCGGTCGGTGTGCGCGGCGACGTGCGCGGCGACCTGGCCGCCCTCGGGCCAGCCGGAACCGTAGCCGATGAGGATCCGGTCGAAGCCGGCGTCCTCGTGCGCGCGGGCGAAGCGCCGGGTGTACTCCGGGTCGATGACCGGCCCGGACGGTGCGTGGATCTCGGAGGCGTGCTGCGTGCCGATCATGCCGATGAACTCGACGGTCATGACGTGAACTCCAAATCTGCGAGGGCGTGGTGGCAGGCGACGGCGCGGTCGCCGTCCACGGTGGACAGTGCCGGCGCGGTGGCGCACGCGGCGGTGGCGAAGGGGCAGCGGGCCGAGTAGTTGCAGCCGCCGTCGTATCCGGGTCCGGTGCCGCGCAGCCGGGCCGCCGGGACCGCCCGCTCGCGGCGGACGCTGGGCGCCGACGCGACGAGCAGGGCCGTGTACGGGTGGCGGGGCGCGGCGAGGACGTCGCCGATCGGGCCGTGCTCGGCGAGCCGGCCGCCGTAGAGCACGGCGACGCGATCGGCGATCCCGGCGAGGGAGCTCAGGTCGTGCGAGATGACCACGACGGTGACGCCGGCGGTGTCGCGCAGGCCGGCGAGCAGCCGCAGGACGTGGTTGCGGTTGGAGGCGTCGAGGGCGGAGACCGGCTCGTCGCACAGCAGCAGGCGGGGTTCGACGGCGAGGGCGCGGGCGAGCAGGACGCGCTGGCGCTGCCCGCCGGAGATCTCGCCGGGGCGGCGCGCCGCGAGGGCCGGGTCGAGGCCGACGCGGGTCAGCGCGTCGCTGACCCGCGTGGCGATCTCGGCGGGGCGCTGCCGTCCGGCGACGGCGAGCCCCTCCCCCACGATGGTGCCCACGGTGTGCTGCGGGTCGAGGGCGCGCAGCGGGTCCTGGAACACGTACTGCAGCGCGCCGGTGCGCCGCCACGCCCGCCGGGCCCGGCCGCGCAGGGCGGTGAGGTCGGTGCCGTCGAAGGCGATCCGGCCGCCGTGGACCGGTGCGAGGCCGGCGACGGCGCGGGCGAGGGTGGTCTTGCCGGAGCCGGTCTCGCCAATGATGCCGAGGATCTCGCCGGTACGGACGGCCAGGCTCACGCCGTCGAGCACCCGGTGCCGGTCGTACTCGACCGACAGGTCCTGGATGTCCAGCAGGGTGCTCATGCGCCCACCAGCGCCAGCTCGGCGGCCCGCACGCAGCGCACGACGCGGTCGTCCACTCCTGCCAGTCCGACCGGCTCGGCGCAGCGCTCGGTCGCGAAGCCGCACCGGGCGGCGAAGCGGCATCCCGGTGGGTACGCCCCGGGCTCGGGCGGCCGGCCCGGGATGACGGCGAGGTCGCGGCGGCGCCAGTCGCCGAGGGACGCGACGCGCAGCAGGGCCTCGGTGTAGGGGTGCCGGGGGTTGGCGATGACGTCGGCGGTCGGGCCCTGCTCGACGATCTCGCCGGCGTAGAAGACGGCGACGCGGTCGCAGACCTGCGCCACCACGGCGAGGTCGTGGCTGACCAGCAGCAGGGCGAGGCCCCGCCGCTCGCGCAGGTCGGCGAGCAGCTCGAGGACCTCGGCCTGCACGGCGGGGTCGAGGGCGGTGGTGGCCTCGTCGGCGACGAGCAGGCCGGGGTCGCCGGCCACGGCGATGGCGATGAGGGCGCGCTGGAGCATGCCGCCGGACAGTTCGTGCGGGTACTGGCCGAAGACCGCCGAGGCGCGCCGGATGCCCATCGCCTCGAGGAGCTCGACGGCGGCGGCGCGGGTCTCGCCGCGGCGCAGGCCGCGCTTGAGGCGCAGCTGCTCGGCGAGCTGGCGGCCGACAGTGAGCGACGGGTTGAGGTAGGAGGCCGGGTCCTGGAAGACGGCGGCGACGCGCCCGCCGCGGATGCGGTCCCAGCCGCGGCGGTCCAACGTGGTCAGGTCGGTGCCGTCGAGGGTGATCCGGCCACCGGCGACGGTGGCGCCGGGCGGCAGGACGCCGAGGACGGCGCGGCAGGTGAGGGTCTTGCCGGAGCCGGACTCGCCGACGAGGCCGAGCGACTCTCCCTTGTGGACGGTGAGCGAGACCTGGCGTACCGCCTCGGTCCCCTCCGCCCCGACGGTGACCCGCAGGTCGTCAACGCGCAGCACGGAGCCCCCTGTCGTCGGCGAGGGTGTTGAGCGCGGCCACCGTCAGGGCGATGAGCGCGGCCGGTATCACCGGGGCCCACGGCTGCTGGGCGAGGAAGCCCAGGTCACTGGCGAGGACGCCGCCCCAGGTGGGCGCGGGCGGCTGCACGCCGATGCCGAGGAACGTCAGCGACGACACGGCCAGCAGCGCGCCGCCCGTGGCCTGCGCGGCGGTGACGGCGACCGTCGGCGCGACCTTGCCCCACACGTGGGTGCGCAGTATCCGCCATCGGGAGGCGCCGAAGAGCTCGGCGGCCTCGACGTACTGCGCCCGGGTCAGGGCGAGCCCGGCGGCCCTGGTGACGCGGAAGAACAGCGGCGCGAAGAGCACGCCGATGGCGAGCATCGCCTGGGTGAGGCCGTTGCCGAGGATCCCGGTGACGGCGACGGCGAAGACGATGAACGGCAGGGTCATGATGGCGTCGGAGCCGCGCAGCAGCAGCCACTCGACGCCGCGGCCGAACCACAGCGAGGCCAGGCCCGGCAGGACGCCGAGCAGCAGCCCGGCGCCGACGCTCTCGACGGCGGCGACGACGGTGGTGCCGGTGCCGGCGACGAGCCGGCTGAGCACATCGCGGCCGAGGTAGTCGGTGCCGAACGGGTGCACCCACGAGGGCCCGTGCAGGGCGAGCTCCGGCGCCTGCGCGAGCGGGTCGTGCGGCGCGATCAGGTGGCCGGCGACGGCGAGCAGCCCGACGACGGCGAGCAGGGCGAGGGCGAGGCGTCTCATGACCGCCGCCCCTGCGGCGTCAGGCGCAGCAGCGCCAGGTTGACCAGGGTGTTGCAGGCCAGCACGACGGTGATGGTGACGAGCAGGGTGCCCTGGATGACCGGCACGTCGTGCTGCGCGGCGGCCTGCAGCGTCAGCTGGGCCAGGCCCGGCAGGTTGAAGATCTTCTCGGTGACGATCGCGCCGCCGAGGACCGTCGGCACGCCCACGCCCAGCACCGTCAGCGCGGGGCCGATCGCGTTGCGCAGCGCGTGGCCGAACAGCACCCGCCGCGTGCCGAGGCCGCGCACGACGGCGCCGGTGACGTAGTTCTCGCCGAGCTGCGCGACGAGCGAGGTGCGCAGCTGCCGGGCGATGTTCGCGGCGATGTCCAGCGACAGCGCGAGGGCGGGCAGGATGGCGAAGCGCAGCCAGGGCAGCAGGCCGTGCTGTGGCCCGACGTATCCGCCGGCCGGCAGCGCCTTCAGCAGCACCGAGAACACGACGATGAGCCCGATGCCGATGACGAACGGCGGCAGGGCGCCCAGCGCCGAGGCCACAAACGTGACGGCCCGGTCGAGGCGGCCGCCGCGGCGCAGGGCGGCGCCGATGCCGGCGGCGCCGCCGAGCAGCACGGCCAGCAGCACCGCCAGGCCGGCGAGGGCCAGGTCGACCGGCAGGGCGGTGAAGACGCTGTCGGCGACGGGGATCGTGGTGAAGTAGGAGCGGCCGAGGTCGCCGGTGAAGGCGCTGCCGAGCCAGTCGGCGTACTGCACCAGGAACGGCCGGTCGAGGCCGAACTCGTGGTTCATGCGGGCGATGTCGGCCGGGGTGGCGGTCTCGCCGAGCACGGCCGCCGCCGGGTTGCTCGGCGAGAGCGCGCCGAGGGTGAAGGTGATCAGCGAGGAGAACAGGAACACCACGACGGGAGTGACGCTCGCGCCGATCCAGCGCCGGCGGCGCCGCCTCGGCCGGTCACCGGCCGGCGGCGCGGACCGCGGCGGCGCCTCGGGGCGTTCGAGCAGCGTGGTCATGACACGGTCACCCCTTCGAAGCGCTGCACGACGGTGAACTCGGGGATCGCCGACACGGCGGCGCGGCGGGCGAGGATGCGCGGCACGGTGTACAGGAACGTGTTCGGCATGCTGCGCACCGCGAGCGCGGTCGCCTCCTGCAGCACGGTCGGGTACTTCGGGTCGTCCAGCGGCGTGCGGCTCACCTTCGCCAGGGCGTCGGCGAGCTCCTGGGGCTGGACGCGGCCGGGGTTCATGAGACCCTCCTTGCCGAAGAGCACCTGGAAGGCCTGCACCGCCGAGTCGCGCCCGGCGAACTGGTCGACGAACAGGGCGCGGGAGTGCTGGACGTACACCAGCTGCGTCGCCTGCGCCTGCGGGATGACCTCGATGGTGGGCTTGAACCCGACCGCCTGCAGCTGGGACTGCAGCTGCTCGGGGACGCCGGCGGCGGCCGAGGTGCTGATGACCACGTCGACGGGGGCGCCGTGGTAGCTCGACTCGGCCAGCAGCCGCTTGGCCTTGTCGGGGTCGTACGCGTACACGCCCTCCAGAGCGGGGTTGTAGCCGGCGTAGCCCTTGGGGAAGGGCTGGTAGGCGACCTCGCCGTGGCCGAACGCGGCGGTCTTGAGCAGCGCCGCCCGGTCGACGGCGTAGTGCAGCGCCTCGACGACCTTCGGGTCGTCGAACGGCTTCTTCGCGACGTTGACGTCCAGGACGGCGACGACGAGCGACGGGATCGCCTGGACCTGCAGGCCGGCGGCCTTGGCCGCGTCGACCTGGCTGCCGGGGATCTGCGCGACGTCGTACTGCCCGGACTGCAGCGCGGCGACGACGGTGGCCGCCTCGGGCAGCGGGTACACCTCGAAGCCCGGCAGCCTGATGTTGCCCGCGTCCCAGTAGGACGGGTTCCTGGCCAGGACGGCCTTGGCGTTCTGGGTGTAGGAGGTGAGCGTGAACGGGCCGGCGCCGGCGGGCTTGGTGGCCAGGGCCTCGGCGTTGCTCGCGAACGCGGCCGGGTTCACGATCATGCCGGTCTTGCCGGCGAAGAGGTTCGGGATCTGAAAGTCCGGCGCGCCGAGGGTGATTTTGACGGTACCGCTGTCCGGCGCCGCGACGTCCTTGACGTTGACCAGCTGCGGGCCGACCAGGGACTTGGGGAGGTCGCGGCCGCGCTCGAGGCTCTTCTTGACGGCGGCGGCGTCCAGCGGCGTGCCGTCGCTGAACGTCAGGCCGGGCCGCAGCGTGAAGGTGACCTCGGTGCCGTCGGCGTTGTACTTCCAGCTCGTGGCGAGCGCCGGTACGGCGTTGCCGCGCTCGTCGAGCTTGGTGAGCCCGGCGTACACCAGCGACAACACGTGCACGTCCCAGCCGGCCGACGACGTGACCGGGTCCCAGCTGGTCGGCAGGGTCCAGCCCCACTTGAGGGTGCCGCCGCCCGCCCCGCCGGCGCCGGGGCCGGTGGTCCCGTCGCCGCAGGCGGCGAGCAGCGTCGCGGCGCCCAGTGCGGCGCCCAGGCCGAGCAACGACCGGCGGCTCAGTTCGACAGAGTTCTTCATGCGGGCGGATGCCTTTCGAAACGCGAAAAGGGTGCACGGAAGCGCGCCGGCCGGGTCGAGGGCAGGCGTCAGGAAGGTGCGCGGGTGCGAGTGGGTGAGCCGGAATGACTTATCGACAGAGGGCGCTGGCTGTGCGCCGGAGGTCGACGTAGCGCCGTGCCACGCCGGGGTGGGTCGATGTCATGAGCCCATCATGCGGAGGCGCCGGAGTGGCCGTCAATAGCCATCGGGATGTGTCTTATCTATCGAGACAAACTCGATAGGTTTAATAGGAGTTGCGCCCGTCGCTCAGGCCTCGTCGACCGGCGTCCAGAGGCTCGGCAGGTTCACGACGACGGCCTCCTGGCTGCTGCGCGCGATGACCACGACGGCCTCCTGCTCGCCCGGGTTCTCCTCGCGGTGCGGGGTGAACGGCGGCACGAAGACGTAGTCGCCAGGCTCGGTCTCCAGGCGCACCTCGCGCTCGCCGTCGGCGAAGACGAACACCGGGTGGCCCGAGACGACGTAGATGGCGGTCTCGGTGTCGCCGTGGTGGTGGTCGCCCGAGCCGCTGGCCGGCGCGACGTGGGTGCGCCCCATCCAGAGCCGCTCGGCGCCGACGGCCTTGCCGGAGATGGCCTCCAGGCGGGTCATGCCGGAGGTCTGCATGGTGTCGCCGGTGAGCTCCGCGCCCTTGATGCGGCGCAGCGGCGCGTGCCATTGGTCGGCCATGGAAGTGTCTCCTTCGGACGGTCGGGCTTCAGCCGCGGGTGTGCACCAGGCCGAGCAGGGACGCGGCCGGCTCGCGCGGTGTCTCGGTCAGCAGGTCGGCGATCGTGACGCCGGTGAGGATCTCCTCGGTGCGGGCCTGGATCGCCCGCCACACCGCGGTCACCGCCGGCGCACGGGTGGCCTCGGCGAGGTCGTTCGGGTCCTCGCCGTGCACGGTGAGCAGCTCGCCGTCGACGGCGGCGACCGCGTCGGCGAGGGTGATGGCGCCGGCGGCGCGCCCGAGCCAGTAGCCGCCTTCGCAGCCGCGCTGGCTGCGCACGAGCCCGGCCCGGCGCAGGTCGCGCATGACGGCCTTCAGGAAGCGGTACGGGATGCCCTGCGCCGCCGCGATCCCCTCGCACACGAGCGGGCGGCCCGCGTCGGCGGCGAGCTCGACCATGGCGCGGATCGCGTAGTCCGCCTTCGCCGAGATGCGCATCGGGCAGTTCCTCCAGCGGCGTGGTGGAGCGGTTGGAGCTTTGGCGGCCCAAACCATACCAAGAGACTGGAGTTTGTATCCATTGCCCTCAGCGGCGGGTGTAGTGGGCGATGATCACGCCCGTGGTGGTCGTGACGGTGCCGGTCAGGTCGAACTCGGTCAGCGGGGCCGAGCCCTCGAACAGGCGGGTGCCGGTGCCCAGGGTCAGCGGATGCACCAGGAACGAGTAGCGGTCGATCAGGCCGGCGGCATGCAGGCCGTGCACCAGTGAGGCGCTGCCGATGATCGACAGGTCCGGCCCCGGCCGGGCCTTCAGCTCGGCCACCGTGTCGGCCGCGTCCCCGCGCAGCAGGATGGAGTTCTGCCAGCCGTCCGCATCCGCCAGGGTCCTCGACACGACGTACTTGGTCGCCGCGTTCATGTGCGTCGTGAACGGATTGCCATCGGTCCGGTCCGCCCATGCGGTGATGAAGTCCTGCCACGTGCGGCGGCCGAACAGCATGTCGCCGGGCCGGGCCATGCCCTTGGCCATCTCGCGGCCCATCACCTCGTCGGTGTACCGCCGGCCCCACCCGCCATGGGCGAAACCGCCGCGGGTGTCCTCGTCGGGGCGGCCGAGGCCCTGCACGACACCGTCGAGCGTGACACTCATCGTGACCGAGATCGAACGCATGAACCTGTCCCTCCGTTGGTGGATGCCGCGCACCCGCGGCCGTCACCTCCCACACGAACGACCCGGCTCGAAAATCGACAGCTTCGGGCGGCAGTTAAGCGGTCGCTCTGGCGGCGGGCGGGAGGGACTTCAGGGTTGCGGTGAGGACGGCGTGCGTCGTCGCCAGGTCCTCGGACATCTGGAAACCGCCCTCGGACACCAGGGTCGCGAAGCCGTGCATGGCGGCGCGCAGGACCCGGGTGGCGTGGACCACCTGGGCGTCGGTCAGGTCGTAGGCCTTGAAGACGGCGAAGATGACGGCGACCAGGCGCTGCGCGGCCGACGCGACCGATGGGTCGGGGTCGGGGCGCTGCGGTACCAGGGCGTAGCGGCGGGCGTTGTCGGTGGCGTAGGCGTGGTAGGCGCGCATCAGGGACTCCAGGGCCTCGTCGCCGCTGCGGCCCAGGACCGCGGACGTGGCGGCCGCCGTCAAATCGTCCAGCACGCGGGCCGCCAGCAGGGAGCGCAGCTCCGGCAGGCCGGCCACGTGCTTGTAGAGCGACGGGGTGGCCACGCCGCACTCCGCCGCCACGGCCGCCAGGGTCAGCGACGCCGGGCCGGCGCGGTCGACGACGCGCAGTGCGGCGTCGACCACCGCGGCGGGGGTCAGGCCGGCCCTAGGCACGGACACGCTCGGCGAGGAAGGCGAGAACGGCGGCGGCCGTGGAGGACGGGCGCTCCGAGTGCGGGTAGTGCCCGGCGCCCTCGACCATCGCGACGGTGCCGGAGAGGCGGCCGGCCATCAGGCGGGCCTCGGCGGCCGGGTCGGGGAAGTCGGGGTCCTTCGTGCCCATGAGGACCAGCGCCGGGGTGCGGACCTCGGGCGTGCGGGCCTCGCAGACCGAGACGTCGGCGGCGAGCATCGCGCGCAGGGCCTCCATGCGGCCGGGCTCGGCCAGGTTGGCCGACAGGGCCGCCTTCTCCTGCGGGTCGGGCTTCGCGGACTTGTACAGCGACGCCCAGTACGTCACCCACAGCGGGCGGAACGTCTGCACCGCCCACGCGGCGGCGCGCATGACCGGGTTGGGCCGGGGCATGACCCGGGCGAACGGGTCGGAGAGCACGATCGCCGAGAACAGCTCCGGGGCCTCGGCGGCGGCCCAGATCGCGGTGGCGCCGGTGTAGGAGTTGGTGAACAGCACGGCGGGCCCGGCATCGAGGTGGCGCAGCAGCGCGATCGCGTCGCGGGCGATCGCCTCCGGCGAGTAGTCGGACCAGACGGCGTCGCTCTCGCCCTCGCCGCGCAGGTCCACGGTGACGACCCGGTAGCCGGCGGCGACCAGCTCGGGCACGAACGGCGCGTAGGTCCGGCGCGTGACACCCAGGCCGGGCAGGCACAGCACCAGCGCCCCGTCACCCAGCGTGTCGTCGTAGGCAATCTTCCCGTTCTCGTTCACAAAGCTCATCGTCATAGCCAAAAAGCTAATGCCATTAGCCAATGCTGTCAAGGGCCCTGGGGTGGACGCGCGGAGCGCGGGCGTGGAGCGGGGCGCGCGAGAGGAGGGCGCGAGGCGCAGGGCGCGGGGGTGGGGCGCGGGGGCGCGCGGCGCGGGGGCGCGCGGCGCGGG
>NZ_BAABAT010000052.1:0-72264 GCF_039537565.1 Dactylosporangium darangshiense
ATGCGAGGCGGGGCGCCATGCGAGGCGGGGCGCCATGCGAGGCGGGGCGCCATGCGAGGCGGGGCGCCATGCGAGGCGGGGCGCCATGCGAGGCGGGGCGCCATGCGAGGCGGGGCGCATGGCCGCGCGGGGCCGGGCGCCGCGCGGGGCGGGGCGCCGCGCGGGGCGGGGCGTCGATCACGTGCCAGCAGCGCGGCGAGCGGATCGCCGGCACGATGCGCACCACCGACCAGTGGGACCGCCGTGCAGGGCGGGGCGCCGCTTCGGGTAGCCCACTTGGTCATCGCGTCGCGCCCCGCCCCGTTTCGTCCCGGCCAGCCGGGCCGCGGCGGGGCGGGGACTATGCGGGGCCGGGCACCATGCGCGCCATGCCGCGGGCGGGGCCACGATCGCTCTGCAGGGCGCGGCCGCCGTGCGGGGAGCGGCCAGTCCATCGCGCGGGCGGGGCCGCCGAGCGGGGTCGGCCGGGCTGCGGCGCCGAAGCCGGCGGGCTCAGGCGAGGTGCGTGTTGACCCAGGTTGCGAGGCGGTTCGCCGACTCGTGAGGGGTTCCGTCGTCGGTGCGGATCAGCGTCGGGACGGTGGCGCGCAGGTAGGCGGCGAACGCGTTGTGCCGGTCGATCTCGCGCTCGCGCCACCGCGCGCGGGCGTTCAGCCGCGCGGCGCGCACGTCGTCGGCGCAGTCCAGCGCCGCGAAGTGGATGTCGGTTATCCAGCGGCGGGACGGCAGCTCGTCGAGTTGCGCCTCGGTGAAGGGGCCCAGCAGCACCGTAGGCCGGGCGCTCTGGGCGGCGCCGTGTGCGATCGTCAGCCAGGCATCGCGCAGCGCCGGCCAGTCGACCTCGCCGAACTCGCAGGCGCGCTGGAACGGGCCGATCAGCCAGTCCACGTCGAAGACCACGCAGTCCGTGAGGGCCGCCACCAGGTGCGGGAACACGGCCGTCTTGCCCGATGCCGAGGCGCCGGTGACGACGAACAACGGAAGGCGGCGGGCCTGCTCGGTCGCGCCGCAGTCGGGGCAGACGGCCAGGTCGTCTTGCGGTGCCATGACGATGGGGTCGTCGCAGCGCTGGCAGTAGTGCACCGATCGACCCTACCCGGCGCGCACGAGGCCCCGGCCGATCGCGCACGCCGCCGGCCGCACCACGAAGCGCGCCCGAGCGATCCGGCACGGCGGGTCATCGGCCGGCCGACCGAACGGCGCGCGAGCAAGCGCGGGCCCAGAACGTCCGACCGCACAAAACCAGGCGGGTGCGCAAGAATGGCGCGTGGGCGAGAACCGGGCGCCTGCGGGAGAAGCGGCCGCACGGAGTAGGCGGTGGCTCCGCGAGACTGGCGTCGTATGCGAGAACGCCGCGCGGAGTGGGCGGTGGCTCCGCGAAGCTGGCGTCGTATGCGAGAACGCCGCGCGGAGTGGGCGGTGACTCCACGAGGCTGGCGTCGTGTGGTGTGTGGCGTGGGTGTGGTTATCCGACCAGGCGCGTGAAGAAATCGCCGAAGCCGGTGCCGAGCTGGCCGATCAGGGCGGCGATCCCGCGGACGACCTTGGCGGCCGAGTCCGGGCGGAACGCCACGAACCAGATTACGAAAGCGACCGCGCTATACGTCAGAGTCTTTTTCAGCGTCATTGACCTTGTTGACCTTGCCCCGTGCGAGTCATTGGTGTATTGAACTCCAAAGTAGACCCACTCGGGCGAGGTAGAGGGCGAAACGGCGCCACAGCAGGTTCTGCGGCAGCTCGAGGCGCGGCCGCGATCATCGGCACAGCGCTCCAGCGGGTCCTCCAGCAGCCCAAGGCGCGTCCGCACGGTCGAGGCAGAGCGCTGCGCCGGGTCCTGCGGCAGCCCGCGGCGCGGCCGCAACCCGGGGCGACGCTACAGCGGTCCCGCGGCGCGGCCGCAACGGTCGGGGCGACGCTACAGCGGTCCCACAGCGCGGCCGTGACGGTCTGGGCGACGCTACAGCGCTCCCGCGGCGCGGCCGTGACGGTCGGGGCAGCGCTACAGCGGGTCCTGCGGCAGGGCCGGGCGCGGCCAGGACGGGTCGGGCCGGAAGTCGCACCAGGTGCCGTCGAACGGGAACCTTGCGGCCTCGATCGCGGCCGCCACGCGTTCGCCCTCGGCGCGGATCCCCTGCGCTTCGGCCTCGGACCAGAAGCCGGGGACGCCGGTGCGGTCGGTGAAGGTGTCCTCGTCCTTCCATCGCCACTCGCGGTCGGGGGTCACGACGATGTCGAGGTGGTGGTCGACCACGTCGATCGCATCGGTACGCCGGGCCGGCCGGGCCTCGAGGTTGACGTACCAACCATGGAAGCCTTTGTTCTTGAAGAACCACCACACAGAGTGCGCGGCGCCGGGCGGGTGCAGGATCAGCACGTCGAGGTCGGTCCAGGTGCGGCGCTGCAGCGGGGCTGCGCCGTAGTCCTCGATGCCGGGCGCGTCGCGCAGCGGATCGCCGTCGAGGCCGACGCGGCAGGCGAAGTCGGCGCCCACCGGCAGCCACAGGAGCAGGCCGCGCTCGTCCTCGCCGACCGGGTGGGTGGCCTGCGCCCAGCTCACATACGGGCCGCGAAGGTACCGGCGCACGAACACCTGTCGCATAATACCGGCAATGTCCATGCCTGCGGGGGCCCGCCGCCTGCCGTACACGCCCGGCGTGTACCGATTCCGCGACGGTGCCGGCCGGATCCTCTACATCGGCCGGGCCACGCAGCTGCGCTCGCGCGTGGGCTCGTACTGGTCGGACCTGCGCGACCGGCCTCGACTGCGGCGCATGGTCGCGCAGGTCACGGCGGTCGAGGCGGTGGTCTGCGACTCGGTGCACGAGGCGGCGTGGCTCGAGCACAACCTGCTCACGCGCCGCAAGCCGCGCTGGAACCGCACGCGCGGCGGGCAGGAGTCCACGGTCCACATCGGACTCGACGCCGGGCCGGCGGCGCCGGGGCTGCGGGTGACGCACCTGCCGACGCCGGGGTGCTACGGGCCGTACCTCGGCGGCGGCCGCACCCGCCTGGCCGTGTCCGGGCTGCATCGCATCCGGCCCTTGGCGTACACGGGAAGTCGGCTGACCGGCGCCGAGCGTGACCTCGCCGCCAAGCGCGGCGTGACGGCGGGCGACCGCGAGACCTTCGCCGCGTCGGTGGCCGCGGTCCTGGACCGCGACGCGGCGTCGGTGGCCGAGGCGTGCGCCGACCTCGAGGCGCTGCGCGACCGGGCCGCCGAGGGGCTGCAGTTCGAGCTGGCCGCGCAGATCCACGAGGAGTTGCAGGCCCTGGAATGGATCACCAGCCCGCAGCGGGTGTCCGCGTTGGAGCCGGCCGACCTGCGGGTCGCGGGCTGGGCCGACGGGGTTCTGGTGTTGTTCACGGTACGAGCGGGTCGGCTCGACGAGTGGACCCAGCGGCCGTCGACGGCGGGGCGAGCGGCACGGTACCTCGAGGCCACGCCCGCCGAATGGCGCGAGTTCGCCACGCGCAACGCGGAGCTCGCCGTCACACTCGGTGGGGGCGAGTAGACGCATGGTCACGTCCACGCGGCGCGAGTCGGCGGTGCGCAGCGACGAGCTGGCCGTTGCGCTCGGTGGACGCGGGTAAACGCACGGTCAGACCGCAGCGGCGCGAGTGCGCGGTGCGCAACGACGAGCTAGGCGTCGCGCTCGGTGGACGCGGGTAAACGCACAGTCAGACCGCAGCGGCGCGAGTGCGCGGTGCGCAACGACGAGCTAGGCGTCGCGCTCGGTGGCGGTGTGTAGGCGGACGGTCAGGGGCGCAGACGAGTGCGTAGGCGCTCGAGCTGGGGCTCGGTCAGGCCGTGCGCGAGCAGGTACGCCTCGACGCCCCCGTAACGCTCGTCGACGCGGTCCAGCGCGGCGCGGATCGTGGCCGGCTCGCACTCGCCGGGGCGGTCCCAGCAGACGGCCGAGTACGCGTAGTCGGCGGCGATGACCTCGTCGGAGACGCCGGCGATCCGCAGCAGCAGCGCGACCAGCATGCCGGTGCGGTCCTGGCCGCTGGTGCAGTGCACGAGGACCGCGCCCGGCGGGGCGTCGGCGACGGCGGCGATCGCGGCCGCCACGTGCGGGGCGTTGCCGATAATGCTCGCCCGGTACACGTCCGCGAGCGGGGCCAGGTCGGCCAGGTCCCGGGCCGGGTCGGCGGTCTCGTCGATGAAGGGCATCAGGCGGTACATCGCCTCGCCGGCCAGCACGCTCGGCTGCCGCGCGGCCTCGTCGGTGGCGCGCAGGTCGATGACCCGGCGCACCCCGTAGGCGCGCAGCGCGGCGAGGCCCTCGGCGGTCAGGCGGTGCGGCGAGTCCGAGCGCACGATCGACCGCTCGCGCACGGTGCCGCCGCCGGCGATCGGCAGGCCGCCCGGGTCGCGCACGTTGCGGCAGTCGGGCCAGTGCAGCCGGTGCCGATCGAGGGTGATCATGGCCGCGGAATTATCGATTACCGAATTGCCGATAATTGCTCTTCACGCCGGGCAGCCTACCGGGCGCGGCCAGGCGATCTATCACTCGCTGCCGGGGCGAACCGCCGGTCGCGGCGGCGCGGCCCGTCAGGCGCGGCCCGTCAGGCGCGGCCCGTCAGGCGCGGCCCGTCAGGCGCGGCCCGTCAGGCGCGGCCCGTCAGGCGCGGGCCGTCAGGCGCGGCCCGGGGGGCTCGTTGGGCACGGCAAGGCAGCCTACTGGGCGCAAGCGAGCAGCCGGCTGGTCCACGCGTCGCTGAAGGGGCTCGGCAACGGCGAGCTGCCGGCCTAGGCGTAGGACACCGTGACCTGCTGCAGGACGATCTCAACCTTCGGCGTGCCGTCGGTCGGGGAGTTCGGGTCGCTCGACGTGGCACCGCCGGCGGCGACCTTGTCGACGATGTCCATGCCGGTCGTGACGGTGCCGAGCACCGTGTACAACGGGTCGAGGTTCGTGTTGTCCCTGTAGTTGATGAAGAACTGGCTGGCGCTGGAGGCCGGCTGGCCGGTGTTCGCGATCGCGACAACGCCTCGCGTGTACGGCACAGTGAGGTTCTCCTCGGCGTAACGGTACGTCGGCCCGCCGTAACCGGTCGCGGACGGGTCGCCGCATTGCAGCACCCAGATGCCCGCGGTGGTGAGGCGGTGGCATTTCGTGTTGTCGAAGAAGTGCTTGCCGGCGAGGTAGTTGAAGCTGGCCACCGCGCACGGTGCGGCCTTGGCGTCCATGTCGACGACGATCGGGCCGAGGTTCGTCGTGAGGCGCATGACGGCCTTGCCGGAGTTCTTGGCCTTCGCCGGCGGCACGCCGACGTCCTTGGTGGCCGCTTTGGTGTTCGCGTCGGGGGTCTCGGTCGGCACCGTGTATCGGCAGTCGACGCCGTTGCCGGCGGCCGCGGAGGTCGAACCCGGCCCGGCGGCGTGCGAGGCGGAGAGCGGGCGGCCCTGCGCCGTCCCGCCCGTCACCGTCGTCGAGCAGGCGGTGAGGGCGAGTGCGCTCAGGGCGAGCAGGGGCACGAAGAGCACACCGTTGGCACGCATGGTCACGACCGCAGGGTAGAGCAGTGACGCCACGGGCCCTCGCGGTTGGCGTCGCGAGGGCCCGTGTGTCCGGTCCGTCAGCTCACGGAGCAGGCGGTGCCGTTGAGCGTGAACGCGGTCGGTTTCGCGTTCGTCGTGTTGTTCCAGCTGGCGATGAAGCCGAACTCCACGGTACCGCCACCGGCCGCGATGGTCTTCGTGTAGTCGGCATTGGTGATGGTCACGTTCGCGCCGCTCTGGCCGTTGACGCCGCCCCAGATCTGGCTGATGACCTGGCCGTTGGCGTACGTCCACTTGAGCGTCCACCCGTCGACCGCGGTCGACGAGTTGTTCGTGATCTTCACGCCGCCCTGGAAGGCACCGCCCCACTGCCCGGCGATGCTGTACGCGACGCTGCACCCGCCGGTCGGCGACGAGGACGCCGAGCGCGACGGCGACACCGACACGGACGGCGACGTCGAGCGGGACGGGGACACCGACACGGACGGCGACACCGAGCGGGACGGGGAGGCGGAGAACGACGGCAGCGGCCCGGTGCGGTCGCCGTAGATGATGCCGCGGCCGTTGGTGCCGAGGTAGACGCGGCCAAAGATGCGCGGGTCACCGGTGATGGTCTCGCCGATGTTGCCGTACTGGTGCTGGTCGTCGTTGATGCGCAGCCAGGTCGCGCCGGCGTCGTCGGAGCGGAACACGCCCTTCTTGCCGTCGACCTGCCCGACCAGGAACACCGCCGGGTTCGTCCGGCCCGGTGCCGCCTTGCCGAAGCCGACCGCGAGCGCGCCCTGCACCGTGGTGACCTTGGTGAACGAGGTGCCGCCGTTCGTCGAGCGCAGCAGGCCGCCGGTGTCGCCGCCGGCCAGCCAGATCTCGCCCTGCGCACCGGCCACGGCCTTGAACTTGGCGGTCGAGGGCAGGCCGGTCGCCGCGGCCGTGAAGCTCGCGCCGCCGTTGTGGCTGACGTAGAAGGTGCCGCCGGAGTACCCGTAGAACGTGTTCGGGTCGACGCGGTCGGACTCGACGATCGCGTTCTGCGGGATGCCGCTGGCCTGCGTCCAGCTGTTGCCGAAGCCGACGCTGTACACCACGGCGCTGTTCTTCGGCGCCCACAGGAAGCGCGACCCGTCGGCGTTGGCGGCGATCGTGCCGCCCTCGTTGATGCCGCCGGGCTCGCTGCCCTGGAACCAGTTCGCGCCGCCGTCGGTCGAGAACGCGGCGTGACTGTCGTTGGGCCGGTCCGAGTCGGTGAAGTTGCCCGCGCGCACCATAACGCTCGGGTTGAGCTCGGCGTAGTCGAGGCTCGTGGTCGAGGTGAACGTCGGCGCGCTGAACATCGCCGAGGGCACCGCGTCGAGGTTGGTGTGGCGGAAGCCGCCGATGTCGCCGAGGGCGGAGACCAGCGGCGCGCCGGTCGGCGGGCTGATCAGGTCGAGGACGGCGGTCTCCTCGAGGCCCGGGGCCATCGGCTTGATGGTGATCTGGCCGCCGGTGTCCCACGTCGTCAGGTCGGTGCTGCCGTAGATCGTGGCGCCGGTGCCGTACATGAACCGGTTCGAGTTGAACGGGTCGATCTCCAGCGACTCGTTCATCCAGCCCAGCTTCGGGGTGACCTCCGGCGGCTGGGGGTTCGTCCCGAAGTTCAGCCACGGCGAGCGGGTGATGTCCATCTTGTACCGGAAGCTGCGGTTGGGGTAGCTCGTCCAGTCCCAGATCCGGGTCCACGTCGCGCCGCCGTCGGTGCTGCGCCAGAAGATGGCGTCGGGCCACCACGACACCTGCGTCGCGACCATGATGGTGTTCGGGTGCAGGCGGTCGATCGTCAGGCCGCTGTAGCCGAAGTAGTCGTCGCTGCTGCTGACCGCCACCGGGGAGATGTTCGTCCAGGTGCCGGTCGCCGTCGCGTACTTCCACACCTCGCCCTTGGCGCCGTCGTACGGGCCGCCGGTGTCGCTCGTGGAGATGTACAAATAGCCGCCCGACGTGTCGAGCACGCCCTTGTGGGCGATGTACCCGGTCGGCTGCCCCGCCAGGCGAGACCACGTGCTGCCGCCGTCGGTGCTGCGGTACACCGTGTTCTGCTTGTCGGCGACGCCCACGTAGATCGTCTGCGTGGTGTTGCCGGCGGTGCCGGTCCGCTTGTCGAAGGTCACCCAGACGACGCCCTGGTTGTCGGTGAGGTACCCGTTGGCGTCGTTCGGGTCCTGCACGTAGTTGCCAGGGTTGGGGAACGAGGTCACCTTCGCCCACGTCGCGCCGGAGTCGGTGCTGCGCCACAGGCCGTTGCCGCTGGGGGTGCCGAGGTACAGGATGGAGTTCTTGTTGGGGTCGACCGCGAGGCGCTCGCCCATGCCGCGCCCGGGCATGTTGCCGCCGAGCTTGAACGGCAGCGCCGTGGCCTGCCAGGTCGCGCCCTTGTCCGAGGAGCGCAGCACGGCGCCGTTGTTCGGGTCCCAGGAGTTGGTGTACATGCCGACCGCTGCGTACACCTTGTTGGGGTCGACGGAGTCCGTCGCCAGGCTCACGACGCCGTTGTACCCCCAGTTGTCCTGCCCGACCCAGTCGAGCAGCGGGATCCAGCGGTTGGTGCTCGGGTCGAGGCGGTACGCCCCGCCGATGTCCGTCCGGGCGTACACCAGGTTCGCCTGCGACTGGTTGAAGATGATGCCCGGCACGAAGCCGCCACCCTCGATCTGCACGTTCTTGAACGCGTACGGGTCGGCGGCAGCGGCCTCCGCGGGCCGCACGGCGGTCTGCACGGCGAAGCCGATGGCCGCGACCACCACGGCCGCCACGGCACAGGCGCCGAGTCTCATCGATCTGTTTCGTTGGCGCTGGGGGCTCATTCGCATGCGCGGATCGTGTGAGCCCTCGATGTCCCGGGTCAATCACCCCCAGCTCGCGGGCAGGTCAAGCGCTTCGACAGTGTGAAACTCTCACGGCTTTGCAACTGTCCCGAGCCCGTAAATGGCCCCCGACCTGGAGGATTGCCGTACTGCGCACCGCGACCGCCGGCGCGACCGCGCTGCGGCCCCTGCTCATCCCTGACCGACGCGCGTGCCGCGACGCTCTCCTCGGCACGGCCCGCGTCTCGTTCGCCGGCACAGTGGCATCGTCCTGCGCCGGCGCGATCGTCGCGTCGGTCCGCACTGGCCGCCGCGACGGCAGCCCGCGCTCGGTCCCGGTCGCCGCGGCGTCGATCCGCCACGCGCTGACCCCGCGTGTTTGGAAACGGTGTTCAACACCGGCTACCTTGCTGCGGTGACCTCGGCCAGCCCAGCGCCCGCACCGCCTCGACCGTCGCGGCTCACCTGGCGAAGGGCGCGCCCACTGATCGCGCTCGCGGCGGCGCTCGCGGCGGCCGGCTGGCTCCTGACGGTCGTGGAGTCGTCGTCGCCGCCGACCTCGGTCCCGATGCAGCAGGCGGCGTCCGCGTCGCCGCCTCCCGCCGTCTCGATCTCCGGGAAGCTGGCCGACGGCTCGGAGTACACGCCGCTGTTCTACGCCGACGCCGCCACCTCGGTCGGCACGGCCTCGTCCGCAGGCACCGACGACCGGCTGGTGCTACGCTCGCCCGCCGGCGAGCGCGAGCTGCGCCGCGTCGCCAGCGACCGGTACGCCCAGTTCCTGGGCTTCACCGCCGCGGACCGCGTCCTGTACTGGGCCGAGTCCGCGGCCCTGCCGGACGGCACCTACGAGACCCGGATGTGGCGCGCCCCGCTGGACGGCAGCGCTCCCCCGGCGTCGCTCACCGCCGACACGGGCGCCGCGGTGTTCTTCGACTCCGAGTTCGACCTGGTCGTCGCGGGCGGCCGGCTGCACTGGATCGCCGCGCCGCCCGACGACTCGGCCCGCACCGAGCTGCGCAGCGTCGCGCTCACCGGCGGCGCGGTCACCACGACGTCGTTCGAGGGCCGCTTCCGGCACACGTCCTGGCCGTGGCTGCTCAGCGTCGACGAGCAGGCCCCGCTGGTGCTGGCCAACCCCGAGACCGGCGAGCGCCGTACCGTCACCCGGGCGGCGGCCGAGTCGGTGGTGTGCACCCCGACGTGGTGCCGCTCGATGGTGCAGGCCGGCGACCGCCACCTCTACGACGTGCGCCACCCCGACGGCACCGCCCGCCGCCGCGTCCCCGGCGACCTGACCGCCATCACGGTCGACGCCGCCGCGGCGGGCCGCTACGAGCTGTTCACCGAGCTCAACGTCGACCAGGTACGCCTGGTCGCCTACGACCTCGACTCGTCCTCGATGCGCATCCTGAGCCCGAGCATCGGCATCACGTCCACCCGCGCCGGCGTCGTATGGTGGGCCGACCGCCCCGCCAACCCGACGGCCTGGCTGTCGATCGACCTACGCACGCCGCTCGACCGCTGACTCCCGCCGCACCCCGCAGCGGCCGCACTGCCGACTCCACCGCAACCCGCGGCAGACTCCGACCGCCGACTCGGCCACACCCCGCAGCGGCCGCGCTGCCGACTCCACCGCAACACCGCGGCGCGCACCCCGACCGCTGGCTCCACGGCAACCCGCGGCAACCCGACCGACGACGCCTCGGCCGGCTGCGGTGTGAGCAGCGGCGGCTTGCGGAACTGGCTCGCTCTACCGGGCGATGAGCACGGCCGCGAGTGCGAGCGCACCCGGCAGCGCCTGCACCAGCAGGATGCGACGGTTGGCGGTGACCGCGCCGTAAAGCCCGGCGACGATGACGCAGATCAGGAAGAACACCTGGAACGCGAGGCTGGAGGCGATCAGGCCGTAGACGAGGCCCGCGACGAGGAACCCGTTGTAGAGGCCCTGGTTGGCGGCGAGCGCCTTGCTGGCGTTGGCGAACTCCTCCGTCGTGCCGAAGGCCGCCCGGGTGCGCGGCGCCGTCCAGAGGAACATCTCGAGCACCAGGAAGTACAGGTGCAGGGCGGCGACGAGCCCGACGAGGATGCCGGCGGCGATCTTCACGACCGAGAGAGTACCCGCACCACCAGCTTCCCGGTCTTGTGCCGCCCGGCGAAGTCTGCCAATGCCCGCACGGCGTCGGCGAACTCGTATCGCGCCGCGATCCTGGCCCGCAGCCGCCCGGCGAGCGCATCGACCGCGACCTCCGCCATGCCGCCGTATCGCCCCTCCATGTCCAGCACCAGCCGGACGTCGACCTCGTCGTGCGGCGCCGGCGGCGGGAACGTGATGCTCAGCAGCGTCCCGCCGGGCCGGACGGCCGCGACGAGCCGCTCCAGCCGGTCGCCGGGCAGCACCAGGTTGAGCGCGAGGTCGACGCCTTCGGGATAGTCGTCGTATCCGACGGCCTCGGCCGCGCCGAGCGAGCGCACCAGGTCGGCGTCGGCGTCGCGCGCGGTCGCCACGACGTGGGCGCCGGCCTGGGCGAGGAGCGGTAGCACCGCGGTGCCAACCCCTCCAGTCGCGCCTACAACCAGGACCCTGGTTTCCGGCTTGACCTCGGCGGACGCCATGAGCGCCCGAGCCGTGAGCCCCACGGTCGGCAGGGCGGCCGCCTGCTCGACGTCGAGGGCGTCGGGCCTTCGCGCGAGGAACGGCGTCTCGGCCTCGAACACCGCGTACTCCGCGAGGGCGCCGGTGCTCAGCGATGAGCTGCCCATGTGGCGCAGCACCCGCGGCGTGGCGAAGCCGAATATCTCGTCGCCGACGGCGTATCGCGTGACGCCCTCCCCGACGTCGCTCACGGTGCCGACGAAGTCGTTGCCGGGCACGTGCGGGAACGGCAAGTCGATGGCATCGCGGAAGTCGCCGGCGGCGAGGCGCACGTCGGCGGGGTTGATCGACGCCGCGGCGATGCGGACCTGGATCTGCCCGGGGCCGGGTTGAGGCACCGGGAGGTCGGCTATGGAGTGCTCCTCGGCGGGGCCGTATCGGTGGGCGACGACTGCCTTCATGGTTGACTGGGCGTTGAAGCGGACCATGCGGTCACCTTATCGGAAGCGGACCGGGCGGTCAACTTGCTAGGCTGTGGGGGTGACCCGACCGCTGCGCGCCGACGCCGCGCGCAATCGGCGGCTGCTGCTGGCCGCGGCCGCCGACGAGTTCGCCGAGCGCGGCCTCGATGCGTCGATCGCCGACATCGCGCGGCGCGCCGGCATCGGCAAGGGCACGGTGTTCCGCCACTTCGCGACGAAGGAGGACCTGATCGCGGCGATCGTGCTCGACCGCGTCGAAGTCCTCATCGAGACCGGCGACCACCTGCTCGAGGCCGAGGACTCCGGCGAGGCGCTGCTGGAGTTCCTGAGCGTGGCCGCGGAGCAGCGCCAGCAGCGCGACCTGTCGTTCCTGCAGGGCGCGAGCGGCGGCAACGCCGAGGTGTCGCGCGTGCAGGCCCGGCTGCAGGAGACCATCGACGCGCTCGTCGGCCGCGCGCGCGACCAGGGCGCCGTGCGCGACGACGTCACGGGCACGGACCTGTTCCTGCTCATGTGCGCGCCGAACTACGTCGCCGGCTACGCCCCCGGCGCCCCGCCCGACCTGTGGCGGCGCTACCTGGCGATCATCTTCGACGGCCTCCGGCCACAGGGCGCCCACCCGCTCCCGCACCCGGCACCGCGCCTGTGACCCCGGTCTCCGCAGAGCTCGTCGGCTGGCTCGACGAGCGGCTGGCCGCCGCCGGCCGGCGCCGCACCGGCGAGGTCGAGGTGCCGCGCGAGCGCCCGTGGGGCACGGTCCTGCGCACCGACACCGACGCCGGCGGCGTGTGGCTCAAGATGCCCGCGCCCACGACGGCGTTCGAGGTGGAGTTGTACCCCGTGCTGCACCGCCTGGCCCCGCACCAGGTCCTCGCCCCGATCGCCGCCGACCCGCCCCTCGGCCGCCTGCTGCTGCCCGACGGCGGCCCGGCCCTGCGCGACGCCTTCACCGGCGACGAGCTCGACGAGGCATTGATCAAAATTCTCCCGCGGTACGCCGAGCTGCAGCGCTCCCTCATGCCCGCCGTCGACGAGCTGCTGGACATCGGCGTCGCGGACATGCGCCCGGCGGTCCTGCCGGAACGGTTCGAGGAGGCCCTCGAGGCCGCGTCGATCGCCGGCGACGTGCGCGCCGTCCACGCCCGGCGCTCCTGGTTCGCCGACGTCGCCGCCGCGCTCGCCGATTCCCGGGTCCCGCCCAGCCTCGACCACGCCGACCTGCACCCCGGCAACATCTTCGCCGACGGCGGCCGCTTCTTCGACTGGGGCGACAGCGTCGTCGCCCACCCGTTCGCGTCGATGCTGGTGACGCTGCGGGGCGCGACCGACGACCGCCTGCGCGACGCCTACCTGGAGCCCTTCACCGACCTGGCCCCGCGCCAGGAGCTCCTGGCCGACCTGCGCAACGCCATGATCGCCGGCAACGTGATCCGCGCCCTGACCTGGCACCGCGCAGTGGTCATCGCCGGTTACGAGCACGCCGGTGCCTTCGCCACGGGCCCGGCGACGCACATGAACCAGCTGCTCGCCGCCGCGCCGTGGACGTGCCCGTAGCCGCGGCGGGTCTCAACGCCTGCGCTCGCAGTACGGGTGCTCGGACATCTCGACGCTCTTGTCCGTTGGGCCTTCCGTGCTGCCGTGGTCGACCTGGGTTTCGTCGGTCTGGTAGTTCTCGTGGTGTGCGTGCCCGGTGAGCCCGTCCACCATCGCCTCGATCGGCTGCGCGATGTAGTCGAACGCCGGCACGGCGATGTCCTCGGCCTCGTCGCGGATGGTGTCAAGGTCGACGGCCTCGTCAACGCGGGGCACCCCGAGGTTGTCCGTCTTCGTCATATATCTGAGTTATCCACGCCGGTACCCCTCAAACGCCCACATTCCACCCGTCAGCCCGTTGACGCCGAGCGCCGTGGCGTCCCACGTCCCGTAGGCAAGCGGCCACCGCGCCGGGCTCCCGGAAGGCGACAGAACCTCCAGGGCCCCGACGCGGAGACCCGGGCGCCGCCGAAGGCCGCTCACCCCTCCCCGGGAACAGCGACGACCGCGACAACAACAGCCACAGCGACAACAGCGACGACGACGACGGCTGCGGCGGCGACAACGACAACGACGACGGCGGCAGCGACGGCAGCGACGACGACGGCGGCAGCGACGACTACGGCAGCGACGGCGACGGCGGCAGCGACGGCGACGACGGCGGCAGCGACCGCGGCGGCGGGGCTAGGTCGACGGGTCGAGGACTAGTTTGCCGATCGTGTTGCGGGTCCGGAGGTCCTCGTGGACGCGGCGGACCTCGCTCATGGCGTAGTCGCCGCCGTGGATTACTCGCAGCTCGCCCGCCACGACGAGGGTGGCGAGCTCCGCGTATGCCTTCTCGAGGAGCTCCGGGCGGGCGAAGGCGTGCATCAGCCAGAAGCCGCTCACCGTCGCCGAGCGGCGTTGCAGAGCGCGCAGTGAGACCTTTTCGGGCTCGATGCGGCTGGCCATGCCGTAGAACGCGAGGCGGCCGAACGGGGCCAGCGCCGCCAGGCTCTGGTCGGTCACGCGGCCGCCGGTCATTTCCAGGACCGCGTCTACCGGGGTGCCCGCGTTGGCGGCGATGAGCTCGGCGGTCAGGTCGTCGGCGGACGGGTCCACCGTGGCGTCGGCGCCCAGGGAGGTCGCGACGTCGCGCTTTTCCTGGGTGCCGGCCACGGCGATGACGCGGGTCGCGCCGCGCAGGCGTGCGAGCTGGATGGCCAGGGAACCTACGCCGCCGGCCGCGGCGTGCACGACGACGCTGTCGCCGGGCTGGACTCGGGCGGTGTGGTGGACCAACCACCAGGCGGTCAGGCCCTGGGCCAGCAGGGCGACGGCCTCGACGTCGTCGAGCCCGTCGGGCACCGGGAAGGCGTGTGCCGCCGGCACGGCCACCCGTTCGGCGTAGCCGCCGCGCTCGATCATCGCGGCGACGCGGCGGCCGTCGGGGGTCCGGCCGGTGACCTCGCCGCCGGGGATCAGCGGCAGCGTCGCCGACGCGATGTAACCGTCCTCGCGTAGCAGGGAGTCGGCGAAGTTGACGCCGCTGCGGGCCACCTCGACCAGCACCTCGGACGGGGCGGGAACCGGGTCTGGGAGGTCGCGCACCTGCACGACCTCGGGGCCGCCGAACTCTCTGATCTGGACCGCTCGCATAATTCTCCCCCGGTTCGGTATTGAGTTCCGATTGGTACTGAGTACCGTAACGGACTCGGTTCAAGAACGCTAGACTGGTGGGGTGGGTGGTCACGAAGCGTCACTGCGGGAGCGCAAGCAGCAACGGGCGCGCGAGGAGATCGTTGCGGCTGCGTATGATTTGTTCGAGGAGCGCGGCTACGCCGACGTGACCGTCACCGATATCGCCGAGCGGGCGCAGGTCGGCCGGACGACCTTCTTCCGGTACTTCGGCGACAAGCAAGAAGTCGTATTCGCCAACGAACAGGACTGGCTCGACGGGCTGCAACTGCCGCAGAGCCTGAGTGACCAAGGCAAGCCCGGCTTCGGCGACGCCATCGCGTTGCTTCGGGCCGTTGCGGAGCGGATCTGCGCAGCCGTGACGAGCGACCCGGAGCTGTACGTGCGGCGGGAGCGCCTACTCGCCGAGAACCCGGAGTTGGAGGACCGCAACGCTCGCAAGCACCGGGCGTTCGCGGAACGGATGCGGCAGCTGCTCGCCGAGCGGGGTGCCTCGTCGGAGACGGCCGTGCTCGCACCGCGGCTGGCCCTCGCGTGCTACTACACCGGTCGCGAGCTGGCCGGAGGAGAACCGGCGGCGTTGTGGCCGAATGTCGCCGCCGCATTCGACACGATCAAGTGGAAGTGAGAAACGATCGCGCGGAACTGAGAAGCGATCGCGCGGAAGGAAGAGGCGACTGCTAGAGGCGGCCCCCGCGTCAGGTCGGTCGAATCACATGGGTAGTCGAGTCGCCGCCGCCGGAGCCGGTCGTGCCTGGGGAATCGCCCGAGCGTAGGTCGACGGTGCTCGACTCGCCGAGGTTCAGCCGGTGAGTTTCGGCGTGGTCGGCGGACAGGTCGATCGTGGTTGCGTCGCCGAGATCCGGGGCGCGGCTGTTCGGGTCGTTCGCATGTAGAGGGACGGTCATCGGCTCGTCGCTGACGGTACGACGGGTGGTCGGATGAGGCGCCGGCGACCTGCGAGCGTCTGAGGCCGGGGCATCCGAAGAAAAAGGAGCCGGAGGCGGGGAGGGGCGACCAGGGGGAGAGTCCTCGACGGGGATCAGGTGCGGGACCACGCGGTGTACCGAGGAAAGGACCGCGGCGATCATCAGGCCGGTTGTGCCGGCGATGCCGAGTGCGCCGCCGGCGTACGCGACGAAGAGGCGGCGGCGGCTCAGGTCGTCCACGGCGCGCGTGATGACCTCGTCCGTCAGGCGTAGGCAGAGGGCGGCGCCCAGCAGGAGGCCCAAGGACACCAGCGTCAGGAAGACCGTGGTGTAGGTGCTGGCGGGGCCGTAGGAGACGCCGCCGTGGCGGCGTTGGGCGAGCACGATGAACAGGCCCGCCACCGCGGCCCACGTGCCGACGATCAGCAGGGCGGCCACCGCGTCGCTCGGGCGGTGCCAGCCCGCCGAAAGGGTTGCCACGCCGGCCAGTGCGGCGAAGACGGCGCCGATCAGGGCCGCGGCGCCGCGGGCCTTTGCCGGTACCACCATGACCAAGGCCACGGCGACCGACGCTGCGATGGTGGTGTGGCCGCTCGGCAGGCTGTTGCCGGCCGCGGCACGCTCCGGGTCCACGCCCAGGTCCGGGCGGTAGATGAGGGCCTTGAACACCTGGGTCGTCGCGTTCGCGCCGCCGATGAGCAGGACGGCGCCGACCGCCAGGGCGACGCGGCGGCGGGCCAGGGCGATGAAGCCGATCGCGATCGTGGCGGCCGTGAGCGAGACGATCGAGATGCCGTTGAGCGTGTTGTGCACGAGGGTCTCGAGGCGCACGCGGCCGATGCTGTTGCCGGTGATGGCCACGAAGTCCAGCAGCTGGCCGTGTTCGCTGTTGACGAAGAAGCGCCAGACGGCCAGGAAGCCGGCCGCCTCCAGAGCCGCCACCAACAGGAGCCAGACTGCGAGCCCGATGGGCCACCCACGCATGGCACGCAAGATAGCCCAATGGCGCGAATTGCGCTCATCGCGATTTTCATTGCCTCCGTGGTACCGCATGAGGTCTCGTTGCCCGCATGCTCCTGACGCCCTACCGGCCCGTGCTCCGGCACCCGGTGCTGCGGCGCGTGCTGCCGGGGATCGCCGTGTCCGCGCTCGGCGACGGCATGTCGGTCGTGGCGATCGCGTGGCTGGCGCTGCAGATCGCGCCGGACGGCGGGCGCGGTGCGTGGGTGGCGGCGGCGGTCGCGGCGTACTCGCTGCCGAGCGCGCTCGGCGGCGTGCTGCTGCGCCGGTACCTCGGGCATCGCAGCGGTGCGCAGCTCGCCGGGTGGAACGCGATCCTGCGCGGCGGTGCGCTCGGTGCGGTGGTCGTCGCATACGCGGCGGGAGTGCTGCAACCGTGGCTCTACGTGACGCTGCTCGGGATGTCGTCGCTCCTGGCCGCATGGGGGTCGGCCGGGCGATACACGCTGGTGGCCGAAGTCCTCCCGGCCGAACACCACCTGGCGGCCAACGGCGTGCTGACGGCGATCGGCGAGTTCGCCACGATCGTCGGGCCGCCGCTGGCGGGGTTGCTCATCGGCCGGACCAACGCGGCGGTCCTGCTCGCGGTGGACGCGGCGAGCTTCGCGGTCCTCGCGGCCACATACCGCCTGGCCATGCCGAGGGCTGGTCCAATCGGACGAAATCCGGATGAAATCGAAGAAGTCTCCGCGGCGGACGGCGTTGAGGAGGGCAAGGACACCACACAGGCGGGCAAGGAGGGCACGGAGACAGCGCAGGACGGTGCGGAGCGAGGCGAAGCGGAGCGAACCGGCGAAACCCGAAATCGCACGCAACGCGCGCTGCTGGTGCTGTCGTTCGCGTTCTTCCTGCTCTTCGGGCCGTTCTACGTGGCCTTGCCGATCCACGTGGCCGACGACCTGCACGCCGGGGCGGGGCTGCTCGGGGCGTACTACACCGCGTTCGGCGCCGGGGCGGTCGCCGGGGCGCTGGCCAGCGGGCACCTGCGCCGGCTGCCGCTGTGGCCGGCGTTGACCGGGATCATCGCGCTGTTCGGGGTCGCCATGCTGCCGCTCGGGCTCGGGTGGCCGGTCGGCGTCGCGCTGCCGGCGTTCGCGGTCGCGGGGGCGTGCTGGTCGCCGTACCTGGCGACGGTGATGGCGCTGTTCCAGCGGACCACGCCGGTGGAGCGGCTGCCGAAGGTGCTGGCGGCGTTCGGATCGGTCACCGTGATCGCCGTGCCGCTCGGCACGGCCGCGGGCGGGCCGCTGGTCGAAACCGCCGGCGCGACGAATGCGCTGCTCGCGAGCGCTGTGGGGATGATCGTGCTCGGGGGGCTGGCGGCGTCTGTCATGATCTCCCGCGGATCAACCGGGCGTACACGGGAGGAAACGCACCCCAATGGGTATACGCAGCGTTGAGCGGACAAGGGGGCGGTGGGGCATGGTGCTGGTCGGCTACACGGTCGAGGCGACCGATGGTGAGGTGGGCGCGATCGACCGCCGGACGTACGACGGGCGGCAGGTCGTGGTCGCGGGAGCGAACGGCGAGCTGCTCAAGGTGGATGTCAGCAGCGTCGAGCGGATCGACCACCGCGAACACCGGGTGTACCTGGGAGTCAGCCGGCGAGAGCTCCGGGCCGGCTAGAGAAGGCAGAGCGCCCGCGCTCGCCGGCAGCTATCCGTTCCCGGCGAGCGCGTGCACCCGCCAGCCGGGGTCGGGGAAGCCGGCCGCGACGGCGACGTGGGCGCTGGCGGTGTTCGCCGGGTCGTGCAGATAGATCGGTACCGCACCGGCGCCGACGATCCGCCGAGCCGCCCGGGCGACCAGGCGCCGGGCCAGTCCCCGGCCGCGGGCGGCCTCGGTCGTCCCGACGGAGATCTCGATCCCTGTCGGGTCGTGCGGCTTGAGCCCGACGCCGGCCAGGTACTCCCCCGTGCCCGGCTCCCGCGCCACGAGCACCTCGCCGGGGAACGGCCGCAGCCAGTCCGGCAGGCCCGGCCCGTCCGACGGCTCCCAGGCGCCCTCGTCGGGCAGGTCGGCCGGTGCCTCGCTCCAGCGGAAGACGCCGGCGAAGAAGTGCTGCTCGGGCCGGCCGAGCAGGGCCGGCAGCCGCTCGGCCAGGGCGACGGCGAGGTCGGCCGGCGCGGTCGCGGCCACGAGCGCGGCGACGGCGTCGCGGGCGGCGGGCGGCACGGACAGCACGCCGTTGCCGGCCGCGTCGGTCACGCCGAGGGCGCGCTGCTCGCCGCCGTCCCACCGCGGCTTGTCCCGCAGCGGGCTGCCCACCACGGTGAGCCCCCCAGGAGACGGCCAGCTTCCGAGCCAGGCACGCAGGAACCGATCGAGCACCCGTGCATCCTAGGCCTGGGCGCGGTACTGGGCATTGAGCGCGTCGGCGACGCGCTTGGTCCAGTCGGCCGGGCCGTCCACGGTCCAGTTCTCCCCCAGCGCCATGAACAGCGGCTCGCGGCTGCCGGCCAGCGACGACCACTGCGCCTCGACCTCGCTGTGGATGGCGTACACCCCGACGCCGACGGACGCGCCGGCGGCCTCGCAGCGGCCCCGGCCGACGCCGTCGCGCGAATCGCCGACGGTCTCGTAGGCGTCGCAGGTCAGGCCGCGGCGGTCGAGGTAGTCCACCAGCGCCTGCGGCGAGGTGAAGCGCTGCGGCGGGCCCTCGGCCGCCTCCGCGGGCGAGCGGTCGATCCGGCCGATGAGCAGGGCGAGCACGCCGCCGGCGAGCACCACCCCGGCGGCGAGGCCGGCGATGAGGCCGCGCGCCGGGCGGTGGTCGGGCTCGGGCCGCACCGGCGGGGGCAGGGGCACTGTCGCCTCGGGATCGGGCACCGGCGCATCCTGGTGGTCGAGGGGCTCGTGTGGCTCTTCGGTCACGCGAGAAAGCTACCCCGGCCGGTTCGCAGATCGCGCACGTCCGAACGGCCAGAGTTCCTCAGGAGTTTATGGCCATTCGCACACCCTGGCGTTGCGCAGAGGCATAAATCGCCTCGACGGTGGCGACCGCGGCGAGCCCCTCGGCGGGCCGGATCTCCGGCTCGGCGCCGTCGCGCACGGTCCGGACCAGGGCGCGGTACTGCCGGGCGAAGGACTCCGTGTACTCGCGGTCGGCGTCGAACTCGACGACCCGCCGCCCGCCGGCGGTCAGGCCGGTCGGGTCGAGCAGCAGCGTGCCGCGCTCGCACTCGACGGTCGTTTCGTGGCGGAACGCCTCAGCGGAGTACCACCGGAAATGGCACGTCACGGGCGCGTCGAAGAACAGCTCGCCGTCCGCGGACGTCTCGATGCGCCAGCCGTCCGGGGTCTGCGTGGTGGCGGCGACGGCGACCGGGGCAGCGCCGAGCAGGATGGACGCCCGGTCGATGGTGTGCACGCCGACGAGCATCGAGACGCCCCCGCCGGCCAGGCCGGGATCGAAGAACCACGCCGGACGTCCCGGTCCGTAGTGGTTGCTGCGGATTTCGCGGTACCGCAGGATCGCCCCGAAATCGCCCGAGCGCAACAGGTCGCGGGCGGCCCGCACGTGCGCGAACTGCCGTTGCTGCTGCCCGACCCACAGCACCACGCCGGCCGCCTCGGCGGCGGCGATCATCCGCGCGCAGCCGGCGGTCGTGGTGGCCATCGGCTTCTCGACGAGCACGTGCCGGCCGGCCGCGGCGGCGCGCACGGCGAGATCCTCGTGCAGCGCGTGCGGGACGGTGAGCACGACCACGTCGACCTCGGGGTGTGCCAGCAGCGCGTCGAAGTCGGGCACCGTGGACCGCTCGGGGCGAACGTCGTAGACGGCGGCGACCCGCACGTCGTCCACCGTCGCCGCGGCCGCGATGTGCCGCTCGGCGACCTCACCCGCGCCGACGAGGCCGAGCCCGAGCGGCGTCCGGCTGAGCGGATGCGGCTGCTGCACGCCCGCCTCGCTGCTCATGCGGCGGGCAGGGACACGGCGATCTCCTCGCCGAGCGCGGCACCGCCCTGCAGCCGCAGGTCGTCGCCGCTCCAGAACTTGCCGGGGTCGTACCAGTTGGCGCGGCGTCCCGTGGCGAGCAGCCCCATCTCCTCGTAGGTGACGGCGACGACCTCGGCGCAGTAGGCGGTCTCCAGCGTGCCGGAGGTCTGCTCGCGCAGGTGCGGCACGCGGCCCTTGAACCAGCGGCCGGCGAGGCGCGCGGTCGACGGGAACGGCGTGCCGTCCAGGCGTGCGATCGTGCGCAGGACAGCGTCCTCGACGGCCGGGCCGACCTCGGGGAACAGCTGGCGCAGCCAGGCGCGCTGGCCGTAGCGGCGGCCCCAGACGAGCACCGCGTCGCGCAGGTCGTGCAGCTGCACGCCGCGCTGGTGCGTGCCGGTCCACATGTCCGGCAGCGAGCGGCCCAGCTCGGCATGCCACATCAGCGGCGGCATGTCGTCGAGCACGACGGCCATGCCGACGTGGTTGACGGGGCTGTTGGTCAGGGTCTGGATGGCGCGGTCGGCGGTCGTGCGGCCGCGGAACACCCACAGGTCACCCGTGCGTGTCATCCGCACGGCGTCGTCGAGATCGACCGTCACCGGTACTACCCTAGGGCCTCATGCGCATCAAGTGGTGGAAGGTCGCGGGGCTCGCGGGTGTCGTCGGGGTGGCGGCCACGGGCGTGCTGGTCGTGCGGGCCGAGCGGCGCCGCCGGGCCTACACGCCCGACGAAATCCGGTCGCGGCTGCGCGAGCGGCACGCGGTCGCAGACGGTGGGACGAGTCGCGGCTCACGTACCAGTGACTCGTAGGGTCACATAGGGTAGGGGGTGTGCAGCCATTGACTTCCCAGGCCGACCCGGTCCGCGTCCTGTTCCTCGAAAACATCCACCCGATCGCGGTCGAGCGGATGCGGTCCGAGGGCTACGAGGTGGAGACCGTCGGCCGCGCGCTCGACGAGGACGAGCTGATCGCGAAGCTCGAGGGCGTGCACCTGCTGGGCATCCGCTCCAAGACCCAGGTCACCGCCAACGCGCTGGCCTCGGCGCCGCAGCTGCGCGCGATCGGCGCCTTCTGCATCGGCACCGACCAGATCGACCTGCGCTACGCCGCGGAGTCCGGCATCGCCGTGTTCAACGCGCCGTTCTCCAACACTCGCAGCGTGGTCGAGCTCGCGATCGCCGAGATCATCGCGCTCACCCGGCGGCTGACCGAGAAGAACGCCGACATGCACAACGGCGTGTGGAACAAGGACGCGGAGGGCTCGCACGAGATCCGCGGCCGGTCCATCGGCATCGTCGGCTACGGCAACATCGGCACCCAGCTGTCGGTGCTGGCCGAGAACCTCGGGCTGCGGGTGTACTTCTACGACACCTCCGAGAAGCTCGCGCTGGGCAACGCCGTGCGCTGCAACTCCCTCGACGAGCTGCTCGAGGTCGCCGACATCGTGACCCTGCACGTGGACGGCCGCCCCGGCAACAGCGGCTTCTTCGGCGAGGAGCAGTTCGGCCTGATGCGCCCGCGCAGCATCTTCCTCAACCTCAGCCGCGGCTTCGTCATCGACCACGACGCCCTGCGCCGGCACCTCGACAACGGCCACCTCGCCGGCGCCGCCGTCGACGTGTTCCCGAAGGAGCCCAAGGCGAAGGGTGACGAGTTCGTCTCCGCCCTGCGCGGCCTGCCCAACGTCATCCTCACCCCGCACATCGGCGGCTCGACCGAGGAGGCGCAGTCCGACATCGGCTCGTTCGTCGCCGAGAAGCTGCACAAGTACGTCGCCGAGGGCTCCACGACGCTGAGCGTCAACCTCCCGTCGCTCAACCTGGTCCAGGCCCCCGGCACGCACCGCATCGCCCTGCTGCACCACAACGTCCCGGGCGTGCTCGCCGACGTCAACAGCATCATGGCCGGCCACAAGGTCAACGTGGAGGGCCAGATCCTGGCCACCCGCGGCGAGTACGGCTACCTGCTGACCGACATCGCGATCGACTACCCGCAGGAGATCCTCACCCAGCTGGCCAACATGGCCACCACGGTCCAGGTGCGCGTCCTGTCGTAACACCGCCACCGCCGGCAAGGGGCCCCGCGCAATCGCGCGCCGGGCCCCTTTCTTATCGACCGTAAGATCCACAATCTTCGATAGGTGGCCATCCGGGCGTCGAGGGTCGTTCATGGCCGAACGAAAGTCTCCTTCCTACCGAATGGGAGGAGACACGTATGTCGATGGGTCGTGTCGGGCGGGTTCTCGCCGCGGCGGTGATCGGTGGTGCGGCGGTGCTCGTCGTCGCCGCCGCGCCGGCCGGGGCCACGCCGCCCGGGATTCCGTCCAAGGCCACCGCGCAGTCGCAGCTCAACGCGCTCGCCGTGGCCACCGAAGGGTCGATGAGCGGCTACTCGCGCGACAAGTTCCCGCACTGGATCACCATCAGCGGGTCGTGCGACACCCGGGAGACGGTGCTCAAGCGGGACGGGACCTCCGTGGTCACCAACAGCTCGTGCTCGGCCACGTCGGGGCGGTGGTACAGCCCCTATGACGGTGCGACCTGGACCGCCGCCTCCGACGTGGACATCGATCATGTGGTGCCGCTGGCCGAGGCGTGGCGCTCCGGGGCGAGCTCGTGGACCACGGCGCGCCGGCAGGACTTCGCCAACGACCTGAGCCACCCGCAGCTCATCGCGGTCACCGACAACGTGAACCAGTCCAAGGGCGACCAGGACCCCACCACGTGGCAGCCGCCCTTGTCCTCGTACCGGTGCACCTACGCCAGGATGTGGATCAACGTGAAGTACGTGTGGGGGCTCAAGCTGCAGTCGGCGGAGAAGTCCGCGCTGCAGACCATGCTCAACTCCTGCTGATCGTGCTGGTGCCGGCCTCCACGACGTAGGACGCGCTCGTCGACACCGCCGCCGTGCGCGTGGCGATGGTGTCGACGGTGCGCGCGTCGGTGCGCCACAGGTCCTTGGCGACCTCGCAGCGCAGGTAGCCGCGGCGGGCGCCGTCGAAGTACTTCACGTGCGGGTTCAGCACCGGGTTGACCGCCTTCAGCGGCCCGTCGAAGGCGATCGGAAAGTCCGAGCTGACCGACGTGGCGGTGAACTCGACGGCGACGCTGGGCTGCTCCGGGTGGTCGAAGTCCAGCTTGAGCTCGCTGAACCAGCTCGAGTGGATGTCGCCGGCCAGGACCACCGGGTTGGCGACCTTAGCGTCGGCGAGGTGCTGCAGCAGGCGGGTGCGCTGCGGCGCGTAGCCGTCCCACTGGTCGAGGTTGGCCAGCACCGGCGGGACGCCGCCGGTCGGGTTGGGCAGCTTCGTGCGGCTCATCATGACCTGCTGGGCGACGACGTTCCAGCGGGCCGGCGAGCGGTCCAGGCCCTCGCGCAGCCAGCGCTCCTGGTCCTCGCCGGTGAGCGTGCCGGTCGTGTTCGCCGTGCCGGCGGCGGGCAGGCCGAAGTCGCCGGGGAAGCCGCCGGGCTGGTCGGTGCGGTACTGCCGCGTGTCCAGCACGTTGATCCGCGCCAGCCGGCCGAAGTCGAAGCGGCGGAAGATGCGCAGGTCGGGGCTGCCGGGGCGCAGGTTCGCGCGGATCGGCATGTGCTCGTAGTAGGCCTGGTAGGCCGCGGCCCGCTGGCGCGCGAACTGCTCCGGCGTCTGGTGCTGCGCGCCGGTGTCGTCGATCTCGTCGACCAGCCCGGCGTAGTTGTTCTCGGTCTCGTGGTCGTCCCAGGTCACGACCCACGGGAAGGCGGCGTGCGCGGCCCGCAGCACCGGGTCGCCCTTGTACTGCGCGTGCCGCGCCCGGTAGTCGTCGAGGGTCTGCAGCTGGTCCAGGCCGGGCGTGGCCGGGGTGGTGTGGTTGCGGTCGGCGAACGCGCTGTGCGGGTCGTACTCGTAGATGTAGTCGCCGAGGTGCAGGACCACGTCGAGGTCCTCGGCGGCGAGGCCGGCGTAGGCGGGCCAGTAGCCGTTCTGGAAGTCCTGGCAGTTGACGATGCCGAAGCGCAGCCGGCCCCCGTCCTGCCACGGCGCCGGCGCGGTCTTCGTGCGCCCCGCCGGGCTGAGCGCGCCCTGCGCGCGGAAGCGGTAGTGGTACTCCCGGCCCGGCTGCAGCCCGCGGACGTCGACGTGCACCGAGTGGCCCAGCTGCGGCGACGCCGTCGTGTGCCCGGAGCGCACCACGCGGTGGAACCGCTCGTCGAGGGCGACCTGCCACTCGACCTCGACCGGGCGCGCCGGCAGCGGCCCGGACGCGCGCAGCAGGCGGGTCCAGAGGATGACGCCGTCGGGCAGCGGGTCGCCGCTGGCCACGCCGAGCGCGAACGGCCCTTCGTGGTCGTGGTGGTCGCCGTGCAGCGGGGCGGCGAAGGCCTGGTCGGCGGCGGTGAGCGGCAGGACGATGGCGCCGGTGGCGGCGGCCGCCCCGGTCAGCAGTTGACGTCTGGTAGGCATTGGCACACTCTCACAACGCCTCATGTCTGCGGCCGGAACGGGTCGCGAACGCCGGACAACGGCCGCGGCGGGCTCAGTGCGTGTAGGGCTCGAGGCAGCCGAACTCGGCCGCCGAGCCCATGACCTCGGCGGTCACGGTGGCGGGCGTGACGGTGCCGATCACGCAGGAGCGCGCTCCGGCGTGCACCGCGTAGACGGCGCCGGCGACCGACGGGTCGCGCATGCCGGTGACGGTGACCTTGTCGGCGGTGTACCCCACCGACAACAGCGCGGAACGAACACTGAGGTAGCCGAGGTCGCCGCCGGAGCGCACCTTCTCGAGGGCCGGGCGGATCTTCTCGGCGGCCGCCTCTGCCTCGGCGCGCTCGGCGTCGGTCAGCTCGGCCCGCACCTTCCACGCGTTGTTCTCGGCGTTGTGCGGCGCACCGTCGCCCGGCGGCAGTGCACGCGGCGACGACGACCGGGGCGCCGGGTCGGGCGCCCCGGGCGAGGCGACCGGGCGGGCACAGCCGACGAGGGCGAGGGTGAGTGCCACGGCCGCGGCGAGTCTGGTTCGCATGGCCCGATCCTGCCGCAGCCGGGCCGATCGGAAATCCGTCGAGGTACTCAGCGCGGGATGAGTACAGTCCGCGGAATGTCGCCTCGTGAGCTCGTCGTGCTGGGCACCGCCAGCCAGGTGCCGACCCGGTTGCGCAACCACAACGGGTACTTCCTGTCGTGGGACGGCGAGGGCATCCTCTTCGACCCGGGCGACGGCACGCAGCGGCAGATGGTGCACGCCGGGATCGCGGCGAGCGACATCACCCGCGTCTGCCTCACCCACTTCCACGGCGATCACTGCCTCGGCCTGCCGGGGGTGATCCAGCGGATCTCGCTGGACCAGTCGCCGCGCGACGTGCAGGCGTACTTCCCGGCGAGCGGCGAGGAGTACTTCGACCGGCTCCGGTCCGCCGCGCCGTTCTACGACTGCGCGACCATCACCAAGAATCCGGTCAAAGGCGACGGAATCATAGCGGAGACGCCGAAGTTCCGCATCGAGGCGTACGGGCTCGACCACGGCATCGAGGCGTACGGCTACCGGCTGGTCGAGCGCGACGGGCGCCGCATGCGGCCGGATGCGCTGCGCGAGCGCGGCATCGCCGGGCCGGACGTGGCCGTGCTGCAGCGGGACGGGGAGCTGCGGGGGGTGCGTCTGGAGGAGGTCAGCGAACCGCGGCGCGGGCAGCGGTTCGCATTCGTGATGGACACGCGGCTCTGCGACGGCGTCGGGCGGCTGGCCGACGGAGCCGACGTGCTGGTGATCGAGTCCACCTACCTCGCCGAAGACGAAGGACTGGCCGTCGCGCACGGGCACCTGACCGCCGGGCAGGCGGCGCGGGTGGCCGCGGATTGCGGGGTGCGCACGCTCGTGCTCACCCACTTCTCGCAGCGCTACGACGACCCGTCGCGCTTCCGGCGCGAGGCGGAAGCGGTCTTCGACGGTGAGGTTGTGGTAGCCGAGGACCTGACCAGGGTCAGAATCCGGGGCTAGTCACATTCGGTGCAGATCGGCGCGCCGTTCTTCTCCCGCGACAGCTGACTGCGGTGGTGGACCAGGAAGCAGCTGGAGCAGCGGAACTCGTCGCCGCGCATCGGCACGACGGGCACCGTCAGCTCCTCGTCTGGCAGCTCGGCGCCCGGCAGCTCGAATCCGATCTCGCTGTCGTCGACGTCGACCGCGGCCGACTGCCCATTTGCCCGGCGTGCGGTGAGCTCTTCGAGGCTGTCCTCGGCGAGGTCGCTGCTGACCGGGTGGCGTGGCGCGTCGTAGTCGGTACTGATGGCCATGGCGTTCACCCTCTCTCGGTGACTTGGTTGTGCAAAGAACGCCGCCGGCCTCGGAAGTGTTCCCGACCGCTTCCCCGACGTAGATGAATGAATCCTGTGTGTTCCGGCTCACGCCCGTCTCACGAGGATCCGGGCCCGATTCGGTCCACTGTGGACATATCAACAGCGGCAGCGCCAACGAGGCTACCTCGCCGGATCGCCCGTGCGCGCCTTTTTGGGATTCTCGGCGAGCATGTTGCCGAGCAAGTTGCGTCGCCGCAGGTCAGGGGCCCGCGACTGGCCGGTCGGAGGAACGCGGGCGGGGCCGCCGTTACAGTGCACGGCATGAACCTCCCCGAGCGGGCCCGCGTCGTGGTCGTGGGCGGCGGCGTCATCGGCACCTCCGTCGCGTACCACCTGGCGAAGATGGGCGTGTCCGATGTCCTGCTGCTGGAGCGGGACCGGCTCACGGCCGGGACGACGTGGCACGCGGCCGGGCTGATGGTGACCTTTGGCTCCCTGTCGGAGACGTCCACCCGTCTGCGGCAGTACACGCGCGACCTCTACGCGAGCCTGGAGGCCGAGACCGGCCTGTCGACGGGCCTGCGGCAGTGCGGGTTCATCGAGCTCGCCGCGGACGAGGGGCGGCTCGAGGAGTACCGCCGGGTGGCCGCCTTCAACCGGCACCTCGGCGTCGACGTGCACGAGATCTCACCCGCCGAGGTGCGCGAGCTGTTCCCGCTCGCCCGCACCGAGGACGTCCTGGCCGGCTTCTACGTCGCCGAGGACGGGCGCGCCAACCCCGTGGACGTGACCATGTCCCTGGCCAAGGGGGCGCGGCAGCGGGGCGTGCGCGTCATCGAAGGGGTACCGGTGACCGGCACCCTGCGCCGCGGGGACACGGTCACGGGCGTGCGCACCCCGTTCGGCGACGTCGAGGCCGAGGTCGTCGTCAACTGCGCGGGCATGTGGGCCCGGCAGCTGGGCGAGGAGGCCGGGGTGAGCATCCCGCTGCAGGCCGCCGAGCACTACTACCTCATCACCGAGCCGATCGACGGGGTGAGCGCCGACCTGCCGGTGCTGGAGGACCCGGGCGCCTACGGGTACTTCCGCGAGGAGACCGGCGGGATCATGGTCGGGCTGTTCGAGGGGGCGGCCGCGCCGTGGAGCGTCGAGCGGGTGCCCGACGCCTTCTCCTTCGGCACCCTCCCGCCGGACTGGGACCGCATGGCGCCCTACCTGGAGGCGGCGATGGCCCGCATCCCGGTGACCGCCACCGCCGGCGTGCGCACCTTCTTCTGCGGCCCGGAGAGCTTCACCCCCGACCTGGCGCCGATCTTCGGCGAGTCGCCGGAGCTGCGCAACTACTTCGTCGCGGCCGGGATGAACTCGATCGGCATCCTGACCGGCGGCGGCATCGGGCGGGCCATGGCCGCCTGGATCGCCGAGGGGCGCCCGGACGTCGACGTCACCGGGATGCACATCGACCGGCTCCAGCCGTACCAGCGCAACCGCGCCTACCGGGCCGCGCGGACCGTCGAGGCGCTCGGCCAGGTGTACGCCACCCACTTCCCCGGCAAGGCCCTCACCTCGGCGCGGGACGCCCGCCGCTCGCCGCTGCACGACCGGGTCGCCCCGCTGCGGCCGTACCTGCGGGATGTCTCCGGCTGGGAGATGCCGGACTTCTACGACTTCGGCGGACATTTCACCCCGTCCTGGGGGCGCCCGGAGTGGTTCGGCCAGTGGGCGGCCGAGCACCGGGCGGCCCGCGAAGAGGCGATCCTCATGGACATGTCGTTCATGGCCAAGTTCCTCGTCCAGGGGCGCGAGGCCGGCGCGGCGCTCGAGGAGCTCTCGGCGAACCGGGTGTGCAACCCCGGCCGGGTCACCTACACCCAGTGGCTCAACGAGGGCGGGACCATCGAGGCCGACCTCACCGTCACGCAGTTGGACGAGGACCGCTTCTGGGTCGTCGCCTCCGACACCGCACACCGCCACGCGCTCACCCGCCTGCGCCGCCACCTCGGCGACCGCCACGCCTTCGTCACCGACGTCACCTCGGGCTGGGCGCAGATCAACGTGCAGGGCCCGCGCTCCCGCGAGATCCTCGCCGCCGCCGCGGAGGCCGAGATCGGCCTGCCGTTCCGCGGCGCCGCCGAGATCGAGATCGGCTACGCCCGGGTGCTGTGCCTGCGCATCACGTACGTCGGCGAGCTGGGCTACGAGCTCTACGTCCCCGCCGAGCAGGCGGTGCACGTGTACGACCGGCTGGTGGCCGCCGGCGCCGGGCGCGGGCTGCGCCACGCCGGGCTCAAGGCCCTCGCCAGCCTGCGCATGGAGAAGGGGTACCGCGACTACGGCCACGACATCGACAACACCGACGACGTGCTCGAGGCCGGCCTGGGCTTCGCCGTGGCGCTGGACAAGGAGCACTTCATCGGCCGCGACGCCGTGCTGGCCCGCCGCGCCCGCGGCCCGCTGACCCGCCGCCTCGTCCAGGTGCTCGTCACCGACCCGAAGGCGCTCATGTTCCACGGCGAGGTGGTGCGCCGCGACGGCCGCGACGTCGGGTACATCCGCGCCGCCTCCTACGGACACACCCTCGGCGGCGCCGTCGGCCTCGCCATGCTCGACGCCGGCGCCGACCCGCTCGACCAGGCGTGGCTCGACGGCGGCGAGCTGAGCGTGGAGATCGCCGGCGTGACGTACCCGGCCCGCGCCTCCGTGCGCCCCCTCTACGACCCGGCGAGCGAGCGCGTCCGGGGCTGAGCACGGCTTGCCGCCGGGTCAGGAACGTGACGGCCGTCACCAGGCGGCGACGGCGGCGGACGCGGCGACGGCGCGGGTCCGCCGCTCGGTAGCCATGCCATGCTGTGCCCGATCTGCGGTGTTCGCGCCAAACGTCGGCCTTGATGTCCCCGAAAAGTGTCACGCCGGATGCCCTCGGTGAACGCCGCCGGGCGTCGGTGTGCCGTCTGTGGGCTCCGGCAACGACACTGACGAAGCTCGCTGGCAGGATATGAGGGTGCGTCAGTTCCGGACCCTGGCAATGCGCGTGCGCTCCCCCGAGGCGAGCGCGGCGCTGACGCACGCCGCTCAGCGCATCGGCCTGCCGGTCGAGCAGCTGCCGGGCGACCCGGCCGAGGTCAACGGGCTGCACTCCGCCGACGGGGTGGCCTGGCGCGCGGCCGGCGGCTACCTCACCACCCTGATCGCGGGCGGGGCCGACGTGTGCCTGTCGGGCGCCTCGCCGTCGTGGTTCGCCGCGCTGCCGAAGGACGTGACCGGGCGCGACATCCGGCTCGTCAGCGTCGGCGAGGCGCCGGACGTCGTCGGGCCGCGGCCGGCGGTGGCCAAGCTCGCCGACGAGAAGCATCCCGCGTTCTCCGCCGCCTGGGTGCGCAACGCCGACGACCTGCGCAACCGGCTGCGCACCGCGCGGCTGCCCGCCGACAGCACGCTGATCATCATGGACCACTGGCTCGACCTCGCCTCGGAGTACCGCGTCTTCACCATCGGCCGGCACCCGGTCGCCTGGTCGCCCTACCTGGTCGAGGGCGAGGAGTGGAGCCCGACGCTGCGCATGCACCGGGCGTCCTGGCACGACGAGGCGGCCGCCTTCGTCGCGCTGACGCTCGCCGACCTGCCGGCCGACGACGTGCCGCCGACCGCGGTCATCGACGTCGGGCGCACCGACGACGGGCAGTTCGCGGTCCTCGAGGTCAACAACGTGTGGAGCTCCGGGCTGTACAGCTGCGACCCCGACGGCGTCCTGCGCGCCGTGCTGGCCGCCAACGACCCGGACTGCGACCCGCGCTGGCGCTGGCAGCCGGCACCCGCGCTCGGTGCCTGACCTGCTCAGCCGGCTCCGCGTCGGCTTCCACTGGCGCGGCGGGCCGGATGTCGTCTTCGCCGACATCACCGAGTGGTGGCGCGACCCCGTGGTGCTGCATGAGCTGCCGGCGACCCTCGCGGGACTGATCGGCGGCGAGCCGACGATCGTCATGGGGCCGGCCTCGCGCGGCACGCTGCTCGGCGCGCTCGTCGCCGCGCACCTCGGGGTGGGCCTGGTCGAGGTGCGCAAGAACGACCGGGTGGCCGCCCACTCGCCGTTCTACTCCGAGCGGCGGCTGCCCGAGCAGTACCACGCGGGCGGCGCGACGCTGAGCTTCCGCCGGGCGCTGGTCCGGGCCTCCGACCGCGTGCTCTGCGTCGACGACTGGGTGGAGAGCGGCGGGCAGGCCCTGGCGATCCGGGAGATGGTCGACGAGATCGGCGCCCGGTGGCTCGGGCTGGCCTGCGTCGTCGACGACCTCGGCGAGCGCGAGCAGATCCGGCGGCACCTGGGCGTGCGGTCGCTGCTCACGGCCGAGTCGCTGCTGCGCGACTGAAGCGGGTAATCACGTTCTTGACTGACCTGGGCCCGGCTCGTATCGTCGGCTCAGATTAAGCGCTTAACACGACGCGCCCGCCGAAAGTTTCACGCCCGGCATCCGGGCTGAACAGCGGGGTCGTCGCGGTTCGTTTGCTGCATGCACGGTGCTGACTACGTTGCTCGGCGTGGGCGACCACCCCAAAAGCCCGCCTCCCCGCCAAGGAAGGCCACCGATGTACAAGAGACTGCTCGTGAGCGCGATCGCGGTCCTCGCGGTCGCCGCCGCCGCCGGCACCGCGTCGGCCGCCGAGCGCGGCACCGGGTTCGTCGCGCGGCAGGGCTCCGACCTGCGGCTGGACGGCCGGACGTTCCGGTTCGCCGGCTCGAACAACTACTACCTCATGTACAGCTCCCCGAAGATGGTCGACGACGTGCTCGGCGACGCCGCCGGCGCCGGCTTCAACGTCCTGCGCACCTGGGGCTTCCTCGAGGGCTCGCAGAACGGCGTGTCGTTCCAGTCCTTCGACGGCACCCATCCGGTCTACAACGACGGCCCCGACGGGCTGGCCCGCCTCGACTACGTGCTCAAGGCCGCCCGCGACAAGGGCATACGGCTCGTCATCCCGCTGACGAACAACTGGAGCGACTTCGGCGGCATGGACCAGTACGTGCGCTGGCGGGGCGGGACGTACCACGACGACTTCTACACCGACTCGGTCATCCGCGGCTGGTACAAGGACTGGATCTCACACGTCCTCAACCGCACCAACAGCCTGACCGGCGTGCAGTACAAGGACGACCCGACCGTCATGGCGTGGGAGCTGGCCAACGAGCCGCGCTGCGGCGGGTCCGGCGCCCTGCCCCGCTCCGCCTCCTGCACCGACCGGACGCTGCTGGGCTGGGCCGACGACGTCACCCGCTTCATCCACGCCGGCGACGCGCACCACCTCGTCGGCGTCGGCGACGAGGGCTTCCTGTGCAGCGACCGGGCCAGCGCCGACTGGACGGTCAACTGCGCCGACGGCGTCGACTCCGCCGCCCTGGCCGCGCTGCCCGCCGTCGACCTCATGTCCTTCCACCTGTACCCCGACGGCTGGGGCAAGGACGCCGCCTGGGGCACGCAGTGGATCCGCACCCACGTGCAGATCGCCAACCGAATCCACAAGCCGGTGATGCTGGGCGAGTTCGGCTACAAGGACAAGGCGACACGCAACCCGGTGTACAAGGCGTGGACCGACGAGGCGGTGCGCGACGGCATCGACGGGTTGCTGTACTGGATCCTCTCCGGGGTGCAGGACGACGGCACGAACTACCCCGACTACGACGGCTTCACGGTGTACTGCCCGAGCCCCGTCTGCACCACCATCGCCAACGCCGGCGACGAGCTGCGCCACGGGCAGCGCTCCCGCCCGCCCGTGGCCGACGACGACCTCGCGCAGACCCTGCGCGACGAGGCCGTCACGCTGAACCCGGCGGCGAACGACATCGCGTACCGCACCAGGGTGAAGCCCTCCACGATCCGCCTCGACCCGGCCGGCGGCACCGGCGGCACCTTCGCGCTGGACGCCGCCACCGGCGCGGTCACGTTCACGCCGGCGCCGGGCTTCCAGGGCCACGCCGCCATCACGTACACCATCCGCGACGAGGCCGGCCGCACGTCCAACGCCGCGCGCATCGAGGTCACCGTCCGGCCCCGCCCGGGCGACCCGCTGCTCATCGCCGGGTTCGAAGACGGCACCGACGGCTTCGCGCCCGGCAACTGGCAGGCCAACGCCGGCACCGCCGCCCAGACCGCCGACTTCCACACCCAGGGCGCGTCCGGCCTGCGGGTCACCGCGGCCGACGGCGGCTGGTTCGGCATCGCGCCGCTGCCGGCGCCGCTGGACCTCTCCGGTAAGGGCACGGTGCGGTACGACCTGCGCACCGGATCGGCCGGCACCTCCACGAGCCTCGCCGTGCAGACCGGCGACGCCTGGACCTGGTGCCAGTCCAGCTTCGGCTGGGTCGACGCCGGCACGAGCACCACCGTCTCGATCGACCTCACGACCGCCATGTCCTGCGACGGCGCGGCCCTGGCCGACGTGCGCGTGGTCTACCTGTGGGTCTCCGGCGGCGGCACCTTCGACATCGACAACCTTCGCGCCGAATGACACCCCCACTCCACCCCCGCAAGAAATGGACATGGAAGGCGGTACCGCCGACATGAAGAAACCGCTCATCGGACTGCTGGCCGCGAGTCTCGCCCTCGGCGGGCTCGCCGCCTGCGGCAACGACGACGGCTCGAGCGGCGCCGGCAAGATCGCCGGCGAGATCACCGTGCTGACCCAGCGCACCGACATCGTCAACACGGTGTTCCAGGAGTACAAGAAGAAGTTCGAGGCCAAGTACCCCGGCACGAGCGTCAAGTTCGAGGCGATCACGGACTACGAGGGCGAAGTCCGGGTGCGCATGAACACCAAGAACTACGGCGACGTGCTGCTCATCCCGAACTCCGTCAACGCCGACCAGCTGCCCTCGTTCTTCGAGCCGCTCGGCACCGTCGACGAGCTCAAGGACAAGTACCGCTTCGTGCGCAACGAGCAGACGTTCGACGGCAAGGTGTACGGGCTCGCGATCACCGGCAACGCGCAGGGATACGTGTTCAACAAGAAGCTCTGGACCCAGGCGGGCATCACCGAGGCGCCGAAGACGCCGGAGGAGTTCCTGGCCGCGCTCAAGGCCATCAAGGACAAGACCGGCGCCATCCCGCTGTACACCAACTACAAGGACGGCTGGCCGCTGGGCCAGTGGGAGGGCGCCCGCGGCGCGATCAGCGGCGACCCCGACGCGGCGATCAAGCTCGGCCAGGACGACGCGCCGTGGACCGCCGGCAAGGAGCACTTCGTCATCGACTCGCTGCTCTACGACGCGGTCAAGGGCGGCTACACCGAGCCCGACCCGACGACCACGAACTGGGAGCAGTCCAAGGGCCTGCTGGGCACCGGCAAGATCGCCACGATGATGCTCGGCTCCTGGTCGATCGTGCAGATGCAGCAGGCCGCGAGCAGCAAGGACGACATCGGGTACTGGCCGTTCCCGTACCAGACCGACGGCAAGTTCCACACCGTCGTCGGCGGGGACTACAAGAACGCGATCAACATCAACTCGAAGAACAAGGCGACCGCGCGGGCGTGGATCGACTGGTTCACCGACGAGTCGAACTACGCCACCGACCAGGGCGGCGTGTCCACGCTCAAGAGCGCCGCGATGCCCTCGACCCTCGCCGGCCTGACCGCGGCGAAGACCGAGTTCATCGAGCTCAACCCGGCGCCGAAGGGGCAGGAGGGGCTCGCCGACAAGATCGGCAACGCGGCCGAGATCGCGCTGTACGACGGCAAGTACCGCCAGGGCATCGTCGACGCCGCGCGCGGCGCCAAGAAGGAGTCCAAGGACCAGATCTTCGCCGATCTCAACAAGAAGTGGTCCCAAGCCCGGGCCAAGCTCAAGTGACGTCCAGCCCCACACGGCCGCGCCGGCGCACCCGCCGGCGCGGCCCCGTCACGCCGTACGCCTTCCTGGTCGCGCCGCTGGCGTTCCTGGTCGTGTTCACGTACATCCCGGTCGCGAACATGTTCTGGTACAGCGTCACGTCCTGGGACGGCCTCAGCCCGTCGAAGGAGTTCGTCGGGCTCGACAACTACGTCGAGATCTTCACCCGGCCCGAGCTGTTCGGCGTGCTGAAGGTCAGCATCTACTACATCGGCGCGTCCGTCGTGCAGATCGTCCTGGCGCTCTACTTCGCGACGATCCTGAGCTTCAACACGCGGTTGCGGAACGTCTTCAAGGGCGTCATCTTCTTCCCGTACCTCATCAACGGCGTCGCCATCGGCATGATCTTCCTGTTCTTCTTCCAGCCGGGCGGCACCCTCGACTCGGCGCTCGGCGCGGTCGGCCTGGGCGGCCTGCAACAGCAGTGGCTGGGCAACCCCGACGTGGTCAACTACTCCCTCGCCGGCACGTCGATCTGGCGGTACCTCGGCCTGAACTTCGTGCTGTTCCTCGGCGCCATCCAGTCGATACCGGCGCACCTCTACGAGGCCGCGGAGCTCGACGGCGCCGGCCGGTGGGCGCAGTTCCGGTACATCATCATGCCCGGCATCCGCCCCGTCGTCGGGCTGTCGTTCATCCTGGCGATCTCGGGCTCGCTGTCGGTGTTCGAGATCCCGTTCATCATGACCGGCGGCGCGAACGAGAGCGAGACGTTCGTGATCCAGACGGTCAACATGGCGTTCAAGTACTACAAGTTCGGGCTCGCCTCGGCGATGGCCGTCGTGCTGCTGGTGATCATCCTGCTCGTGACATGGCTGCAGCGGCGGGTCGCTCCGGATGAGAAGGTGACGCTGTCGTGACGCGGGTGCTGAAGTACCTTTCACTCGTCGGCGCGTCGGTCGTGGTCCTGCTGCCGCCCCTGGTGCTGGTCATGGCCTCGCTCAAGACGCACCAGGAGTTCGCGACCACGGGGCCGTTCGACCCGCCCCACTCCTGGTTCAACCTGCACAACTACGCGGTCGCGTTCAACCAGGGCCACATGCTGCGCGGCTTCGTCAACACCTCGATCATCCTGGCCCTGTCGCTGGCCGGCACGGTGCTCATCGGCTCGATGGCCGCGTACGCCATCGACCGCTTCGAGTTCCGGCTGCGCGGCACCGTCATCGCGCTGTTCCTGCTCGCCACGCTCGTGCCGGGCGTGACGACCCAGGTGGCCACGTTCAAGGTCGTCGACGCGCTCTCGCTCTACGACACCCGCTGGTCGGCGATCGCGCTGTTCCTCGGCACCGACATCATCGCCATCTACATCTTCCGGCAGTTCCTGCGCGGCGTGCCGACCGAGCTCGACGAGGCGGCGGCGCTGGAGGGCGCCGGGCCGTTCACCATCTACCGGCGCATCATCCTGCCGCTGATGAAGCCGGCGATCGCCACCGTGGTCATCATCAAGGGCATCGCCATCTACAACGAGTTCTACATCCCGTTCCTGTACATGCCCTCGCAGGAGCTGGGCGTCATCTCCACGTCGCTGTTCCGCTTCAAGGGGCCCTTCGGCGCGCAGTGGGAGGTCATCTCGGCCGGGGTCATCCTCGTCATCGTGCCCACCCTGATCGTGTTCCTGCTGCTGCAACGGTTCATCTACAACGGCTTCACCGCCGGGGCCACGAAGTGAAGATGTCCCACCAAATGAGCGTGTACTGTGCGCAACGATGAGTGGATCCGAGCAGCAGTCGGGGCGGGTGACGATCCGGCAGGTCGCCGTGCACGCCGGCGTCTCGGAGGCGGCCGTGTCCTATGCGCTCAACGGCCGGCCCGGCGTGTCCGAGCAGACCCGCGCGCGGGTCCTCGCCGCCGCCCGCGACCTCGGCTGGGCGCCGAACATCGCGGCCCGCTCGCTCGGCACCGCCCGGGCCAACGCCGTCGGCATCGTGCTGGTCCGCCCGCCCCGGGTCATGGTCGTCGACTCGTTCTTCACGCAGATGCTCAGCGGCGTCGAGGCCGAGCTCAACCGCAACGACGTCGCCCTGGTGCTGCACCTCGTCGACGACTTCGCCGAGACCATCGACGTGTACCGGCGGTGGTACGCGGGCCGCCACGTCGACGGCGTGATCCTCACCGATCTGCGCCACGGCGACCCGCGCCCGGCGGCGCTGCGCGAGATCGGCCTGCCGGCCGCGGTCATCGGCGGCGGCGCCGGCGCGGCCGACCTGACCGGGCTCAGCTGCGTCGACGCGGACGTCGCCGGCACCGCGCACGGCATCATCGGCTACCTGCGCGCCCTGCGCCACCGCGACATCGCCCGCGTCGCGGGCCCCCGGGAGCTGCTGCACACCGCCCAGCGCGACGCGGCCTACCGCGCGGCGGTCGAGGAACTGGGCGAGGTGCGCTACCAGGCGGTGTACACCAACTACAGCGCCGCCGACGGCATGCGCGCGACCCGGGAGCTGCTCAGCCGCGGCGAGCCGCCGACGGCGCTGGTCTTCGACAACGACGTCATGGCCGCGGCGGCGCTCAAGGTGGCGCACGAGATGGGGCTGTCGGTGCCCGAGGACTTCTCCGTCGTCGCCTGGGACGACTCCGACCTGTGCCAGATCACCGTGCCCGAGATCACCGCGGTCGTGCAGGTGCCCGCGCTGCAGGCCGAGCTCACCGCCCGCGCGCTGCTGCAGGCGCTCGGCGGCGGCGGGGAGACGCACCTGACGCTCCCGCCGGGCACCCTCACGGCGCGGCAGTCGACGCGGCCGCCCAAGACCCGCGCCTAATCGTTTCAGTTGACACTGCTTCGAGCGGGCACCTAGTGTTTGAGGCCCGCCACTTATCCGGTTCAGTAGTGGCCGGCCCAGTTCCGAACGGGAGCCGCACATGTCAGTCCTGCGTCCGCTGCACACCGGCTGGACCGTCCGGGCGGCAAACCCGGACACCGCGGTGCAAGGGCGGGAGTTCCCCGCGACCGTGCCCGGCTGCGTGCACACCGACCTGCTGGCCGCCGGCGCGATCCCCGACCCGTTCCTGGACGCCAACGAGCGCGAGCTGCTGTGGATCGGGCGCACCGCGTGGGTGTACGAGACGGCCTTCGACGCCGGCGACCTCGACGGCGAGCGGGTCGACCTGGTCGCCGAGGGCCTCGACACCGTGGCCACGGTCGAGCTCAACGGCGTGGAGCTGGGGCGCACGGCCAACATGCACCGGGGGTACCGCTTCGACGCCCGCGCCGCGCTGCGCCCCACCGGCAACCGGCTGCGCGTGCGCTTCGACTCGGCGTACGAGTACGCGGAGCGCGTCCGCGACGAGGTCGGCGCCCGCCCGAACGCCTATCCTGAACCGTTTCAGTACATTCGGAAGATGGCGAGCAACTTCGGCTGGGACTGGGGCCCGACCGTCGTCACCGCCGGCATCTGGCGCCCGATCGGGCTGCACGCCTGGTCGGCCGCCCGCCTGGCCCGGGTCCGGCCGCTGGTGGGCGGGGACCGGGTGGAGATACAGGTCGATCTGGAACGGGAGCGGCCGGCCGCCCTTCGGCTGCGTGCGCAGGTCGCCGGCCGGGTCGCGACCGCCGAGCTCGCCCCGGACGCCACGACCGCGACGCTGACGGTCGAGGTCCCCGACGCCCGCCGGTGGTGGCCCCGCGGCCACGGCGAGCCGGCGCTGTACGACCTGGAGGTCACCCTCGAGGACGCGGACGGCGCGGAGCTGGACGCGTGGCACCGGCGGATCGGCTTCCGCACCGTCGAGTGGGACACCGCCGCCGACGCCGACGGCTCCCGCTTCACGCTCGTCGTCAACGGCCGGCCGGTCTTCGTGCGCGGCGTCAACTGGATCCCCGACGACGCCTTCGTCACCCGCGTCGACCGGGACCGCTACGCGCAGCGGTTCGCGCAGGCGTGCGACGCCGGCGTGAACTACCTGCGGGTGTGGGGCGGCGGCATCTACGAGAGCGACGACTTCTACGACCTCGCCGACGAGCACGGCCTGCTCGTCGGGCAGGACTTCCCGTTCGCGTGCGCGGCCTACCCGGAGGAGGAGCCGATCGGCGGCGAGGTCGCCGCGGAGGCCCGCGAGCAGGTGGTCCGCCTGATGAGCCACCCGAGCCTGGTGCTGTGGGTCGGCAACAACGAGAACATCTGGGGCTACCACGACTGGGGCTGGCCCGAGGAACTCGCCGGGCGCACCTGGGGCGAGGGCTACTACCTGCGCGTCCTGCCGTCGATCGTGGCCGAGCTGGACCCCACCCGCACCTACTGGCCGGGCAGCCCCTACTCGGGCGACCCGGCGGTGCACCCCAACGACCCGGCGCACGGCACCACGCACATCTGGGACGTGTGGAACACGCACGACTACCGCCACTACGCCACCTACCGCCCGCGCTTCCTCGCCGAGTTCGGCTTCCAGGCCCCGCCCACCTACGCCACGCTGCGCCGGTCGGTGTCCGACGAGCCCCTCGCGCCCGACTCCCCCGGCGTCGCCTACCACCAGAAGGCGACCGGCGGCAACGAGAAGCTGCTGCGCGGGCTCGCCGGGCACTTCCCAGCGCCGTCGACGTTCGACGACTGGCACTGGGCGACCCAGCTCAACCAGGCCCGCGCGCTCGCGTTCGGCATCGAGCACTTCCGCTCGCTCAAGCCGCTGTGCATGGGCACGATCATGTGGCAGCTCAACGACGACTGGCCGGTCACCTCGTGGTCGGCGGTCGACGGCGACGGCCGGCGCAAGCCGCTGTGGTACGCCCTGCAGCGCGTCTACGCCGAACGGCTCGTCACCGTCCAGCCCCGCGACGGCGAGCTCGCGATCGTCGCCGTCAACGACACGCCGGAGCCCTGGCGGGCCCAGCTGGAGGTGCGGCGCCTGTCGTTCACGGGCGAGCCGCGGGCGAAGACGGCGGTGGAGGCCGACGTGCCGGCCGGCGGCGCGGTCACGGTACCGCTGCCGCCCGACATCGCCACCGCGGACGACCCGTCGACCGAGCTGATCGTCGCCGACGGCGACGGCGGGCGCGCCGTGTGGTTCTTCGCCGAGGACGCGGACCTGCGCTACCCGGCGCCGCAGGTCGACGTCGCGGCGCGGGCCGAGGCCGGCGCCGTGGTGCTCGCCGTGACCGCCCGCACCTTCGTGCGCGACCTGGCGGTGTTCCCGGACCGGGTCGACCCGGCCGCGACGGTCGACCGCCAGCTGGTGACGCTGCTGCCGGGCGAGTCGGTGACGCTGACCGTGCACGGCACCGCGAACGCCGACCCGGCTGCGTGGTCGGCGCGGCCGGTCCTGCGCACCGCCAACGACCTCGTCACGGGCTGACGGCCGCCGCCCGCAACCGGCGCCGGTTCATCAGGCGGCTGGTGAAGTTCCCGAGCCACGGCACGGCCATCCAGCACACGTACGACCAGTGGGTGACGAACGCGACCGGGATCGACACGAGGAAGCCGGCGGACAGCGACAGGGTGGCGGCGCGGGCGTGCGCGAACATCGTCTCGGGCGTGCCCTCGCGGTAGAGGCGGTGCTTGCGGATCTGGTGGACCATGAGCGCGAAGACGCCGCCGGTGGCGGCCTGGACCGCGGCGTAGAAGACGAACCGGGCCTCGAAGGCGCCGTCGCCGTTGAGCACGCGGGTGGCGTACGGCGTGATCACGAGCAGGAACAGCCAGCCCAGGCTGAGCAGGCCGAGGCGGCCGCCGAGGGACTCGACCCAGCGGAACACGCGGTGGTGGCCGGTCCAGTGCGCGCCGATGACGAGGAAGCTGATGAGGAACGCCAGATACTCGTGACGGTGCTCGCCGACCGAGTGCAGCAGCTCCCGGTTGGTGGCGCCCACCGGCACCGGCAGTTCGAGCGCGAGCAGCGTGATGGCGATGGCGATCACGGCGTCGGCGAAGAACGTGAGCCGCTCCGCCGCCACCGCCTTCGCCACGACCTCGGTTCCCTGGGCCTCTTCGGACATGCCGCAGAGCCTGCCACACGCCGATCAATGCCTCGGCGGGTGGTGTTCCGTTCGCTATTCGAAGCGAGCGGGATCGCCCGCGCCGACGCGCAGGATCTCCGGCTCCTCCTCGGAGAGGTCGACGACCGTGGTCGGCTCGGTGCCGGACTCGCCGTCGATGACGGCGTCGAGCTGGTGGTCGAGCAGCTCCTTGATCTCCCAGCCCTGCGTCATCGGCTCGTCCTGCCCGGGCAGCAGCAGCGTGCTGGACAGCAGCGGCTCGCCGAGCTCCGCGAGCAGCGCCTGGGTGACGGTGTGCTGCGGGATGCGCACGCCGACGGTGCGCTTCTTCGGGTGCAGCAGCCGGCGCGGCACCTCGGGGCTGGCCGGCAGGATGAACGTGTAGCTGCCCGGGGTGACGGCCTTGACGAGCCGGAACACCGAGTTGGAGATCTGCACGAACTGCCCGAGCTGCGCGAAGTCGGCGCACATCAGGGTGAAATGGTGCCGCTCGTCCAGGCGGCGGATCTCCCGGATGCGCTCCAGCCCGGGGCGGCTGCCGAGCTGGCAGCCCAGCGCATAGCAGGAGTCCGTGGGGTAGGCGATCAGGCCGTCCGCGCGCAGCAGCGCCACGATCTGCTGGAGCAGCCGCGGCTGCGGATTGTCCGGGTGCACGTCGAAGTACCTCGCCACGACTCCAGCCTACGTGTAGGAATAGCCCATGACGGATCTGGAGGCCCTGACCGGCTGGGTCGAGGGTTACGTGCGCGCGTGGAACACCAACGACCCGGCCGATATCGGGGCGTTGTTCGCGGCGGACGCCGCCTACTACACGGCGCCGTTTCGCGAGCCGTGGCGGGGCCGCGACACGATCGTGGCCGAGTGGCTGGCCCGCAAGGACGAGCCGGGTGAGGCGACGTTCACCTGGTTTCCGGTGACGGTGAGCCCGGAGCTGTCCATCGTGCAGGGCACGACGGTGTATCCCACGGTCGTGTACAGCAACCTGTGGCTCATCCGCCTGGACGGCGTCGGCCAGTGCCGCGAGTTCACGGAATGGTGGATGAAACACTCCTAGTACGGGGGCGGCAGCACGGGCTCTCTCGGGTTCAGCCGCCGCCAGACGACCACGACGAAGGCACAGAGCAGCCCCAGCATCACGATCCGCAGCGACGCGAACATGATCGCCGTGTGGTTGACGGACAGGGCCTCGGCGACGAACGCCGAACGGTCGGCCGGGCGGCCCTCGTCGCGGGCCGCCTCGGCGAAGAGGTAGACCACGAGCGGGATCAGGGCGAGGCGCCAGCCTAGGTACGTCCAGTGCCGCAGCACCGTGCGCCGGTCGTGCCCGAGCCGGTCGGTGACCCGCCCGACGACGCCGAACCAGACGGCGAACATCAGCAGCGTCACCCACAGCGCGACGGTGACGGCCTCGCCGACGCGGTCGACGAGCGCGAACACGGCCTGGGTCGCGGGCCGGTCGAGGGTCGAGGGTTCCACCTCGTACGCGCGCAGCACCGCGTCCTCGCGGCGCAGCACGAGCACGTCGACCACGAGCAGCACGGCGTGCAGCGTGGTGACGACGACGAACAGCCAGGTGTACACCCGCAGCGCCGCCGGCGGCTTCTCCTCGAGCTCGTCGATGGCGTCGAGCTCGTCGAGGCGGTCCAGGACCTCGTCGGGTGCCTTCGTCGGTGTCAGCCACGGATTCGGCGGCTGGTTCGGTAGAGGGCTCGGCGGCTGGCCGCCGACGAGCGCGGCGACGAACGCGGCGGAGGGCACGCCGCCGTGATGGACGCAGAGGATGGCGCCACGGGTGTCGTGTCCGGGAGCACCACACGTCACGCAATGCATCGACACAAGATCGTTAGCCTAGCCGCCGATACGGCGTCCCGCCTGCCCCGGAACGGCCGATCCACCCGGCTGTTCGGCTCGGATTCATCGCCCTGACCCGGCGCCTCTCACTCCGCTCACCCTCGACTGGTTGCCTCGCCCGGCCGGGCCCGCCGCTTCACCCGGGGTTAGGACCAGTTCCACCCGGCTACGGCCTGGCGTACCGCTTCGCTCGCGGTTATCGAGGTCCTTCCGAGCAGTGCCGCGAGGTCCCCGGTCGGCGTGCCGGCCCAGCCGCTGCGGATCGAGCCGTACAGCGCGAGCAGCTGATCGGCCACGTGAGGCGGGAACCCGTTGGCGACCGATCGCGCCCGGTAGTCGGCGTCGGTCTCCGGCCGGTACTCGACGCCGCCCATCGCGGCCAGCTCCTCCCAGCCGATGGTGTCCGGCCCGGTGAGGTCGTACGTCCTGTGGTCGTGCACGCCGTCCTCGCCGGCGAGGATGCGCGCGACCGCCTCACCCTGGTCCTCGGTGGCTCCCACCGCGAGCCGGGCGTCTCCGGCGGGCGCAGTGAGTACCCCGTCGCGCCGCCCGGCGATCACGTCCCGGGCCAGGGCGGCGGCGAGCCCGTACCCGACCCGGACGATGGTCCACGCCACCGGCAGCTCCCGGACGGCGCGCTCGGTCTCGGGGAAGTCGGCAGTCGACGGGATGGTGCTGCGTTCGGCGTCCTGCCAGCTGGTGACGACGATGCGTTTCGCGCCCGCGGCGACGGCGGCCTCGAGCGCATCCCGCATGTGCTGCCGCCGCACGTCGGGCGCGGTTCCGTAGTACGTGGCGTTGATGAGGATGACGTCCCCGTTCACGAACGCGTCCGTCAGCGTCCCGGGCCGCCCGAAGTCCCCCTGCCGCACCGCAACGCCCTGCTCACGCAGCGCCTGCGCCTTGCCGGCGTCGCGCAGGCTGGCCGCAACCTCGCGGCCTGTCCCCAATTTGTTGATGACGGCCCGCCCGAACGGCCCGTTGCCCCCGGTCACGATAATCATGCGCAGCCTTGTCCCTTCACCCAACCGGGGCGCGAGCCCCGCTTCTATGCGTCGACTGTAGCGGGGCGATCGCCCCGCTTTCAAGGGGTTGATTGCCGCATGCCCGAACGCCGCCCGCGCGCCGACGCCGTGCGCAACCGCGAGCGCGTCCTGTCCGCGGCTCGCGAGGCCTTCGCCGAGGCCGGCCCAGCGGTGAGCCTGGACGACGTGGCCCGCCGGGCCGGCGTGGGCCCCGGCACGGTCCACCGCCACTTCCCCACGAAGGACGCCCTGTTCGCGGCCGTGATCGCGGACCGACTGCAGGACCTCGCCGCACGCGCGGCGCAGCTGTCCGAGTCCACCGACCCGGGCGCCGCCTTCTTCGACTTCTTCCACGTCCTGGCCACCGAGGCCGCACAGAACCTGGCCCTGTCGGCGGCGTTGACCGACACGTCCCACCTGACGGACCCGATCCACGCCGCGGGCCGCGACCTGGAGTCGTCGATCGCGACCCTGCTCCAGCGCGCCCAGGCCGCGGGCGCGGTGCGCCCCGACCTGACCACGACCGAACTGCACGCCGTGATCGCGGGCGCGCTCGTGATGGAGCAGCGCCTGCCACCCGAGTCGCGGGGCCGTGGCCTACGCCTCGTCGCCGACGGCCTCGCCCACCGCCCGGGTCAGTAGCCGGTTGGCCCGGGCGGTGAGGTACCGCTGCTCGGCGATGCTCGTCGTGCGCCGCGCGGCCGCCCGGTAGTGCGTCATGGCCCGCTCGCGCTCGCCGGCCATCTCCAGCAGGTGCGCCCGCACCGCGTCGAGCCGGTGATGGCGGGCGAGCCGCTCGTCGGCGTCGAGCCGCCGCAGCAGCGCCAGCCCGGCGGCGGGGCCGTGCACCATGGCGGCGGCCACCGCGCGGTTGAGGGTCACGACCGGGTTGTCGGTCATCCGCTCCAGCAGGACGTACAGGGCGAGGATCTGCGGCCAGTCGGTGTCCTCGGCCCGCCCGGCCTCGGCGTGCACCGCGGCGATCGCCGCCTGGATCTGGTACGGGCCGGGCCGCCGGCGCGCCATCGCGGCGGTGACGGTCGCGATGCCTTCGTCGATGGCGGCCCGGTCCCACCGGCCGCGGTCCTGTTCGGCCATCGGGATCATCGCGCCGCCGGGGCCGGTGCGCGCCGGGCGGCGCGCGTCGGTGAGGAGCATGAGGGCCAGCAGCCCGGCGACCTCCCCGTCCTCGGGCAGCAGCCTCCGTAGCAGGCGAGCCAGCCGGATCGCCTCGGCCGAGAGCTCGACCCGGTGCGCGCTCAGGTGACTCTCGTTGAAGATGAGGTACAGCACCTGGAGCACCACCTCGAGCCGGCCGGCCCGCTGCGGTTCGGGCGGTGGCCGGAACGGGATCCCGGACGCCTTGATCCGCTGCTTGGCCCGGCTGATGCGCTGCGCCATGGTCGGCTCGGGCACCAGGAAGGCCCGCGCGATCTCGGCGGTGGTGAGGCCGCCGACCGCGCGCAGGGTCAGCGCGGCCTGCGCCGGCGCGCCGAGCGCCGGATGGCAGCACAGGAACAGCAGCGCGAGCGAGTCGTCCTCGTCCGTGTCCGCGGACGGCGACGCGTCGGCGGGCGTGCGGACGGCGGCGTCGGCCTCCCTGCTCCGGCGGGCCTGGTCGCTGCGCAGCTGGTCGATCATGCGCCGGGACGCGACCCGGATCAGCCACGACCGGGGCCCCTCGGGCACCCCGCCGTCCGGCCACTGCAACGCGGCGGCCAGCAGCGCCTCCTGCACCGCGTCCTCGGCGACGTCGAAGTGCCCGTACCGCCGGACGAGGGCGCCGAGGACCTGCGGCGCCAGCTCGCGCAGCAGGTCCTCGACGCGCCGGTCCGGCTGCGGCACGCTACGCGTCCGCCCCGGGCGGCCCGCCCATGATCGGGCGCACCTCGACGGTGTCGCCGACGGCGTCCACCACCCGCGCGGCGATCGCCATGACCCGCTCGTGACTGGCGCAGTCCACGATCGCGAAGCTCACCAGGACCTCCTTGGCCTCCGCGTACGGCCCATCGCTGGCCGCCACCCCGCCGTCCCGCCGGCGCAGCGTCCGGGTCAGCGACGGGTCGGCCAGCCCTTCGGTCAGCACCAGCTCGCCGGACTCGGTGAGCTCCCGGCCGAGGTCCGCGTAGAACTGGCACATCGCCTGAAACTCGGCGCTCGTGACGTCGACCTGCGCCCAGTCGGTCTGCCCCGTGTACGCCAGCAGCATGTACTTCACGTGCGCTCCACCCCTTCCGTCGGTTGCCATCCTCGCAGTTCGGCCATGAGCCGGGCCGCGAGCAGCGAGGCCCACCCCCAGCCCACCGCGGCCGCCAGCGCCAGCGCCAGCGCGAACCAGGCGCGGCCGAACAACAGGTCCGGCGACGCCAGCACCAGCCACACGGCCAGGCTCCCCGCCATCCAGCTCCACTCCCGGAGCTTGCCGAACCGCCGGGCGAACACCAGGCAGGCCACCGACAGGGCCAGGAAGGCCAGCGGCGGCGCAACACTGTGCAGGAGCCCGTGCCAGGTCATGTGCCCCGGCCCGTCCGGCGTCCCCGGCGGAAACCCTTCGTACGGGTCCGGCGGGAAGACCCCCGCCCAGATCAGGCACGCACCGAACACCCCGATCAGCCGGGGCCCCCAGGTGCCGCCGCGGCCGCCGCGCAGTGCCCGCCGGATCCCCACCGCGCACCCGGCGTAGAGCGCACCGGTGACGATGAAGTTCGCGATCTGGATCCAGCCGGGCCCGCCGAGGCTGAGCAGGCTCAACGGGTGCCATTTGAAGTCGAACCCGTCCCGCAGCGCCGCCTGTGCGAACACCACCGTCACGAACAGCGGGCCGGCGACGACCCCGCCGGCCAGGAGCGCCCGGGTCACCCCCGGTCCCGCACGAACCTCGGCCGGCGCCACCGCGACCGGCCGGGCACTCGCCTGCGTCATCCTGTCGTCCTCTCCTCGGTTGGACCGTTGCCGGTACCTCGGAGCCGGGGCCGCCGTCTCGACACATCCGCCGAGAATTTTTAGATCCAGCCCCTTGAACGGGCGAGGCGGGCGGCCTCGTGGCGGGTCGTGCACGACAGTTTGGAGATGGCCGACGACAGGTAGTTGCGGACCGTGCCGGGAGACAGGGCCGCGCGGCGGGCGATCTCCTCGACCGGGGCGCCGTCCGCGGCCAGGCGCAGGACGTCGGCCTCGCGCGGCGTCAGCGGGCTGTCGCCGGCGCTGATGGCCTCCGCCGCCAGCTGCGGGTCGACGTAGCGGCCGCCCTGGTGGACGGTGCGGACGACCGATGCCAGTGTCTCGGCGGAGACGGTCTTCGACAGGAAGCCGCGCACGCCGCCGGTCAGAGCGCGTTTCAGGTGGCCGGGCAGGCCGTGGCTGGTGACGATCATCGTCCGGCAGGCCGGGAGCTCCTCGTGTATGGTCGCCGCCACCGACACGCCGTCCCGGTCCGGGAGCTGCAGGTCCAGGACCGCCACGTCCGGGCGCAGTGCGCGGGCCAGGGACAGGGCCTCGGCGGCCGTCGCCGCCTGTGCCACCACCTCGAGGTCGTCCTCCAGCGAGAGCAGGGCCGCCAGGGCGCCGCGGATCAGGTGTTCGTCGTCGGCCAGGAGGATGCGGATCACGGTGTCACCGCCGGAAGGTCGACCACGACACGGAACGCGTCCGGGGGGACATGCGCGGCACGCAGCGTGCCGGACAGGGCGGCCACGCGCTCCGAGAGGCCGACCAGGCCACCGCCGAAGCGCAGGGGCGTCGCGGTGTTGCGGACGCCGTCGTTGGTCATGGTCAGCGTCACCGCCGCCGGGGTCGAGGTCAGCGCGATGGTGCACGTCGCGGCCTCGCTGTGGCGGAGCATGTTCGTCGTGGCCTCACGGACCGCCCACCCGAGCGTGCCCTGGACGTCCGCCGGGAGCGTGGCCGGGTCGCCCGTCACGGTGCACGTGACGCCGGCCGAGGCCAGCAAGGCCCGCGCGCCGCAGAGCTCGTCGGACAGGTCGGCGGCGCGGTAGCCACCGACCACCGCACGCAGGTCGGCCAGGGCGTCCTGGGCCACCCGCCGCACCTCGAGCATCTCCTCGACCGCCTCGCCGCGGCCGCGCTTGGCCAGCTGGGCGGCCAGTTCGGACTTCAGGGCGACCACCGACAGCGTGCGGCCGACCACGTCGTGCAGGTCGCGGGAGAAGCGCAGGCGCTCCTCGGCCACCGCCAGAGCCGCCTCCACGTGGCGGGAGCGGTCCAGTTCGCGGACGACGCGGAGCATCCAGAGCGTCACGCGATAGCCGAGCAGGACCGCTCCCAGCAGTACCGCCAACGTCAAGGCCGCCGGGAAACCCCCGCCCAGCAGGAGCACGGCCGCGCAGTACGCCGACGCGGCGGTGACGCTCGTTCTCGGGCGGGTCGCGGTCGACAGGGCGGCGATGTACGACATCGACAGGACCATCGTGATGCCGGTCCTCAGCGCCGCGGTGGCGCTCGCCAGGGCCGCGGCCGCCGGGCCGGCGACGGTGACCGCCGTGGCCACGGCGATCAGGCGGCGCGGCTGCGGGCGCTCGCCCAGGTAGTGGCCCACGCCGGCCCGGGCCAGCAGCAGGCAGGCGGCCGTCTGGGTCAGGTTCAGGGCGGCGACCAGGGCCGCGTCGGCGTCGCCGACGTCGACGCGGACCAGGCCGAAGGTCATCGCCGGCGAGAGGACGATGTTGATGTAGAACGACAGCCGGACGTACCGCTCGAAGCGTTCGGCCTTCGTCATCCGGGACACGGTACTAGGCGGCGACGAACCGGATCTCCGGGTAACGCGGCGAAGGGCCGGTCAGCAGGCGGGACTGGCGGCCGCGCAGGTAGCGGTCGAAGAAGGCGAGCAGGTAGGCGCGCTGGGCGGTGACGCTGCGGGCCGGGTCGACGGTGCCGAAGTTCGGGACCAGCTGGTCGGCGGGGACACCGGCCTGCGGGAAGAGGACCTGGTAGTCGGTGAAGGACAGGTGACCCGCGTTCAGCAGCTGCAGGTGGAGGCGGGGGCCGCGCAGGTTCGACCACAGGCGCGCCCACGAGTCGTCGTCGCCGGTGCCGGCGCCGAAGAGGAGGAACGGGCGGTCCAGGCCGGCGTCCAGCACCGCGCCGGACTCGGTGCCGTCCAGGTTGGCGCCGGCGCGGATGCGGCGGTCCTCGTACATCGCCTCGGCGGCCGCGGCGCCGCCGAGTGAGTGGCCGAGCATGCCGGTGCGGGACAGATCGAACACCTCGCTCAGGGCGTGCGGGAGGCGGGCACCGTCGGCGTCCGGGTTGCGGCCGTGTACGAGGAACAGCAGGCGGTCCAGGACGAAGCGGGTGTCGGCGACCCTGGTGCGCAGGGCCTCGGCGATGACCGCATCGGCGTTCGCGGGGTCGGTCGGCTCAGGGATGGACCTCGGCTCGGTGCGGCCGCCGGGGAACTCCACCAGGGAGGAGTCGTGGGTGTGGTCGATGGTGACGACGACGTACCCGTGGCTGACGAGCTCCTCGACGACCGCCGTCGACGCGGTGCGCTCGAGGCCGAGGCCCGGCGAGTAGAGGACGACGGGCCGGCGGCCGGGTGCCGCGGGTGCGCCCAGGTGGGCGTGCGTGACCGGGAGCGTGTAGTCGGAGCCGGGCGGTGCGAGGGCCGCGGCGAGGGCGGGGCTCACCCACGTGGCGCGGGGGTAGTGGCGGGCGTCGCAGGCGGGGTACCAGATCTGGACCATCAGCTCGCGGGCGCGCTGCGCCGGGACCCACGGGTCGGGGCGGGTCGCGTCGACCAGGTGCAGCGACACGGTGCCGATCTGCTCGGGGCCGGTCGGGGCCGGCAGCGTCAGGCGGGTCAGCGGCGGCGCGGCGGCCAGGGCCGGGGCCGCCGTCAGGGAAACCGCGGCGGCAGGCAACGCGGCGAGGAGGATCCGTCGTCTCATAGCGACGAGTCTTCGGGGCGCGACGGATCGCCTGCAGTGTCGCCGCGCACCGGTTCGGGTGCGCGGCGCACGCGTGGGCGATGACGTTTGTCATCGGTCGCGGTCGCAGGGGGGAGCTGGGATGCCGGGACGGGCCAGGCGCGCGACCGCGCTGGTTGCCGTGGTTGTCGTCGTCGCGGCGCTGGCGACGACGCCGCTGTGGTGGGGCGGGGGCGGTGCGGCGGTGCCGCGGCGGGTGCACCTGCCGTGGCCGTGGGCGGCGACGGTCGAGGCGCGCCCGCCGGGGCCGGCCGCGCTGGTGTTCGAGACCGACCAGACGCGGTACTTCGAGGCGACCACGGTCGTGGTCGGGCGCAACGGGAAGTACCGCATCCGGGAACAGGTGCTCGGGCACGTGCGCGGGGCCGTGTCGCCGGACGGGCGGCTGCTGCTCGACGGCTTCGACCGCATCCTGGACCTCACCACCGGCGAGATCCGGCACCTGCCCGGCGGCATGCTGATGGGCTGGTCGCGGGACGGGCGCACGGTCGTGGCGCTCGGGAACAACGGCACCGTCAACCTCGTCGACGTCGCCTCCCGGCAGACACGGACCATCTACGCGGACGCGGGGGTGCTCAACGACGCCCTCGCCGTGTCGCCGGACGGGTCGAAGGTCGTCGTTCCGGTGTACCACGAGAACGACCGCCGGCTGCTCCTGGTCGACGCGACGGAAACCGTGGTCTGGAGCGTGCCCGCGGCGCGGTACCTGATGGCGGACGCGATCGTGTTCAGCCCGGACGGCCGGTACGTCGCCACGACCGCGGACCGGTGCGTCGCGGCGCAGCGCAACTGCCCGGAGCCGGGGCACGGGCGGGCGGTGGTCCTCGACGCGGCGACCGGGGCCGAGGTCGCCTCCTACGCGCCGGCGGACCGGGTCCTCGGCTTCCGCGGCGACGGGCTGGTGCTGGCCCGGTGGGGCGCGCGCGAGAACACGCTCGTGCAGGTCGGGCCGGGCGGCGAGCGGACGCTGGTGACGATGGACGCCGAGGCCGGCGGGCCCGACGTGCCGCTGGACCTCGTGGAGCACGGCGCGTTCGGCGGCGCGGACGCCTGGCCGAACCCCCTCGCCGCGCCCACCTGGTGCTACGTGCTGCTGGGGCTGCTCGCGCTGCCGTTCGTGCCGCGGCCGAGACGCACGACGAGCCGGGTCAGTAGCCCTTCCACTCCTGCCGCGCGTACTCCATGATCTTCGGGTCCATCAGCGTCGACGGCGGCACGTCCAGGGCGCGGCGGTCGGCCGGGAACACCGCGGCGGCGCGCAGGACGTCGGCGTCGAGGAAGCGCAGCGGCGCCGGCGGGTCGAGGCGCAACGCGGGTGCGGCGCCCTCGGCGGAGGCGAGGAAGAAGCCCCAGTCGCCGAAGGACGGCACGTCGACGTGGTACGGCACCGCCGTCAGGCCGGCAGCGGCCAGCGTGGCGCCGACGCACCAGTACTCGCGCGGTGCGAAGTACGGCGAGCCGGACTGCACGACGACCCGGCCGCCGGGTGCCAGCGCCTTGCGGACCATGGCGTAGAACTCGACCGAGTACAGCTTCGCGGTGGCGGTCTCGTCCGGGTCCGGCATGTCCACGACGATGGCGTCGTAGCGGGCGGACTCGTCGCGCAGCCACGCGAATGCGTCCAGCGTCAGCAGGTGTACCCGGGGGTCGGCGAACGCGTCGCGGTTGAGCGCGTGCACTCTCGGGTCGGTGCGGGCCAGCCGGATGACGGCCGGGTCCAGCTCGACCTCGGTGACCTCGGCGACGTCGGGGTAGGACAGGACCTCGCGCAGGGCCAGGCCGTCGCCGCCGCCGAGGATGAGCACCCGGCCGCGGGCGCCGGCGAGCAGCGGGTGGACGAGGGCCTCGTGGTAGCGGTACTCGTCCAGCGACGAGAACTGCAGGTCGCCGTTGAGGAACAGGCGCACGTCGGAGCCGTCGAGGGACTGGGTGAGCACGATCTCCTGGTAGCGGCTGCGCTCGGCGTGCACGATCGGGTCGGCGTACAGCTGCTGGCGGGCGGTGACCTCGAAGCGGGTCGAGTAGTAGTAGGACGTGCCGAGCACCGCGAGGACGGCGAGCGCGCCGGCGACCAGGGCGACACCGCGGCGGCCCGCCAGGTCGCGGCGGAACACGACGAACACGACCGCGAGGCCGACGACGGCGTTGAGGGCGCCGACGACGAGGGCGCCGCGCAGCTGGCCGAAGACGGGCAGTAGCAGGAACGGGAACGCGAGGCCGCCCAGCAGCGCGCCGACGTAGTCCGCGGCGAACAGGTCGGCAACGGCGCTGCCGGCGTCCTGGCTGCGGATGCGCTGCAGCAGCACCATCAGCAGCGGGATCTCGGCGCCGATGAGCGCGCCGAGCAGCAGGGCCATCGCGACCAGGGCGGGCGCGTAGAGGTCGAGGTAGGCGAAGGCGGCGTACAGCGCCAGGACCGACAGGCCGCCGAAGAGCGCGAGGGCCAGCTCGATCCACGCGAACGCGGCGAGGGCGTGGCGCTGCAACGGCTTGGCGGCCAGGGCGCCGATGCCCATCGCGAAGACCATGACGCCGAGGACGATCGAGGCCTGCGCGGCGGCGTCGCCGATGAGGTAGCTGCCGAGGGCGACCAGCGCCAGCTCGTACACCAGCCCGCACGCCGCGCAGACGAAGACCGCCGCCAGGACGGCGGTCCGCCGGAACCGGGTCACTCGTCTTCCGTCCCGGCCTCGGGCTTCGGCTTCTTCGTGCGCGTGAAGACCCACGTGAGCACCGCCGTGCCGATCGCGGCCAGCAGGAACGAGCCGGTGATGACCAGCAGGACCCAGCGGTCGCGCAGGAAGTCGCTGCCGCCCTGCTCGACCGGCGCCGGCGAGCCGGACGCGGTCGCCTCGGGCACGTCGCCCCTGGCGATGCCGGCCTCCATCGCGAGCAGTGGGAGCGCCTCGGCGGCGTCGAGTATCGTCGCGGACGGGTCGTCGAGCAGGCGGTTCGGGCCGGCGCCGAGCCGCTCCAGGCCCGCCGGGTCGATGCCGGCGGCGAGGCCGGCGCTGACGGTGATGGTGTACTGCGCGTAGTCCTCCGACTCGCTGCTGTCCGGATACCAGTGGTACGTGCCGCGGATCTCGACCCACTTCGGGCAACGGTCGGCGCTGGAGTTCACCCGCACGTCGACGCCGAGGTTGGAGCCGGCGCTGACCGGGGTGGTGCCGTTCAGCAGCTGCCAGCCGTAGCAGACGCCGTGCACGGCGGAGGCGCGGGCGAGGTCGGCGGCGACGCTCTGCGCGTCGGCGGCGGGCACGGCGACCGTGTCGTCGCCGGCGCCGTCGCGCGTCGAGCAGTACGCGAACACGCTCAGCATGACGACGGCGACGATGGCGACCCACACGCCGTCGATGAGCTTCTTGCGCGCGCCGGCGTCCATCAGAGGATGGCCGCGGAGACGATGGCGCCGATGGCGAGGTGCACGGCGGCGCTGACCCACACCGCCGGGTGCGGCTCGGGGTGCACGAGCAGCTCGCCGAGCTTGCCCGGGGTCATCATGTCGACGACGACGAACGCGACGGTCATCGCCAGCAGCCCGATGACGCCGTAGCCGGTGGTCGACGCGATGCCCTGCGCGAAGTGCCCGTCGCTGGCCGAGATCGCGGTGACGACGATGACGCCGACGGCGACGAGGTTGGAGACGAGCAGGACGGCCGCGTTGGCGTTGCGCTCGGCCCAGATGAGGTGGCGCAGCGAGCCGGGCGTGGCGACGTCGACGAGGACGGCGCCGATGCCCATGAGCACGAGGCCGATCCCCGCGTAGCCGAGCGTGACGCCGAGGTCGGTGACGAGTTCGATCACAGTTGGCTACTTTCCGCTGCCGGGGCCGCCGCCGCGGCCGCTGATGCCGTCGCCCCTGCCGGTCCAGCCGGTGCCGCCGACCACGCCCGAGTAGCGGTGGTAGGCGGTCCGCAGCGCCTCGACCAGGATCAGGGTGCCGGCGCCGTTGGGCTTGAGCACGATGGAGTCGTTGGAGTACCGCAGGTAGACGCCGGAGCCGTCGACGAAGCGGCCGGCCGGCGACCAGGCGCGCGAGATCTCGTCGGCGACCCGGGTCGGCGGCTTGGTGCTGGTGTAGGCCTTCGCGTCGCCGCCGAGGTCGCGCGCGGCCGCCCGCTGGTAGTGCCCGGCCACGTACGAGCGGGGCGAGCTGCCGGAGAAGGCGGTGATGCCGCCGATGATGAGGCCGACGGCGCCCAGGCAGCCGGCGATGAGGTACCAGATGCGTTTCATGCCAACGTCACCGTCGTCTCGGTCAGGACCAGCTCGCCGGTCTGGGGGTAGGCGTGCGCGGTCCACCAGGCGGCGCCGCCGGCGGCGGGCCGCGCGGCGAGGACCGTCAGGGCGTCGCGGGCGCCGGGGAACGCCCCGGCGAGGGCGTGCGGCTCGGCCTCGGCGCGGCGGCGCAGGTCCGCGCACTCGGCCGCGAACGCCTCGGGGCCGAGCCGGCGCACCTCGGCCCGGAAGCGATACCCGGGCAGCGCATATGCATCCGGTACCGCGGCAGACAGCGCCGGCAGGTAGGCCACCGTCTCGGTGACGCTCCCGCAGCGCACCTGGTGTGAGGCGCCGAGCAGCCGCAGCTGCACGCGCACGCCGCCGACGTCGACGGCGAGCTCGCGCAGCGCCGGCAGCAGCGGCGCTCCGAGGGCGAAGCGCAGGTCGCGGGCGTTCGTGTCGTGGTACGGGGCGTCGAGGTCGACGAGCACCTCAGCCGCCCTGCGACCAGACGCGCACCTCGGCCCGCGTCAGGGTCTCGCCGCGGCCGACCTCCCACTTGTCGTCCTCGCCGGGCCCGGCGTAGGACTCGAAGGACAGCAGGGCGCCGTCCTTGGCCTCGTAGTCGACGTACTTCGCGGTGCCCGTCGCCGACAGGCCGGTCGTGCCCGTGGAGACGAACTTCGCCTTGCCGGAGTCGTCCTTGGCGTAGCGACGGCCGTCGAAGTCGACGCTCTGCGGCCCGGGGAGCACGGTCGCGCCCGGCACCTCCCGCCACAGCGACAGCTCCAGGTCGGGGTCCTCCTCGACGCTGAGCCACACCTTCGGGCCGCCGCTCGAGTCGTCGAGCATGTGCTCGGCCCAGCTCCACGACTGCTCGCGGTAGGTCAGGGTGCCGCGCACCGTATACGTGGTGCCGCGGATCTCGACGAGGTCGCCGGCCTTGAGGGTGCGCGGGTCGCCGCGCAGCGCGTCCTCGCCGGCGTCGCGGAACGGGTCCTGCGGCCCGGCAGGCGCGGGCGCGGGTGCCGGCCGCCGGCGGCGCAGCAGGATGACGAGCAGCACCGCCACGAGGACGAGCAGCGCGATGATGACGATCACGGGGCCGTTCACGCGGGGGGTCCGTCCTTGCGGGGGTGGGGGGCAGGACTGATCGCACAATGTAGCAAGGCCATGCTGCACGGGGTGTTTATCGTCGGGTGATGGATCGTGCCGAAGTGCTGACGAACGTGTTCGTGACCGAGTTCGGGGAGCTGATGGCCCTGGACCCCGCCGCGTTCCGCCGCAAGTTCCGCAAGATGGCCGCCTCACCGTTCGCGTTCTACCGCGGCAGCGCCTGCCTGTTCTACGCCGACGTGCAGGGCACGGCGGACGAGTTCCTCGACGAGCGCACCTCGGCCGTGTGGATCCACGGCGACCTGCACGCCGAGAACTTCGGTACCTACATGAACGCCGCCGGCGTGCTCGTGTTCAACGTCAACGACTTCGACGAGGCGTACGTCGGGCCGTTCACCTGGGACCTCAAGCGCTTCGCGGCCAGCGTCGCGCTCATCGGCTACGAGAAGGCGCTCTCCGACACCGTCATCGGCGACCTCGTCGCCGCCTACGCCCGGTCCTACGTCGCGGAGCTGCGCGGGATCGCCTCCGGCGGCGCCATCGGCTCGCTGACCCTCGACACCACGGAAGGGGTACTGCACGACGTGCTGCAGCGGGCCCGGCTCAACACCCGGGTGGCGCTGCTGGACACGCAGACGGTCATCGAGGACTACGACCGGCGGTTCATGATGGCCGACGGGGTGTACGCGGTCGGCGAGGAGGTGCGCGCCGAGGTGGCGGCCGCGTTCGCCGAGTACCTGCCGACGCTGCCCGCCTGGGACTCGGCCCGCCCGGAGCAGTACCGCATCAAGGACATCGTGCTGCGCAAGGGCGTCGGCATCGGCTCGGCCGGCCTGCCGTCCCACAACCTGCTCCTCGAAGGCCACACGCAGGCCCTGGAGAACGACGTCATCCTGTACATGAAGCAGGGACAGACCCCGGCGGTGTCGCGCTGGATCACCGACCCGCGGGTGCGCGGGTACTTCCGGCACCAGGGCCACCGCACCAGCGAGTCGCAGCGCGCCCTGCAGGCGCACGCCGACGCGTGGGCCGGCCACACCGTGCTGCACGGCATCGGGCAGATGGTGGCGGAGGTCTCCCCGTACGCCGCCGACCTCGACTGGAGCGACGTCAACGAGCTCGCCGACGTGACCGGCGTCGTGGGCCACCTCGGCCGGGCGACGGCGCGGATGCACTCCGTCGCCGACGACGAGTCCGCGCACGACCTCGTCGACTTCTCCACCGAGGAGGCGATCGTGGCCGCCGTGGACCGCGACGAGGCCGGGTTCGCCGCGTCGCTCGTCGACTTCGCGCACGCGTACGGCGCCCGGGCCCGCGCCGACCACCAGATCTTCGTCGACCTGTTCCGCAACGGCCGCTTCCCGCTGCAGTAGAAAAATTCTTCGGCGCGCTGGTCCGGACGGGCTGGACCCGATCGTCACTAGGGTTGAACCGACTTCCGATGGAGGGAAACCCTGATGAAGTACATGATGTTCGTCTGCAGCGACCCGGAGCCCGACACCGACAAGGAGAACGAGCCGGACATCGAGGTCTGGGTGGCCGAGAACGACGCGGCCGGCCGCCGGGTGCGCGGCGCGGTGCTGGCCCCGCCGGCGGCGGCGACCACCGTGCGGGTGCGCAACGGCGAGCTGCTCGTCACCGACGGGCCGTTCGCCGAGACCAAGGAGGTCATCGTCGGGTTCGACCTCATCGAGTGCGCCGACCTGGACGAGGCGATCATGGTGGCGCGGACCCACCCGATGTCCCGCAACGGGCGCATCGAGATCCGGCCCTTCGCCGACTTCGAGCAGTGACGGCCGGTTCGTCCCGTTCCGGCGCCGCCGCGGTGGAGTCCACCGCGCCGGCGCCCGGGCCGTCGCCGCAGCGCGTGGCCGCCGTGGTCGCCGCGGCGGCGCGGGATGCCTATCCGCGGATCGTGGGCGCGCTCATCCGCATCACCGGGGACTGGGACCTGGCCGAGGACTGCGCGCAGGAGGCCCTGGCCAGTGCGCTGCAGCGGTGGCCGGTCGGCGGGGTGCCGGACAACCCGGCGGCGTGGCTGATGACGGCGGCGCGCAACCGGGCCGTCGACGTGCTGCGGCGGGCCAGCGTCGAGCGGGTCAAGCTGCGGGATCTCGCGGTGCTCGAGCGCGGGGAGCCGGCGCCGGTCGAAGGGGGCGAGCTTCCGGACGACCGGCTGCGGCTGGTGTTCACGTGCTGCCATCCGGCGCTGCCGCTCGAGGCGCGGGTGGCGCTCACGCTGCGCACGGTGTGCGGGGTGCGCACCGGCGACATCGCGCGGGCGTTCCTGGTGTCCGAGGCGACGATGACACGGCGGCTGACGCGGGCCAAGACGAAGATCGCGCAGGCCGGCATCCCGTACCGGGTGCCGGAGGGTGCCGCGCTGCCGGAGCGGCTGCCGGGCGTGCTCGGCGTGCTCTACGTGCTGTTCACGAACGGGTACAACGCGGACGGGTCGCCGGCGTTCGCGGACGAGGCGATCCGGCTGGCGCGCCTGCTGGGCGCCTTGCTGCCCAGGGTCGCGACCGCCGGCACCACGGATCTGTCCGAAATTTCGGGACTTCTTGCGCTGTTTCTCTTCCAGCACTCGCGGCGGGCGGCGCGGCGGGATGCCGACGGGCGGCTGCTCACGCTCGAGCAGCAGGATCGGTCGCTGTGGGATCACGCGGCGATCGCGGAGGGTGTCGCCATTCTCGCGGCGCTCGATGCGCGAGCCTCCGGCGGCGACGGGCCGTACACGCTGCAGGCGCGGATCGCCGCCTGCCACGCCACGGCGGCGAGCGCCTCCGACACCGACTGGGTGCGGATCGCGTTGTGTTACGACTTGCTGTACCGGGTGCAGCCGACGCCGGTCATCGCGCTCAACCGGGCCGTCGCGCACGGGTACGCGCACGGGCCGCGGGCCGGGCTCGAACTCCTCGCCGCCGCGCGGGCCTCCGGGGCGCTCGAGGAGTATCCGCACACGCTCGCCGCCGAGGCCGACCTGACGGCCCGGGAGGGCGACCATGCGCGGGCGGCGGAACTGTTCCGGCGCGCCGCCGATCTCGCGCACGGCGACGCCGAGCGCCAAGCCCTCCTGGAACGCGCCGCCGAACACGAGTAACGCCCTTGGCACCGCGGACGTGGCAGCGGAGGGCCGCCAGGCCCGCAGCGGTTCGCCCAGTCTGGCTCGATGAGGCTTCGCTGATATCGACCCAGACCAGGCGCTGGTGGGAACGACGGTCGTCAGTTGCGCGGACCCGAGTCCCGCTGCTCATGCAGTCGCGACCGCGGCCCGCAGGTCGTCGGCGACCTCGCCCAGGGTCTTGCGCAGGCGGCGCAGTGCGGGCGTGTCCTGCGGGTCGGCGGCCAGGGTGCGCAGGTCCGGCACCGCCGCGGTCAGCGCGTCCACCCACGCCAGCTCGCGGCGCGCGCGGAAGCGGCGGATCGCCAGCAGCGGCGCGGCGGCCTCGCGCAGGGCGGCGACCCGGCGCTCGGCCTGGGCGTAGTCGCCGTCGCGGGCCGCGCGCAGCGCCTCGGCGGTGCGCTTGCGCAGCACGGCGCCGGTGCGGATCGGGGCGAGCAGCGTCGCGGGCAGGATCGCGCACAGCGCGCCGATGCACACCGCCAGGAGGCGGGCGCCGAACAGCGGCAACGCGGCGGTGCCCGCCACGCCGATCAGGGAGTACAGCAGCGCCAGGGCGGCGGTCACCCCCGCTGCCCACCAGGCGTAGCCGTACTGGCGCAGGTAGAAGGCGGCGGCCAGGACGACCAGCAGCAGCGCGACGGCCAGGGAGCGGCGGTCGCCGATGGCCAGGGCGAGCGCCGTCGCGACGAGGGTGCCGCCGAGCGCGCCCAGGGTGCGGTGGACGCCCTTGAGCAGCGCGTCGCCGCGGGAGCGGGCCGCGGCGCCGACCGTGTAGGCGCTGATCACGGTCCACGCCCAGTGCTCGCCGAAGAAGGTCTGGCCGATCGCGAACGCCAAGGTCAGGGCGAGGGCCGACTGCACGCCGCGCCACACGTGGATGCGGGCGGGGGCGGTGCTCGGCGGTTCCTCCTCCGCGGCGGTACCGCGCAGCCGCGCCGCGATCAGCACATACGCCTCGGCGACGAAGACCGCCAGGGTCGCCCACGCCAGGGTGCGGGCGGGGTGTGCGCCGGGGTTCACCGGGGCGATGAGCATGCCGATGAGCGGCAGGACCAGGGCGCGGCCGAGGCGGCCGGCCGCCGGACCGAGCGCGCGGGCGGCGGTGGCGACGGCGACCGCGACGACGAAGAAGCCGTCGCCGAACGCGTGCGCGGCGTGGAACAGCACGGCGAACGCGCCGACGACCACGGCGCCGACCGGGACGAGCAGCAGGCGCCACGGTGCGCCGCCGTGCGCGGCGCGGGTGGACATGAGGCTGACCGCGGCGCCGAGCACGACGATGCCGATGCCGGTGTGTGCGGCGCCGGCGATCGGGGCGAGCGTCGCCACGGTGGCCAGGACCGGGGCGAAGCCGGCGGCCGCCTGCCAGATATTACGCACCTGCTGAATATCGCAGCGCGGTACGGTGAGCGTCAAGCCGATAACCGTGAGGCGCCCCGCTTGGAACCCGATCCGGACCTGTCCGCCGCCCGCGCGGTGCGCCGCGCGACCCAGCGGCTCTCGCGCCGGCTGCAGCTGCAGCGCGCGTCCGACGGGCTGAGCCTGACGAAGATCAGCATGATGTCGCACCTGGCGCGCAAGGGGCCGATGACCGCCGGCGCGCTCGCGGCGGCGGACCGGCTGCAGCCGCAGTCGGTGACCCGGGTGCTCGCCGACCTCGAGGCCGACGGGCACATCCAGCGCCTCGGCAACCCGGCCGACAAGCGGCAGCGGGTGTTCGCGATCAGCGAGGCGGGGCGGGCGGCACTGCGCGCGGACATGCGGCTGCGCGACGAGTGGCTGGCCTCGGTGATGGCGCACGAACTCAGCGCGGCGGAGCGCGACGCGCTGCTGCACGCGTCGGCGATCCTGGAGCGGCTCGCCGACGCGGACTGAACCGGGCTACTCGATGCCGGGGGCCTCGGCGCCGATCGTGGTGTCGGGGCCGTGCCCGGTGTGCACGACCGTCTCCGGCGGCAGGGCCAGCAGGCGCTGCCGGATCGAGGCGATGATCGTCGGGCGGTCGGAGAACGACCTCCCGGTGGCGCCCGGGCCGCCCTCGAAGAGCGTGTCGCCGGAGAAGACGACGCCCAGCTGCGGTGCGTAGAGGCACACGGCGCCGGGGCTGTGGCCGGGCGTGTGCAGCACGTGCAGGTCGGCACCGGCTACCCGGATCACGTCCGCGTCGGTAAGGTGCGTGTTCGGTTCGAGAGCGGGGTGCTTCATGTGCCACAGCGGCAGATCGTCCGGATGGAGCAGGATCGGCGCGCCCGTGCGCAGCGCGACCTCGGGCGCGGCATCGATGTGGTCGTCGTGACCGTGGGTGCACACGATCGCGAGGGTGCGGCGACCGCCGAGCGCGACCAGGATCGCCTCGGCGTCGTGGGCCGCGTCGATGACGATGGCCTCCTCGTCGTCGCCGACGATCCAGACGTTGTTGTCGACGTCAAAGGTCTCGCCGTCGAGGGAGAACGTGCCCGACGTGACCAGCCGCTCGATGCGCACCATGGGCACCAACCCTATTCGGTGGCGCGCCCCGGCGCGGGGCAACGCCCCACGCGCCGCGACGACGTGCAGGTCGGCCCGTACGCGTACCGCGTGTTGCGCCCGGCCCGCCCGCCCCGCGGCGCCGTGCTCACCCGGGACCGGCGGCTGCGCGTCGCCCGGCGCGAAGGGCTGCGGATGCTCGCGATCGCCGAGCTCGTGGGCGAGCGGACGCTCGTCGCGTTCCCGCTGCGCGACGAGCGCGGCATCCCCTTCGACCTGGTCCTCGCCGACGAGTCGCTGAAGTTCCCGGCGGCGCGCTGGTCCGACGTGCGCCAGCGCCTCGGCGCCGGCCGGGCCGAGCTGCACGTGCGGCGCGAGCCCGCCGGGTCGCCGCCGTCGCGCCGGCGGGCCGACGTGAAGCCCGACGAGACCCGCCACGCGCTGATCATCCCGGTCGATGCGCACCGCACCGACCTGGCGCGGCTTCGGCGCGGTGAGCTGGACCTGGGGTACCTGCGGATCGAGCTCGGCTGACCCCGGCCGCTCAGGGGGCGACACGCGGCGCAAGGTTCGGGCATGATGTCCGGCGTGATTCGCCTCTATGGACTGCTCTTCCTGATCGACCTCGTCATGCTCGTGGTCGCATTGATCGACTGCCTGTCGACGGACGAGTACGCGGTGCGCAACCTGCCGAAGCTCGCATGGGTGTTCATCATCCTGCTGTTCTCCCCGGTCGGGTGGATCGCGTGGTTCGTGGCCGGGCGCCCGCAGCAGCCCGCACACGCAGGCGCCGGCGCGCAGTGGCGTCCCGGCGCCGGCTTCCCGGAGGAACAGCGCCCGTCGCGGCGCCAGGTCGCGCCCGACGACGACCCGGAGTTCCTGCGCGACCTGGCCCGCAACCGCCGCGCCGACGAGGAGATGTTCTCCAAGTGGGAGGCGGACCTGCGCCGCCGCGAGGAGGAGCTGCGCAAGCGCGATGAGGAGAAGGGCGAGTAGCCCCTCACAGCAGCGCCAGCGCCGCGTCGCGCGCGGCCTCGCTCGCGGCCAGCAGCGGCAGCCGCACCGCCGGCGTCGCGATGCGCCCCTGCGCGTGCAGGACGGCCTTGGTCACCGCCGGGTTCGGCTCGGCGAACAGGGCCGTCGACAGCGCCGCGAGCCGGGCGCCGAGCTTGCGCGCCGCCGCGACGTCGCCCGCGCGCCAGGCGTCGAAGAGGGCGACGTAGGACGCGGTGGACACGTGCGCCGAGGCGAGGATGCCGCCGTGTGCGCCGAGCGCCAGCAGCGGGGAGATGACGGCGTCGTCGCCGCCGAGGACCGCAAAGCCCTCGGGCGCGCCCGCCAGCAGGGCGAGGGTGTCGGGGCCGAGCGGTCCGTCGGCAAGCTTCATGCCGGCCACGCCCGGGATCGCCGCCAGCTGCAGCAGTGCGGCGAGCGAGAGGGCCTGGCCGGTGCGGTACGGCACGTGGTAGACCACCACCGGCACCGCCGACGCGGCCGCCACCGCCCGGAAGTGGGCGAGCACGCCGGCCTCGCCCGGGCGCGTGTAGGGCGGCACGACCACCATCGCCGCGACCCCGGCCGGCAGCGCCGCGACCTCGGCCGCGCACGCCGCCGTCGCGCTGCCGCCGACGCCGACCAGCAGCGGGGCGCCCAGCGACCGGCACACGGACACGACCTCGGCGCGCTCGGCCGGGCTCAGCGTGGCCGGCTCGCCGGTCGTGCCGAGCGCGACGAGGCCGGCCGCGCCGGCCTCCAGCACGGACTCCCCCAGCCGCCGCAGGGCGGCCGTGTCGACGGCGCCGGACTCGTCGAAGGGGGTCACCAGCGGTACGAAGATTCCGGAAAGCTCCATGCCGTCCAGCGTCGCCCCAATCCGAGCGCCAGGTCCAGTTCACAATCGCACCGTCGAGCGTAAGCTGAGCTGATGCTCGACGTCCGGCGACTGCGCCTGCTGCGCGACCTGGCCCAGCACGGCACGATCGCCGCGGTCGCCGCGGCGCACACCTACACCCCGTCGGCGGTGTCGCAGCAGCTCGCCGCCCTGGAGCGGGAGGCCGGCGTGGCGCTGCTGGCCCGCACCGGCCGCCGGGTCACGCTCACCCCGGCCGGGCGCACCCTGGCCGCGCACGCCGAGGAGGTCCTCGCCGCCCTCGAGCGCGCCGGCGCCGCGGTGGCGGCCACACGGGCCGGGCTTTCCGGTCCCCTGCGCATCGGCGCATTCCCGACGGCGATGCGCACGCTGCTGCCGCCCGCCCTGGTGGCGCTGGGCGAGGCGCACCCGGCGCTCGAGCTGAGTGTGCAGGAGCTGGACCCCGCCGTGGTACCCCCGATGCTGCGCGACGGCACCCTGGACGTGGCCCTGGTGCACGACTACGACCTCGTGCCCATCGAGCCCGACCCGGCCCTGCGCACGGCGCCGCTGCTCGACGAGACGATCTTCGTCGCCGCGAGCGGCCCGCGGTCCCTCGCCGCCTGCCGCGACGAGCCGTGGATCCTCGCCAGCCAGGGCACGCTGTGCCACACGATGACGGTCCGGGCGTGCGAGGCGGCGGGCTTCACCCCGCGCGTGCGCCATCACGCCGACGACTTCGTCACCGTCCTCACGTTCGTCGCCGCCGGCCAGGGCGTGGCCCTGGTGCCGGAGCTCGCCGCGATGGACGTGCCGGCCGGTGTGGTGCTCACGCCGCTGCCGACCCGCCGGCGCACGCGCCTGGCGTTCCGCGCGGGCGCCGCCGCCCACCCGGCCGTCGTCGCGTTCGCCGACACGCTCGGCATCGCCCTCGGCTCAGGATGACTCAGGACGACTCACGACGACTCAGGACGACATCGCGCGGCGGAAGGCGGCGCGTTCCTGTGCCGTGCTGCCGCCCCAGATGCCGTGCTGCTCGTTGTGCTCGATGGCGTGGCGGGCGCAGTCGCGGCGCACCGGGCACGAGGCGCAGAACGTCTGCGCCCGCAGCACCGCGAGGACGTCGTCGGGGGCCGGGTAGAACCAGGTGACGTCCAGGCCCAGGCAGGCGGCCTTGTCGCGCCAGGAACGCAGTAAGCGGGTCTTCGCAACCATGCGACGACGCTACGGCCGGCGGCGCGACGCGATCATCTGTCAGTTGACTGAACCCCAGACGCCGACGTCGTCAACGCGCCCGGAGCCGGTCCCTCAGCCACGTGATCATGATGTCGGCCTGGTCCTGCTGAAACCGCCGCAGCGTCGGCAGCCCGGGCGGTGCCGGCCGCCTGGCCCGGTCGGCGAACAGCGCCCCCAGGCCGGCGACGCATCCGGTGATCGCCTCGGGGGCGGCGGCGATGACGTCGTCGTCGAGCCGGCCGCCGTACAGCCGGACGTTCAGCACGAGCGTCAGGGTGTCGAACCAGGCCGGCCCGGCGCACCCGAACGGCCAGTCGACGACCACCACGGATCCGTCGGGCCGGATGAGCAGGTTGTCGGCGCGCACGTCGCCGTGGACCAGGCGGTCGCCCTCCAGCGCCGCGAGGCCGGCCATGGCCAGCTCGTCGAGCAGGTCGAGCCGCTCGGCCACCCACGGGTCGAGGCCGGGCGGCGGGTCCTGCGCGATGCGCCGCCACCCCGCGAAGTCCTCTTCGGAGTCCACCCGCAGGCTGGGCAGCCCCGTGACGGGCACCGCCAGCCGCCGCAGGGCCTCGAGGACCGCGGCCACCTCGTCGTCCACCCACGGCGTATGGGGATGGCGGCCTTCGACGTCCTCGAAGACCAGCGCCACCCAGTCGCCGTCGTCGTGCACCCCGAGCAGCCGCGGCGTCGGGATCCCGCCCGGCAGCCGCCTGGCCACGCCCGCCTCGGCGCGGTGCATGGCCGGGCTCTGCTCGTTGAGCGCGCTGCCGACGGCCTTGACGAACGCCCGGCGGCCGCTCGCGGTCAGCACGCGGTCGGCGGTGCCCGGCGAGAAGCCACCGACCTGCGAGACGGTCTCGACCACGGGTTCGCCGAGTATCTCGACGACCCCGTCGCGGACGCCGGCAGGCAGGTCCGCCCAGCCGATCCGGACCCCGGACGCTTGCACCATCGCCCGATCGTCGCGTGCTCCCGCGCGCCTCGTCCACCGATATGCCGGCTCCCGCGGGCTAGGGCCGACGGTCCAGGGCCTGTGCCAGGCGCGTCAGCGCGTCCAGGGGGTCCGGTTCGGCCGGGATCATCACGACGCTCGTCGCGCCCGCGGCGTGCCGGGCCGCGATCCGGGCGCGCACCTCGGCGGGCGTTCCGGCCAGTGACAGCTCCCGGACCCACTCGTCGGGCATCGTGGCCGCGAACGCCTCGCGGGTCGGCGACGCCTGGCGGTGCTGTGCCAGGGCGGGTGCGAACGGGAGCGGGGTCAGGTGCGGCGACCAGTCCGGCTCGCCGATCCAGGCCAGGCCGGGGCGCACCAGGGCGAGGGCCGCCCGGGCGTCGTCGGCGACGACCGCGGCGTCGTACGTGATGACCTCCGGCGTGGTCGACGCCAGGCGCTCGATCGAGGCCGCGATGTAGGGCGGTGCGGACGGTTCGGCCAGCAGCAACCCGTCCGCGACCCGACCGGCGACCGCGATCGACTTCGGGCCGCGCACACCGAGCACGACCGGCGGCACCACCCGCGGAGTCTCGCCGATCACCACGCCCTCGACGTCGACGTAGCGGCCCGCCGGCGGGCCGGGCTCACCGCGCAGCAGCGCGCGCACCGCCACCGCGTACTCGCGCAGCAGCGTGAGCGGGCTGGCCGGGCGCTCGCCGACCTGGCGCATCCAGTCCGGCATGCCGTGGCCGATGCCCGCGATCAGGCGGCCGGGGAACAGCTGCGCCAGCGTCGCGAGCTCCATCGCGGCGAACGCGGCGTTGCGCGCCCCGGCCGGCAGGATGCCGATCCCCACCACGATCCGCGACGTGGCCGCCAGCACGGCGCCGGCCTGCGCCACGCCGCCCCGGAAACCCAGGTCCTCCACGACCCACAGCTCATCGAATCCGAGCTGTTCCGCCCTTCGGGCGAAGGTCATCACCTGCTCCGCGGGGAGGTCCCGCGGAAGCATCACCCCGACACGCGCCATGGCGAACAGCTTTGCACGGTGATCGTTGCGGGACGACCCGGCCGCGACGCAGGGGGCAGAACGACGCACAGTGATCGGGATCGGCCGGACGCGTCGGGCCTGCTGGTGTCGTGTCTGCGACAGGGCGCCGAGGTGAGGCGGCTGGCGTGCACGAAGGGTGTGACGCGTGGCACGTTCGGGGGATTCCCGAATGTCACACAGACCGTAACGTCGATGGCATCGCAACCTGTCAGCAAACGAGGGGGAGACTCCATGAGCGACATCGACACCGGCTCCTACGACGGCGGGGGCGACGTCGACTACGGGCACTATGAGGCGGGTCAGGAGCACGACGCGCTCGACCAGCTGCACCAGGCCCACGGGTCCGAGGCCGACTACAACAACCAGTTCGGCGTGTACGAGAACGACCACCACGCGGCCGAGTCGACGGACTTCTCGCAGGGGCACCACGTCGAGTACGACCAGGCGCCGGCCGTGCACTACGAGTCGGACGACTACACCAACTACTCGCACGACGCGACCGAGGACGACCACGTCTTCGCCGCCGAGGGCAGCGAGCACGCGCACCAGGCGGAGTTCGGTGAGCTCGACGCGCTGCAGCAGCGCTTCGACACCACCTTCGCCGAGGGGACCGAGTTCCACGGTGGCGAAGGACAGCTCGGCGTCGCGTCCAGCTGAGCAAAATATCGACGGAGCGGCCGGCGTCCTGGGGGTGCCGGCCGCTTCCCATGCCAGCGGCGGCGGATTGGACCGCACCAAAGCGCGCGGCCCGGCCTAGCGTCGCAGGCATGGAGATCCTGCGGTACAGCGCGTTCACCGACGACCCCGCCGGCGGGAATCCCGCCGGAGTTGTGCTGGACGCCGACGGGCTCGACGAAACCAGCATGCAGCGGATCGCGGCCGACGTCGGGTACTCCGAGACCGCGTTCCTGACCGGGCACGAGACCCGGCGCGCGCACGTGCGGTACTTCAGCCCGCTCGCCGAGGTGCCGTTCTGCGGGCACGCCACCATCGCCACCGCGGTCGCCTACGCGGAGCGGTTCGGGGACGGGGAGCTGACCCTCACGGCCCCGGTCGGGGACATCGCGGTGCAGACGGCGGACCGCAGCGCCACGCTGCGCAGCATCGCGCCGCGCAGCACCCCGATGCCGGAAGGCGACCTCGGGCGGTTGCTGGAGGCTTTGCGGTACCACGCCGAGGACCTCGATCCCGAGCTGCCGGTGCGGGTCGCATACGCGGGGGCGTGGCATCCGATCGTGGCGGTGCGCGAACGGGCGCGGCTCGCGCGGCTCGACTACGACGTCGCGGCGCTCGCGACGTTGATGGCCGAGCGGGACTGGACGACCGTCGACCTCGTGTGGCGCGAGAGCGGCACCGTGTTCCACGCGCGCAACCCGTTCCCGCCCGGCGGGGTGTACGAGGACCCGGCGACTGGGGCGGCCGCGGCGGCGTTCGGCGGGTACCTGCGCGAGCTCGGGCTGGTCGCGGCGCCCTCGACGCTGACCGTCCACCAGGGACACGACATGGGGCGGCCGAGTCTCCTGCGCGTCGGGCTGGACGAGGGAGCGGACACCGGCGTCCGCGTCACCGGGCAAGCCGTCCAGATCGCACAGTACTGAGTCAGGGGCGACGGGAGCGGCGCCTCAGGAGGTACCGGATCAGGAAGAACGCCAGGACGGCGGCCGCCGCGAGCAGCGCGGGAAGCTTGTAGCGCGCGATGCGGTGCAGGTTCTCGCCGGCGACCGCGCCGACCGTGACCCACAACGACGTCCAGAGCACGGCCCCGAGGCCGTCGCGCAGCGCGTACTGCCGCCACGGCAGGACCATCGCGCCGCAGATCAGGCCGTTGGTCTGACGCAGCCCGTCGACGAAGCGGGCGACGATGACGATGTTGCGGCCGCGGGTGGCGATGAACCGCTCGGCCCGCGCCAGTCGCTCCTCGGTGAGCCGGACGTGCCGGCCGAAGCGCAGCAGCGCGGGGCGCCCGGCGCGCCGGCCGAGCAGATAGCCGAGGTTGTCGCCGGCGACCGCGGCGAGCAGCGTGACGGCGGCGACGGCGGGCAGCGACAGGCCGCCGTGCGCGGCGAGGGCCGAGGCCGCGACGACCGCGCTGACCGCCGGGGTGGGGATGCCGATGCCCTCCAGGAGCACCAGCAGGGCCAGCGCCGGGTAGCCGTACCGCTCGAAATGCTCCATCGATCTTGATCCTGCCACGGGTACCATTGAGGGCAATGACCAGCTGGTATGAATCCCACATCGACCGGCAGATCCGCGAGGCGCAGGAGCGCGGCGAGTTCGACGGCCTGCCCGGAGCCGGGCGGCCGCTGCCCGATCACGGGGAGCTCTACGACGAGGACTGGTGGATCAGGGATCTCGCCCGGCGGGAGCGGCTGCCCGGCGGCATCCCGCCGACCCTGCGGCTGCGCCGGGAGGTCGAGGACCTCCCGCAGGAGCTGGTCAAGTTCAAGACCGAGGATTCGCTGCGAAGGGCGATCGCCGACCTCAACGTCCGCATCGAGCGGGCGAAGCGCGGGCTGATCGAAGGCCCCTCGACCATCCTCCCGGCACTGGACGCCGACGAGGTCGTCGACGCCTGGCGCCGCGCCCGGGCAGAGTAACCATTGACAGCACCGTGTGACGGGCTTACTTTTCCCTCCAACTGTTAGTCAATCTGCCTATTAGTTGGAGGCGCCGTGGTCCTCGGGGGTTCCTCCAAGCTGCTCAAGGCGCTCAACGAGGCGGCCGCCCTCGGGCACCTCCTCGACCACGGCGAGCTCACCCGGGCCGAGCTGCGCGCGCTCACCGGGCTGTCCAAGCCCACGGTGTCGGAGACGATCCGGCGCCTCGGCGAGGCCGGGCTCGTCGTCGGCGTCGGCCACGAGACCGGCCGGCCCGGCCCGAACGCCGAGGTCTACGCCGTCGACGCCGACGCCGCCTACGCGGTGGCGGTGTCGGTGCGAGACCACACCCCGGCGCTCACCGCCGCCCTGCACGACCTGCGGGGCGCGCGGCGGGCCACGCTCGAGGTGCCCGTCGACTTCACCCGCACCGACCCGGTGCGGGCCGTCGAGGACGCCGTCGCGGCGCTGTGCGAGGCCGCCGGGGTGAGCCGCGGGCCGGTCGCGCACGTCCAGGTGGCCGTCGCCGGCGCGTTCGACCCGCGCGACCGGGTCATCCACCACGTCGACGTGCCCGGGTGGAGCCGGCCGGGCCTCGCCGACGAGCTGCGGGACGCACTCGGGGCCGAGGTCGGCGTCGACAACGACGTCAACCTGGCCGCGCTCGCCGAGCGGACCCACGGCGCGGCACACGGCGCCGGCCAGTTCGTGCTGCTGTGGGTCGGCGACAGCGGCCTCGGCCTCGCCATCGACCTGGGCGAGGGCAAGCTGCTGCGCGGTGCCCGCGGCGGCGCCGGCGAGATCGGGTACATCCCGGTCGGCGACGGCGACCTGCACGACCTCGTCGGGCCCGACGCCGTCGCGGCGCTCGAGGCCCGCTGCGCTACCCGCGGCGAGCTGCTCACCGAGCTCGCCGGCCGGATCGTGCTCGGGCTCGCGGCCGTCGTCGCGGTCCTCGACCCGCCGCTCGTCGTCATCGGCGGCGAGCTGGCCAGACGCTACGGCGAGCCGCTCGGCGACGCCGTCACCAAGGCCATGTCACACGCCGCGCCGCTGGAGACGGCGATCGCGGTCAGCACCGTCGACGGCGACGCGCCCCTGCTGGGCGCCGGCGAAGCGGCGGTGTCCGCGGTGCGCGAGGCCATCCTCGCGACGCTGCGCCAACCCACCCCCTGAATTAGGAGCCCCCGTTGCGTCGTCTCCTTGCAGTCGCCGCGGCCGTCGCGCTGACGGCCGGGTGCACCCCGGCGCCGAAGAACAAGCCGATCGCCGACCCCGGCGCGGACGTCTCCGGCACCGTCGAGTTCTGGCACTTCTTCACCGACCGCGAGGCCGAGGCGATCGACTCGGTCGTCGCCGACTTCCAGGCCGCCCACCCGAAGATCAAGGTCGTGGTCAAGTCCGGCCAGGACGACTCGAAGATGACCCAGGCGATCGGCGGCGGGCAGGGCCCCGACGTCGGCCTGTCGTACTCCACGGACATCGTCGGGCAGTTCTGCTCCTCCGGCGCGTGGCTGGACCTGGCGCCGTACATCGCCCGGGACAAGGTGTCGATGGACGCCTTCCCGCAGACCGTGAAGCAGTACACCGAGTTCAAGGGCAAGCGCTGCGCGATGCCGGTGCTCGCCGACGCCTACGGGCTGTACTACAACAAGAAGATGTTCGCCGACGCAGGCATCGCCGCGCCGCCGAAGACGCTCGAGGAGTTCGCCGAGGACGCCAAGAAGCTCACGAAGCGCTCCGCCGACGGCACCATCACCACCGCCGGCTTCCTGCCGCTGTTCGGCTTCTACGAGAACACGCCCTCGCACCTCGGGCCGATGGTCGGCGCGCAGTGGCTCAAGTCCGACGGCTCGTCGGCGATCGGCGGCGACGCGGCCTGGCCGCAGCTGCTGCAGTGGCAGAAGAGCCTCGTCGACTGGTTCGGCTACGACAAGCTGGAGGCGTTCCAGGCCGGGCTCGGCGACGAGTACTCCGACGCCAACGCCTTCCAGAAGGGGCAGGTGGCGATGGCGATCGACGGGGAGTACCGCATCGCCTTCGCCAAGGACCAGTCGCCGGACCTGCAGTTCGGTGTGGCCCCGATGCCCACCTCCTCGGCCGACCGCTACGGCTCCGGGTACGTGACCGGCAACGTCATCGGCATCTCCAAGACCGCCAAGAACCCCGAGGCGGCGTGGGAGCTCATCAAGTACCTCACGACGGACACCAAGGCGATCGTCAAGCTGGCCAACAGCCTCAAGAACATCCCGTCCACCAAGGACGCGCTCGCCTCGCCGGACCTCAAGCTCGACGCCGAGTTCAAGACGTTCGTGGACATCTTCAACCACCCGAAGACCACCACGACGCCGCCGTCCTCGGCCGGACCGGCCTACCAGGAGACGTTCCAGAAGTTCTGCGACTCCTGGCAGAGCGGCAAGGTCGCCGACGTCAAGACCGGCCTCACCGACGTCGACAAGCAGGTCAACTCGCTGCTGCAGCTGGGCGGCTAGGGGTGCACCACAGGCTCCGCCACACGCTGACCGTCGCCTCGTTCATGGCGCCGGCGACGGTCGGCATCGTGGTCTTCTTCGTGTACCCGCTGCTGAGCGCGGTGTACTTCTCGTTCACGAAGTTCGACCTGCTGACCACGCCCGAGTGGGTCGGGCTGCGCAACTACCGGCACATGTTCTCCGACGCGTTCCTGGCCACCGCGGTGCGCAACACGCTGTGGTTCGTCGTGTTCATGGTGCCGGTCCGCATGCTCGGCGGGCTGGGCAGCGCCCTGCTGCTCACGAAGCTGCGCCGGGCGAGCGGGTGGTACCGCACCATCTTCTACCTGCCGTCGCTGGCGCCGCCGGTCGCCGCGACCCTGGCCTTCGTGTACCTGCTCAAGCCCGGCGTCGGCCCGGTGAACACGGCGCTGTCGCACCTGGGCATCGACCCGCCGCTGTGGTTCAACTCCCCCGACTGGTCCAAGCCGTCGCTGGTCCTGCTCGCCCTGTGGGGCTGCGGGGACATGATGGTGCTGTACCTCGCGGCGCTGCTGGACGCGCCGGTGGCGCAGCTGGAGGCGGCGGCGCTGGACGGGGCCAACGCCTGGCAGCGCTTCCGGCACGTGACGCTGCCGCACATCCGGCCGGTCGTGGTGTTCACGGCCGTCATCGGGATCATCACGACGCTGCAGTACTTCGCGCAGGCCGCCGTCGCCGCGTCGGCCGCCAGCGGACAGGCCACGACCGGCGCCGGGATCTCCTCGACGTTCGGCTACCCGGAGGGCTCGACGTTCACGTACCCGCTGTGGCTGTACGTGGTCGGGTTCCGCTACGGAGCGCTCGGGTACGCCAACGCCCTGGCCGTGGTGCTGTTCGTCGTCGCGTTCGGGGTGTCGCTGCTGCTGCTCCGCCGTACCGTGAATCCGGAGACCGCGTCGTGAAGTTGATGTTCATCGCCCGGCACAGCATCGCCATCGCACTGTGCATCATGTTCGTCGCCCCCGTCGGGTTCCTGCTGCTGACCTCGTTCATGTCGGACTCGCAGGCGCTGACGGCCTCCTACTGGCCCTCGACGTGGCACTTCTCCAACTACGCGACCGTGTTCGAGAAGACGCCGGTGCCGCGGTACCTGCTCAACACCGTCCTCTACGCCGGCCTGGCGACGGTCTTCATGCTGCTGTCCAGCGTCCCGGCCGCCTACGCCCTCGCGAAGCTGCGGTGGCGCGGGCGCGGGGTGGTGCTGGTCGTCATCGTGTCGATGATGATGATCCCGCCGCAGGTGACGACGGTTCCGCTGTACCTCATGTGGGCGAATTACGGCCTTACCGGCACCCTGTGGCCGCTGGTGCTGCCGATGTTGTTCGGCGACGCGTTCTCGATCTTCCTGCTGCGCCAGTTCCTGGTGACGATCCCGCAGGAGTACCTGGACGCGGCGCGCGTCGACGGCTGCGGCGAGTGGCGCACCCTGCTGCGCGTCGTGCTGCCGATGGCCCGGCCCGGCATCGCCGCCGCGGCGCTGTTCCAGTTCTTCTACGCCTGGAACGACTACTACGGGCCGCTGCTGTACACCAGCGAGAACGAGCAGAACTGGACCCTCTCCCTGGGCCTGGCCTCGTTCCGGACACTGCACCATGTGCAGTGGAACCTGGTGAGCGCCGCGACCATCCTGACGATGGTGCCGGTCGTGGCGCTGTTCTTCTTCGCACAACGCGCCTTCGTGCAGGGCGTGACACTGACAGGAGTCAAGGGTTGAAAATCG
>NZ_BAABAT010000053.1:0-69802 GCF_039537565.1 Dactylosporangium darangshiense
CGGGGCTTTCCCCCAGAACCCAACTCAACGCCACCCACCGGACCAGCCGGGATGCTCATGCAACCCTGGAACCCCGGGCCGATCAAGCGCCGGAGTCCTTTACATGAACCCACGACCCCTTGACCCCCAGCATGGTCAGAGGGGTTCTGGGACCGGGCCCAGCTCGGAGAACCCCTGGTCACCGCGTTGGTCTGCGTTGGTCTGGCGAGGCGTCGCAGAGCGGCTCAGGCAAGATCGTCTCCCAGATTTCTCCCGAAGGGCTGGCCGCAGTGAACTGGCGGACTCTTCGTCCCGAGTTAAGTGCAGGGGTCGTTTTGGCCAGCACCGATATCTATACCGGCTGGTCATGACGCTGGTAGCTGTCGGTCTGCCGAGGTGTGTCGAAGTCCTCTGGATCGCGTTCGCTCCCAAGTTGCTCCCAGACGACAGGGCCGGTGGGGTATCCGTGGCGGTTGCTCTCGCAACATACTTCCGCCCCGGAGAGGCTTCCCGTTGCGCAGGCTCTGCCCGGTCATGCTGTGCCGCCGGGGCGCCACAACGGACGGACCGTTTCACATATGCGAACGCTGGCGCCCCGGTGGTGCGGCATGGCTGCCTCCGGTGCGCAACGGGAGGACTCGGAGCCCACCCCCGGGTTCCCGGGCTGCCGAGGTCCACGGGCGAGCAGCCCTGGCCGCCGGAGGCCACTCCCGGGTCGTAGGGCCGGAGGCCCTGCCCGCCGGAGGCTCTGACTACCTTGATGCAGACTGTTGGCTGGACGCTCCAGTGAAGGTATGTCCGAGGCCAGACGGCTCACCGGTGTGGCGAGGTGGGCTGAGGCCGCCAGTTGCCGTACATCTGGACATAGCTCCTGCCGGTGACCTCCCTGCCTTCGTAGGCGCCGGTGAAGGCGGCCGTGGCCTCCACGTGGGGGCCCAGGCCGCCGGTGAATTCCCGGGCCTCGGTGCTGGTGATGTGCATGGTGAGATGGGTCTTCAGCGACGGGATGTCGATGCGCCAGCGGGTGGGGTAGGCCTTGCCGGTGGCGGGGCTGGCCCAGAGCTTGTCCGCGCCGTCGGCGAGGGGCTTGACCGCCGCCAGTCCGTAGGAGCCGTCCGGGTGCAGGACCGTCACCCAGCAGTTCTCGGTCTCGCCGCTGACGCCGTCCCAGATGGCGGCGTTGTCGCCGCCGGGGAGGCGGAGGGTCATCCAGGTCCAGCGCATCCATGGGTCCTCCGCGGGCACCCGGCCCCACTGGCGGGCCATCCAGCTTTCCCCGGAGACGTTGTGGGTCTGGCCCTGGACGGTCAGGCTGCCGGTGGTCCGCATGGACGGGAGGTCAAACTGCCAAATCGGCACACCGAACGATGGGTAGGTACCGGTACCGGCGTACTTCATGACCGGGCCCGTGGCCTCAAGATGGACGTCGAGGCAGCCCCACGGCGTGGTCGTCTTCACCGACATCTTCTGAATGTTGCCCGTCCAGGTCAGGCCGGGCATCTTGATGTTGAGCCCGCTCGCGCCCCAGGCGTAGTCGCTCTCGGCGATGTCGGTCTGGTAGTCCTTATACCAGCCGGTGGTCTCGTCGGTGACGGCGAAGGTCAGCATCCGCTTGTTGAGATTGGGAAGGTTGCACGTCCACACCAGGACTCCGAAGTCGTGACCGGCGGCCGTCACCTCGCTGGTGAGGGAGATCGCATCGCCCCACGTTCGTTCGGCGCCGGGGGGGTGGGCGGCAAGGTCGGTGGCGGGGTCGACCGCCGACGGGATCCCCGTGTCAACGATCGCGTCAATGCCCGGGCCAGTCCTCTTCATACGGGCTTCCCTAACCCGACACGGGCGCTACCTAACCTGTGAGGCCACAGCTGCCTGGTGAGTTTCTGCTGATCTTGGACGCTGTGCTAGGCGGCTCCGTTCGAGCGGACTCCCTAGGCCCCGGGCCGCAGGTTCGTCACGCTCGCATCTCCTGCCGCCTGATCAGCGTGGTGGCCATCGAGCGTGTAGCCCCGGTCGTCCTCGGCGACGATGGTCGGGGCATCGGCGTGTCCGCTGGCCCTGGCCGCGCCGCCGGGGTCGGCGCGCCGGGAGCGAAGCTCGGCGGGCGCGAACGGCACCAGTCGCAATTCACCTCATCAAATGCCCTCAGGGTGACGCTCTGTTTACGGACAAGGACGTGGGCCGTCCACGCCGAGAATCCGGATCTGCTTGAGATGAGCGTGTCGCCGGGGAGCCCGGTAGCGCGCGGTGTGGTCGTGTCCGTATCCGCTAACTGATGACTGCTGTGTGCGGCGGCTCATGCCCTTGTGGCTACGGAGAGTATAAGGACCCTCCATGACGCACTGCTGGCCTGGTCGGCTCGGCGGAGGCGCGGGTAAGCTGTAGCAGGCGCCCGGAAGGCAGAGAATTGGCTGCTCAGGGCCACGGGCGGCCGCAGAACATGGAGATTCTCACGCGATGACCGTTGCAGACTCTTCCTGGCCTATCTATCAGATTCTTTCCGACACGGATGAACAGACCGGGCAACTGGCGACATCACGGTGCGTAATCGATCTCGTGGGGCGCACGGCCGAGCTGGAATTGATCGACTCGCTGCTCGACGGGCATGGCCGGGTCGGCCCCGGCCTGCTGCTGCGCGGCGATCCCGGAGTGGGCAAGACCGCACTGCTGGACGCCGCCGCAGCACGGGCCGCAGCCGTCGGTATGCAGGTGCTACGCGCCTCCGGCGTTGAGTTCGAGGCCGAGATCAGCTTCTCCGCACTGCACCAGCTGCTCTACCCGCTGCGCGAACGTGCCGTTCGGCTGGCCGGCCACCATCGCGACGCCCTCAACCGGGTCTTCGACCTCGCACCGGGGCCGTCGCCGGACCCGCTGTTCATCACGGCCGTGCTGGCCCTGCTGGACGAGGTCGCCGCCGAACGTCCGCTGCTGCTGATCGTCGACGACGTGCCGTGGATCGACCGCGCCAGCGCAACCGTGCTGGCGTTCGCCGCTCGTCGCGTCGGCGCTGAGCCGGTCGTGTTTCTGGCCGCCGCACGTACCGGTGCCGGCGGCTTCTTCGACCAGGTACAGCTGCCCGAGCGGGAGATCGGCCCGCTGGCCGAGGAGTCGGCGGCCATCCTGCTGGACATCCGGTATCCGGACCTGGCACCGACGGTACGACAACGGCTGCTCGATGAGGCCGCTGGTAGCCCGCTCGCGCTACGGGAACTGCCCGGATCGCTGACCGACCGGCAGCGCTGCGCCCTGGACTCGCTGCCCGCGTTCCTGCCTCTGAACAGGCGGTTGGAGGCGGCCTTCGCTGCCGGGATGCACGCCCTGCCCGCAGCCACCCGACAGTTGTTGCTGCTGGCCGCGTTGGAGGCCGATGCGAGTCTGGCCACGATCCGAACAGCTGCGCAGGGCCGCGCGGACATCGATGACCTTGCCCCCGCGCAACGGGCCAACCTCATTCGCACGGATGCACACGAGGGCCACCTGGCGTTTCGCCATCCGCTGATTCGTTCGGCGATCGTGCAGACATCGTCGGCGAGTGAACGCCGAGCGGCGCATCAGGCCCTGGCCGCCACCCTGGTCGGCGACCCGGGTCGCCGGGCGTGGCATCTGGCCGAAGCCGCGGTCGGGCCAGACGAAACGGTGGCCCGGGCGCTGGAGGAGGCGGCTCTATCCGCCTCGCGGTGCGGCGGCGCGTCCGCCGCGGTGACAGCGCTGGTGCGCGCCGGTGAACTCAGCCCGCAACCGGCCGACCGGTCCCGCAGGCTGGTCGAGGCTGCCTTCATCGCCAGCAGGACCGGTCCGATGGACCGGGCGACCCGGCTGTTGGCCGACGCCCGGCAGGCGCAGGTCGCTCCGGCCGGATCGATCATCGACGGCATCACGGCGGTCTACCTCGCGCACGGTGAGGGAGACGTCGATGCCGCGCACCATCTCCTGGCCCGGGCGCTCGACGACAGCGCCGACACCGACCAGACCAACAGCGACTGGGACACCGACGCCCTGTACGCGCTGGTGTTGGTTTGTATCTACGGCGACCGGCCAGAGTCGTGGGAACTCCTCGGGAGCGCGCTGGCTCGGCTCGACCCGGAGGGGGTAACGCCCCTGCGGCTGTGCTACGACACGTTCACCGACCCGGCCCGCGCATCCAGCCCGGTGGAGGAGGGCCTCGCCCGCGCTTTCGACGCCCTGCCCGCCGACGCGGCAGCCTGGCAGCTCGTCCCGCTAGCCTACGCGGCCCTGTGGGTGGACGCCCTGTCCGACTATCGCCACCTGGTCCGGCGCATGATCGAACGAGAACGCGACGGCGGTGCGATCGCCATGGTCATTTCCGGGTTGCTGCTGCTCAGCGGCGACTCCTATCAACACGGGCAGTGGGACGAGGCCGAGAACCTGGCGCGGGAGGGGCTGGATCTGGCAGCCGCCCATGGCTACCACCTTCTCCAGGGGCAGCTTCGGTGCCTGTTGGCGTTCGTCGCGGCCGGCCGCGGCAAGGTGGACCTCGCCCTGACCCTGACCGACGAGATCACCACCTGGGCGGCGCCACGCGGCATCGGAGTAACGCAAGCGTTCGCCCGGTACGCGCGCACCATCGCGGCCCTGGCCCAGGGCGACTACGAGGACGCCTACGCCCAGGCGTCCCGGGTCACCCCGCCCGGCACACCCCCGTCCAGCGCTCCCGGCCGTTGGATGGTCATGAACCTGGTCGAGGCAGCCATCCGCACCGGGCAGATAGTTCAGGCCCGTGCCCACGTCGCCGCCGCCCAACAGGCCGGCATCGCCCGCATTTCCTCCCGCAGAGCCCTCATCACCGCCGGGGCCGCAGCCCTGGCCGCCGACGACCACGAAGCCGGCCGACTGTTCGAGACCGCCCTGTCCCTGCCCGAGGCCGATCGGTGGCCGTTCGAACACGCTCGCATCCACCTCGCCTACGGACAATGGCTACGCCGCACCCGCGACACCACCCGCGCCCGCCTACACCTACGCGCCGCCATCGACACCCTCGACCGACTCGGTGCCCGACCCTGGGCAGTGCGGGCCCACAACGAACTACGCGCCACCGGGATCGCCACCACCGCACGACCCGACACCCGCACGGCCGCACTCACCGCGCAGGAACGACAGATCGCCACGCTGGCCGCCACCGGCCTGACCAACAAACAGATCGGCCAACAGCTGTTCCTGTCCCACCGCACCGTCGGCGCCCACCTGCACCGGATCTTCCCCAAGCTCGGCATCACCTCACGCGCCGCCCTACGTGACGCGCTGGAGACGGTCACACCGGACGAGAACGACCAGGCCCCACAGCCAACGTCCCCCAGCGAAGATCAAGACGGCCAACGATCCCGGTCGGCAACGCACCGCTGAAACACTGCCGGATCGCATAACTCCAGGCTCAACGTGCTGAACACCCGCCCTGATTTGCCGCCGACAAAGCCCGCCGGCCGTCGGCGTCCATCACTGTCCGTACGCTTGTCGGCTGTCGCTGGCCGGCCCTGTTGGCCGAGTAGTCGGTCGTCCTGTCCCGGGGCTTGGGGCCGTTCACCTCTGTGGTGGTGATCCAGATCGCACCAGGACTCGATCGCGGCGTTGTCCGAGGTCGGCTGCAAGATCCGACCGCCCGGGCACGTCTAGGAGTTCGACAACCAGGCCGACCTGGCTCAACTGCTAGCCTCGCGCTTTCGCCAAGGCGGCCGGACGGTGGCGGCCGGGAACACGAAAGCGCCCTCTGGTCCGGGAAGATAGGACTTGTCGAGGGTCTTATCCATCCCGCCACAGGGCAATTCCAAGGTGAAGCGGGTCTTGTCCAATGTGGACGAACTGGCGTTGGCCCGGCTGCGTGACGCCCGTGCCCGGGCGCGGAACTGGCCTGGGCACAGGTATCGGAGACTGGCACGGGCCGACCGGAGTGCACGGCGGCCGGCCAGCCGGTCCCTGGTCTGGTCCTGGACTTGGACGCCACCATCGTGCTCTGCCACTCCGGGAAGGAATCCGCCACGCGGACCTGGACGAAAACGTTCGGGTACACCCGCGGCTGTGTTTCCTGGAGTGTTCTTCACGGTCGGCCCCGAGGTACGCCGCGAGTTCGCGATCGGGGAGCTGACGAGCTGGTCTCGCGCGATGCTGGCCGTCGCCGCAGCCATCGCGGGCCAGGTGATGCCCGCACTCCTGTTCGTCCTCATCTTGAGGGGCTCCGGAAACGAGTATCCGTGGGGAGTCGTGATTTCGACCGACACGGCCTTCCTCGCTTCGGGTGCGCATCCGGACCCTCGCGGGTGTCGCGATCGCGCTCCCTGTCCCGGTGTACCGTCCCAGCCGCACCGAAACTGACCACGCGGAGCTCGCGCGCACCTTCCGCCTATCCACTGTGCGCCCTCGCCAACGCGGGCGTCGTGCTGAGCCTCGAGTCCAACTAGATCGAGGACGACCACAAGTCCGGAGACGAACTGCAGGAGTTCGCCAGTACGGGCCCACCACAGCACGGTATGCCCTCAAAACGGCTCTGCAACAGCCGAGCGCCCACTGAACCAAATGCGCCAAGCGTGAACGAACGACACGGCCGTTGCGCTAGTGGGGCACAGCGACCTTCTGGGGTCCGGCCTGCAGTGCGATCCGCTGGAAGACCTCGGCCTGTGTCGGGTAGCAGTGAACCGTGTTGGCCAGCGCCTCCAGGGGCAACCGGTTCGTGATGGCCAGCGTAAGCTCGCTGATCATCTCACCGGCGTGCGCCGCCACCAGCGTCGCTCCTGCGATCTCGCCGCTGCCGCTGCGCGTGTAGATCACCCCGAATCCCTCCTCCTCGCCGTCGATGAACGCCCGCTCCACCTTGTCCAGGTCAACCCGGTAAGCGTCGATGGCGACACCTTCGTTGCGGGCTCGGCGCGGTGTCAGGCCCACCTCGGCCACCTCGGGATCGGTATAGGTGCAGTGGGGAATGACGAGGTCCCGTGCCGGGCGATGCGCTCCATCCAGCGCGTTCGCGATAGCGAGTCGCGCTGTCGCAATGGCCGCGTGCGTGAACTTCTGCGGGAAGGTTGCATCGCCAGCGGCATAGATGTCGGAGTTGCTGGTGCACAGGTATTCATCTACCTCCACGCCGTCTCTGGCGACGTGCACCCCTGCCGCGTCCAGGGCCAGGTGCTCCACGTTCGCCTTGCGGCCGGTGCCTATCAGCAACGCATCATAGGGCAGCTCGCGTGTCTCGTCGGCGGACTGCACCAGCAAGCGGCCGGCGCCCGCCCGCACTGCCACGAACCCCAGATGGAGCCTGATCCCCTCCTGCTCGAACCGGCGACGGATCAGCTCACCGACCTCCGGCTCATCATGGGGCAGCAGGGTCCCGGGGTGGCCGACCAGATCCACCTCGCTGCCGAGACGCCGGAAGGCCTGGGCCAGCTCGCATCCCAGCGGGCCGCTGCCGATGACGACCAGCCTGGCCGGCAGCTCGGTCAATGAGAAGACGGTCTCATTGGTCAGGTACTCCCCGGTCCGCAGTCCCTCGATGGGGGGCACCACGGGGTCCGATCCGGTGGCGATCACAGCCTTCCGAAATCGCAGCAGCCGGCCCTCGACCTCCACGGCATTCGGCGCGGTGAAGCGCGTATGTCCAAGGTAGACCTCCACCCCCGCTTGCTCGGCCGCCTCGACCGCATCGAACGAGCTGCTCATGGAACGGATCCTGCGGACCCGATCCATGACCGAGCCGAAATCAGTCTGGGGTGGTGCGTCGAGCCGAAAGCCGAACTCGGCACCGCGGCTCGCATCGTGTACCGCGCGGGCGGAGCGAATCAGCGCCTTGCTCGGCGTGCAGCCGAAGTTGACACAGGTGCCCCCGGTCAGTCGCTGCTCTGTCATAGCGACGCGGTGCCCGCCTGCGGCAGCAGTCGTGGCGGCTGTCAGGCCACCCGGTCCGCCGCCGAGCACCACCAGGTCATAGTCACCACCTTCGCGGTTGACCCAGTCAGGTGGGTGACCCTGGCGGATCGTCCGCTGGTTGTGAACGTCGTCCGGATACAGCTCGATAGTCGTCATGACGCATCCTCCGTAGGCCAAGTTGGTCTGCTTCAACACCGACGAGCCGACCGGTGGAGGTTGCGGTCGGCTTCACGCGTCGAGCCTTCTGTGCGACGTACGGCAGTTACTTTCCGGGTGCATCGTCCGTAAACCTAGGGCCTCACGTCCCCACATCAAGGGCCCTCGGGCCGTCGGTCGTTGCGGTGGCGCGCCCACGTGTCGGATTCACACCGGCGGGCCTTTGCACACCTCGCTGACGGTGTGGACTTGGAGATGGCCGCCTGGTCGCCGAGCGCGCCTTTCGGAGTCGCCTGCACGCGCTCGAGCCGGCGCCCGGTGGATACCCATCCTCATTTGCCCCAGCCCTGAGGACGATCTGCTGCTGTGCGCGTCGACGGTCAGCGGCCGACCGTTGCCGGGATCGGCGGGCAGGTCCAGGTAGACCAGGTCGGTCAGGCTGTCGCGTTGGGCACGGAATCCGATCCGACCGGCGGCCGGGTCGTGGAAGGGCGTGAAGGTGACGCCAACGCCGGTGGTGATCGGCTTGCCGGCGTCGAAGGTTCCCTCGTTGGTGCTGGTCATGGTCGTGTTCCCTTCGGCGAGACAGGTGGGTGGTGGGGAGGTGGCAGCGCACGGCAGCGCCGCCTCCGGCCCGGCTCCGGGGCTGGAAGCGGCGCCGGACGCTAACGGCGAGCACCGCCCGGCTGCATGCGGCGGTCAGTCGGTGCGGGAGATCTCGACGGCGTGGTAGGTGCCGTCAGGCGACCCTGCGGGGCGCCGGCGGCTGGCGGCGTGGCTCGTCGAGCGCGGCGACGCGGACGAGCTGCGCGCCCGGGCTGGCGCGGGCGACCGCCCGGCGCTCGAACGCCTGGTCGACCTGCTCGCCGAGCGAGGGGCCGAGGACGAGCTGCGCCGGCTCTGCGAGGCGGGCGACCGGCGCGCCTTGCTGCGCCTCGCCGAGGTCGTGGCCCAGCGCGGCGACGCCGACGCCGACGGCGCGGACGTCGATTTCCGCAGGCTGTCGGCGGAGCGCGGCCTGCTCGACGAGCTGCGGTTGCACGCGGACCGGGCGACTTCTTCGCCCGCAGTGACCTCGACAACGTGCTCGTCGGGCTGGGGCGCCTCGACGAGGTGAGGGTTCGCGCGTATGCCGGGGACCGCAATGCCGAATGGGCAGTGTGGCGCCTGTGGTGAGTCAGGCGATCTCGAAGGGGGCGCGCAGCAGGTCGGCGGGCTTGGAGCTGCGGCCGACCTGCAGCTCGAAGCGCCCCGGCTCGACGACGCGGCGGTTGTCGGACGACACCAGGGAGCAGGCCGACGCCGGCAGCTCCAGTGCGACCTCCACCCGCTCGCCGGGGGCGACCGTGACCTGGCGGAAGGTCTTCAGCTCGCGCTCCGCCCAGGTGACGCTGGTGACGGTGTCGCTGACGTACACCTGAATCGTCTCCGGAGACGGCCGCTCGCCCGTGTTGGCGATCGTGACGCGGGCCCGGATCACGCCGTCGGGGGAGACCAGGTCCTCGTCCAGGCGCAGGTCCGAGTACTCGACCGTCGAGTACGACAGGCCCTCGCCGAACGCGAACAGCGGCTCCTGCGTGAGGTCCGCGTAGCGGTTGCCGTGCTGGCCGCGGAGCTGGTTGTAGTACACCGGCAGCTGGCCGGCGTGGCGGGCGAAGGAGATCGGCAGGCGGCCCGACGGCTCGATGAGGCCGAGGAGCAGCTCGGCGATCGCGCGGCCGCCCAGCATGCCGGGGTTGAACGCCTCGATGATCGCGGCGGCGCGCTCGGCCGACGCCGGCAGGGTCGACGGCTTGCCCTGGACCAGCACGACGATGACCGGGCGGCCGGTGGCGACCAGGGCGTCCAGCAGCGCCGACTGGCCGCCCTGCAGGTCGAGGGTGGCCGTGGACTTGCCCTCGCCCGTCAGCGCCACGTTGTCGCCGAGGACGCACACGACGGCGTCGGCGGACTCGGCCAGCGACACAGCCTCGGCGATCGCGGCGGGGTCGGCCGCAGCGGCCTGGAACAGGGGCGGGCGGGGCTGGCCGTCGGGGAAGTGGCTGCCGGCCGGGTCGGGCTGCAGGCTTCCGATCTCGGCGCCCTTGGCGTAGGTGACCTCCCAGCCCTCCGGCGCCAGGGCGCGCAGGCCGTCGAGGACCGTGGTGATGGTCTCGCGCGGGTGGCCGTCGGGCATCCAGTCGACCTGGCCCGAGGCGCCGGCCCAGTCGCCGAGCTGGTTGTGGACGTCGTCGGCGTTGGGGCCCACGACCGCGATGCGGCGGGCGGCGCCGGTCAGGGGGAGGGTGCCGTCGTTGCGCAGCAGCACCAGCGAGCGGCGGGTGAGCTCGAGGTTGACGGCGGTGTGCGGGGCCGAGCCGATGACGGCGGCCTGACGCTCGGCGTCGGCGGCGCGCGGGTTCTCGAACAGGCCCAGCTCGAACTTCAGGCGCAGGATGCGGCGCACCGCGTCGTCGATCTTCTCCTCGGCGAGGCGGCCCTCCGCGACGGCCTGCTGCGCCGCCTCGAAGAACCCGGGCGTCGTCATGATCAGGTCGTTGCCGGACTCGACGGCCACGACGGCGGCCTCGACGTAGTCGGCGCAGACCTGCTGCTCCCAGACCATCCGCCCGACGTTGTCCCAGTCGGTGACCAGCGTGCCCGGGAAGCCCCACTCGCGCTTGAGCACGCCGTCGAGCAGCCAGCGGTTGGCCGTGACCGGCACGCCGTCGATCGCCTGGTAGCCGAGCATGAAGGTGGCGCAGCCGGCCTGCACGGCGCGCTCGAACGGCGGCAGGAACCAGGCGCGCAGCTTGCGCGGGGTGAGGTCGGCCTCGCTGGCGTCGCGGCCGCCCTGGGTCTCGGAGTAGCCGGCGAAGTGCTTGGCGGTGGCGAGCACCGCGGTGGTGTCGTTGAGACCCCCGCCCTGGTACCCCTTGATCATGGCCGCCCCGAGCTCCCCGATCAGGTAGGGGTCCTCGCCGAACGTCTCGTCGACGCGGCCCCACCGCAGGTCGCGGGCCACGCACAGCACCGGCGAGAACGTCCAGTGCAGGCCGGTGGTGGAGATCTCCGTCGCGGCGACCCGCGCGGCGCGCTCGACCAGCGCCGGGTCCCACGAGCAGGCCATGCCGAGCTGGGTCGGGAACACCGTGGCGCCGGGCCAGAACGCGTGGCCGTGGATGCAGTCGTCGGCCATGAGCAGCGGGATGCGCAGCCGGGTCGTCTCCACCATGGCCATCGCCTCGCGGATGCGGGCGGGGGAGGCGTGCAGCAGCGAGCCGGCGGTGCGGGTCAGCACTGCGTCGGCCAGGTCGAGCCGCGCGTCCAGCTGCAGCATCTGCCCGACCTTCTCGGCCAGGCTCATCCGGCGGACGAGATCGTCGACCCGCTCCCCGATCGGCAGTGCCGCATCCTGATACGGGAGTCTCTCGGTCACAGTCGTCACGATCCGCGTCCTCTGGAGTCTTGTCGCCGAAACTTTTTCCTGGTGTTTCCTGTTGATATCGACGTTATGGGTAACCTAGGCTGCTGTCAACGCGCGAAACTGTTTCTGGAGGAAGCATGGGCGACCCGCACGCGCGTGTGACTCTCGAGGACGTCGCGCTCGCCGCCGGGGTGTCCAAGGCCACCGCGTCGAAGGTGCTCAACAAGCGCCCCAACGTCGACCCCCGCACCCGGCAAAAGGTCGAGGAGACGATCAGCGCGCTCGGCTACGTGCCCAGCACCGGCCCCCGCGAGCCGCATGCCGACGTCGCCGTCGACGTCGTGTTCGACTCGATGGTGAGCATGTACTCCCTGCAGGTCCTCAACGGCATCCTGACCGCCTCCCGCGAGCTCGGCGTGGAGGTCGTCGTCGACGTGCTGGACCGCGAGGGCGGCGCCGAGACCCCGCTGAGCGACGCCTGGCTGACCCGCACCGCGGCCCGCCGCCGCCTCGGGGTCCTCGTGGTGTCCCTGGCCCTGACCGCCCGCCAGGTCCGCACCGTGGAGGAGCTGGGCCTGTCGCTGGTCTCGGTCGACCTCACCGGCCCGATGGGCGCGGGACTGGCCAGCGTGGCGTCCACCAACTTCGCCGGCGGCACGCAGGCCACCGAGCACCTCGTGGCGCTGGGTCACCGCCGCATCGGCTTCGCGGGCCTGCCCGCCCAGATCGCGGCGTCGCGGGAGCGCCTGCACGGGTACCGCAACGCCCTCGAACTGGCCGGCATCGACGCCGACCCGGCCCTCGTCGTGCACGGCGGCTTCACCGCCGAGGCCGGCTGCCGCATGGCCCGCGAACTGCTCGCCCGCCCCGACCCGCCCACCGCGATCTTCGCCGCCTGCGACGGCGCCGCCTTCGGCGTGTTCGAGGCCGCCCGCCAGCTCGGCCGGCGCGTCCCCGAGGACCTCTCGATCGTCGGCTTCGACGACGTCGAGCCGGCCAAGCTCTCCTCGCCCCCGCTCACCACGGTCCACCAGCCGATCGCGGACATGGGCCGGGTGGCGTTGCGCACCCTGCACACCCTGGCGCACGGCGGCACCCCCGACTCGCCGCACATCCAGCTCGCCACCCACCTGGTCGTGCGCGACTCGACGGCGCCGCCACCGCCGCGACGTTAGAATTCCAACCGTTCGGCCGGGTGGTTGGGGAGGGCGGCGTGGCGCGGATAGCGGCGAACATCGTCGCCGACGTGTGCCGGCGCATCACCGCCGGCGAGCTGCGCCCCGGCGACCCGCTCCCGACCGGCCGGGACATCGCCCGCGAGCAGGACGTCTCGGTCAGCGTCGTGTACCACGCCCTGGCGCGGCTGCGCCAGGACGGCCTCGCCGAGAGGGCACCGGACGGCACCGGCCTGTACATCACCGAGCGGGCCCCGGCCATCGCCGCGACCTGGCGGCCGCCGAACTGGCGCGGCGCACCCCGCCGGGAGGACGCCGACCCGCTGTACCTGGCCCAGGTCGTGCGCACCGCCATCGACATCGCCGACGCCGACGGCCTGGCCACGATGTCCATGCGCCGCATCGGCGAACGCCTCAACACCGCGAACGTCACGATCTCCAAGCACGTGCAGGGCCGAGCCCACCTGCTGACCCTGATGGCCGACGCCGCCTTTGCCGAGCACCCGCCCCCGCAGCGGCCCGCCGGGGACTGGCGCGCGCAGCTCGAGATCCTGTACCGCCACCAATGGCAGATGTACCGCGCCCGCCCGTGGCTCGCCGAGGCCGTGTGGTTCCGCCGCCCGCAGCTCTGCCCGCACGAGGCCGCGCACGCCGAGTATGCGGCCGCCGCCCTGGAGCCGGTGGTCCCGGCGGCCCCGACCCGCGCCAACCTGGTCGCAACGGCCGCCAACTACGTGCGCGGCAGCGCGATGAACCTGGACCGCCTCCCCGCCGAGTCCGGCGAGGACGAGCCGGACACCGTCGCCTTCGAGTCCGGCCTGCAGCGCCTCCTGGACGGCTTCGCCCGCCTGATCCCCTGACGCCTCAGCGGGCCTCGACGGTCAATCGGCGAGACGGCGCGCAACTACCGGGACTCGTGGAACGTCCGGCCGGCCCCGCGCGTCGCAGTGGTGTGGCCGTCGACAGGGACAAGTACATGGGCATCGTGGGGATTGCCTTGGTGCTCGTGGTCTTCGGGTGCATCTGCGGGTTGGTGTCCGTGCCGCAGCTGGCGATGCGGAACGGCGCCAAGCGGGAGGAGCGGGCCGAGCGGCGCGCCCGGGAGGAGCTTCCGGTGGCCGCGCGCTCGTTCGCCGACCAGGTCGTCGAGGCCGCGCGGACGCGGTCGGGGCCGGACGATGCGGCGCTGTGGGACATCACCCAACACCCGCGCTGCTGCGACAGCGTCCGGGTCTGGGTCGCCGGCCGTGCGCCGGACCTCACGCTGGTCGTGTACACCAGGGCCCCGTACGGGGTGCTGTTCGGCACCGCGGACGTCGACGCCTGTTTCCGGCTGGCGTTCCACGACCTGGGCGGGCCCGCCGCCCGCTACGACCTCGACCCGGCCGACCCCTGCCCGACCGGGTTGCCGCTGGTGTCGCCGAACCCGTCGCCTTCGGTCAGTTAGCCCGGTGCGCACGAAGCGGGCCACCCGGACGGCCGGGTGGCCGCTTCGCCAGCGGATCAGGTCAGGCGACGGTGTTGCGCCAGGCGCGGCCGCTGCGCTCGATCAGGCGGTTGGCGTCCGTCGGGCCCCACGAGGCGGCCTCGTACGTCGGGATCGGGCTGGTGTCCCCGGCCCAGCGCTCGATGATCGGGTCGACGATCCGCCAGCACTGCTCGACCTCGTCCGAGCGGATGAACAGGGTCGTGTCGCCGATCAGGGCGTCGAGCAGCAGGCGCTCGTAGGCCTCCGGGGACTCCTCGCGGAACGTCTTGTCGTAGGAGAAGTCCATGCTCGCCGAGCGCACGCGGAACGAGTGGCCGGGGACCTTCGCGCCGAAGCGCAGCGCGATGCCCTCGTCGGGCTGGATGCGCAGGATCAGGGCGTCCGGCTGCAGTTCGGTGAGCTGCGAGTCGGGGATCGGCAGGTGTGGTGGGCGCTGGAACTGCAGGGCGACCTCGGTCACCCGGCTTGGCAAACGCTTTCCCGTGCGCACGTAGAAGGGCACGCCCGCCCAGCGCCAGTTGTCCACGTCGAGGCGCAGCGCCGCGTACGTCTCGGTGCGCGACAGCGGGTCGACGCCGGGCTCCTCGCGGTAGCCGGCCATGAGCTCCTCGCGGGTGCCGCCCCGCGTGTACTGGCCGCGCACGGCGATGTCGTCGATGTCGCGGCCACGCGGCAGGCGGATGGCCTGCAGCAGCTTCACCTTCTCGTTGCGCACGGCCTCGGCCGAGAACGACGCGGGGGGCTCCATGAGGGCCAGCGCGAGGACCTGCAGCACGTGGTTCTGCACGATGTCGCGCATCGCGCCGGCGTGCTCGTAGAAGCTGCCGCGGGTGCCGACGCCCAGGGTCTCGGCGACGGTGATCTGCACGTGGTCGACCCAGGTGCGGTTCCAAATCGGCTGGAAGATCGAGTTGGCGAAGCGCAGCGCGAGGACGTTCTGGACGGTGTCCTTGCCCAGGTAGTGGTCGATGCGGAAGACCTGGGTCTCGTCGAAGGCGGCGTGGACGGTGTGGTCGAGCTGCTTGGCGCTGACCTCGTCGTGGCCGTACGGCTTCTCGATCACCAGGCGGGCGAAGGAGCCCTCGCGGGCCTGGTGCAGCCCGGCGCCGGCGAGGCCGTTGATGACCAGCGGGAACGCCTCGGCGGGGGTCGACAGGTAGAAGATCCGGTTGCCGGAGGTGCCGCGCTGCTCGTCGAGCTCGTCGAGGAGGGTGGCGAGGTTCTTGTACGTCTCGGGGTCGTCGTAGCCGCCGGCGATGTACCGCACCGCGCCGGCCAGCTGCGGCATGCCGGACAGGCCGCGGTCGCCGAGCACGTTGTGGATGAACTGGTCGTCGTCCATCGGCGTGCGGGCCACGCCCACGACCGCGAAGCGCTCGGTCAGCCGGTTGTGCCGGGCGAGGCTCTCGATCGCGGGGATCAGCTTGCGGCGGGTCAGGTCGCCGGACGCGCCGAAGATGACCACCGTCGCCGGTGGGGCGTGCCGGTTGTCGGACTCCTGCAGGACCGTCTCGCTGGACATTGGTTGGCCTCTCCGTCGGACTGCCGCGGTGACACTACGAGTCAACCGAAGCGGGCAGCAACGATTCCGGAACGTGACCGGCGTCTCTGCCGGGTCCGCGTCAAGCGTAGGCCGTAGGTTTGGCGCCTATGGGACGACCCGCGCGCCATGACACCGACAGCCTGCTGGACGCCGCCGTGCGCCTGGTCGAGGCGGGCGGGCCGCGGGCGCTCACCGTCGCGGCCGTCGCGCGTGAGGCCGGCGGGCCGAGCGGCTCGGTGTACCACCGCTTCGCCGGGCGGCCGGCGCTGGCCGCGGCGCTGTGGCTGCGGACCGTGCAGCGCTTCCAGGCCGGGTTCCTCGCCGCGCTCGCCGAGGGTGAGCTGGCGCGCGCCGCCCGCCACGTGGTCGCCTGGTGCCGAGCACATCGCGGTGAGGCACGGATCCTGCTGTACGGCGCCGCCGACTTCGACCAGGACCGCTGGAGCGACGCCGACCGGGCCGCCCTGGACGCGATGAACGCCCGGGTGTTCGCCGCGGTGCGCGCGCTCGGCGGCGACGTCGACAAGGTGACCCTCGCCCTGGTCGACCTGCCCGCCGCCCTGGTGCGCCGGCACCTGCGCGCCGGCGGGCCGATCCCGGCGCGCGCCGAGGACCTCGCGGAGGAGACGGCGGTGCTAATTTTAGAGACATGTCTCTAAAAGTGTGGGGCACCCTGCCGGGCGAGGACGAACTGCAGTTCGGCGGGGACCGGGTCGCGCCCGGGCGCGAGGGCTGGTTCCGGGCGGTCGACGTGCGCGCGGGCGCCCCGACCGCGTTTCGCTGGCTGTGCCAGCTGCGCGTCGCGCCGTACAGCTACGACTGGATCGACAACGGCGGCCGCCGCAGCCCGCGCGCGCTGACCCCCGGCGTCGAGGCGCTCGCCGAGGGCCAGCGCTGGATGACGATCTTCGACCTGGTCGCCTTCGAGCCGGGCGAGCAGCTGACGTTCCGGATGGCCACCCGCACCGGGCGGCGGCTCTTCGGCGACATCCTGATCACGTACCGCGTGCGCGACCTCGGCCCGGGCCGCTCCCGCCTGGTCGCTAAGCTGCACGTGCCCGAGCCGCACGGCCCGCTCGAGCGGCTCACCCGCCCGCTGCTGGCCGCCGGCGACCTCGTCATGATGCGCAGGCAGCTGCTGAACCTGGCCCGCCTGGCCGAGGCTCAGCTCGTGTAGCGCGCACGCTGCCGTGGTAACTTCGCCCCTCTGCACCGGCCGTTTGGACGTCTCCCTGCAGGCCCCGCGCGCGGTACCGTGTTCGCTCAGGCGGCGCGCGCCGCCCAGGGCAGGGAGCGTGTGCCGGGTGGAGCTGTCGATCAGCGTGCTCGGCGACATGACCGCCACCCTGCGCGGCGACCTCGTCGACCTCGGCGGCCGCCGCCAGCGCGCGGTCCTCGCGGTGCTCGTGCTCAACCGCGGCGACATCGTGCCCACCGACCGCCTCATCGACTGCTTGTGGGGCGACCGCCCGCCGGCCAACGCCGCCGGCGCCCTGCAGGCCTACGTCTCCCACCTGCGCCGCCGCCTCGAGCCCGGCGGCACCGCCCGCGCCCGCGGCAACGTCATCGCCAGCCGCCCGCCCGGCTACGCGGTCGCCCTGGACGCCGAGGCCGTCGACGCCTGGCGCTTCGACGCGACGGTCCAGCGTGCGTTGCGGCTGCAGCAGCGCTACGCCGAGCAGCGAGACCTCCTCACCGGCGCCCTGCGCCTGTGGCAGGGCCCCGCCTACGCCGAGTACGCCGACGAGCCCTGGGCGCAGGCCGAGACCGCGCGCCTGAGCGAGCTGCGCGAGGTCGCCCGCGAGGAGGTCCTGGCCGCGCGCCTGGCCCTCGGCGAGGCCGCGGTGCTCGTGCCGGAGCTCGAGGCGCTCGTCGCCGACCAGCCCCTGCGCGAGAAGCGGTGGCGGCTGCTCGTCCTGGCCCTGTACCGCGCCCATCGCCAGGGCGACGCGCTCGGCGCGCTGCGCCGTGCCCGGCAGACGCTGTCGGAGCAGCTCGGCGTCGACCCCGGCCCGGCGTTGCGCGCCCTGGAGGCCGAGGTCCTGGCCCAGGCCCCGACCCTGAACACGGCCGCCGGGCCGCCCGCGCCGGCCGTTTCGGGCGCCGAGCGCGTTCCCGACACCGCAGCCAAGGGGCGCGACCACCTCGTTGACCGGGAACGGGAGGTTGCGGCGCTGCGGGAGGCCGCGGGCGACGCGTTCGGCGGGACGGCGCGACTGGTGATGATCGAGGGGCCGGCCGGCATCGGCAAGAGCCGGCTGCTCACCGAGGCGCGGCGCATCGCCGACGGGCACGGGGCGCGCACACTCACGGCGCGCGGCAGCCAGCTGGAGAAGGAGTTCGGGTTCGGCGCGGCGCGGCAGCTCTTCGAGACACTGCTCACCGACCCGGCGGCCCGCGACCGGCTGCTGTCCGGCGCGGCCGCCTCCGCGACCGCGGTGTTCGACCTGACGCACGACGGGCAGACGCGCGGCGACCACACGTTCGCGGCGCTGCACGGGCTGTACTGGCTCACCGCCAACGCCGCGTCGGCGGGGCCGCTCGCGATCGTCGTGGACGACCTGCAATGGTGCGACACCGGGTCGTTGCGGTTCCTGGCGTACCTCGTGCGGCGCCTCGAAGGGCTGCCCGTGCTCGTCGTCGCCACACTGCGCACGGGCGAGCCGTTCGACGACGAGGCGCTGCTCGCCGAGCTGCAGCTGGACCCCGCCACGACCGCGGTGCGGCCGGGCCCGCTGAGCGCCGAAGGCGTCGCCGACCTGGTGCGGGAGGGGCTCGGCGACGCGGCCGAGGACCCGTTCATCGCCGCCTGCCACCGCACCACCTCCGGCAACCCGCTGCTGCTGCGCCAGCTGCTGCGGGCCCTCGAGGCCAGCGGCGTGCGGCCGACCGGCGCGCACGCGGGCACCGTGACCGCGATCGGCTCGCGGGCCGTGTCGAGCATGGTGCTGTTCCGGCTGCGGCGGATGCCGGCCGCCAGCACCGCCGTCGCGCGGGCCATCGCGGTGCTCGGCGACGGGGCGGGCCTGCCGACCATCGCGGCGCTCGCCGACGTCGAGGAGGCCGAGGCCGCCCTCGCCGTCGCCGCGCTCGCGCGGGCCGAAGTCGTCCGCCACGAGTACCCGATCGGCTTCGTCCACCCCCTCGTGCGCGACGCCGTGTACCAGGACCTGCCGCCCGGCGAGCGGCAGCTGCAGCACGAGCGGGCCGCCCGGGTCCTCACCGGCGCCGCGCCCGAGCAGATCGCCGCGCACCTGCTGCAGATGCCCGAGCGCGGCGACCCGTGGGTGGTCGAGGTGCTGCGGGCGGCGGCCGACACCGCGCTGCACCGGGGTGCGCCGGACGGCGCCGCGGCGTACCTGCGCCGGGCCCTCGCCGAGCCGCCCGACCCGCAGCTGCGCCCCGCCGTGCTGCTGGCCGCCGGGCAGGTCGAGACGCTCAGCGACGGGCCGGCGGCGATCGCGCACCTGCGCGCCGCCTACGACGACCCGCGCACCGACCCGGCGACGTTCGCGCTGGTCTCCCGGATGCTCATCCACACGCTGATCTTCGCCGGGCCGGAGGGCAACGCGCCCGCGTTCGCGCGGCGGGCCTCGGCCCGCCTCGCGCCCGAGTTCGTCGACGAGCGGCAGGCGATGACGGCGCTGGAGCGCATCGCGGCGTACATGTACAGCGGCGACGCGTTCGTCGCCGGCGACCTCGACGTCGAGATCGCCGGCGACGGCATCGGCGCGCGGATGCTCGCCGCGTGCCGGGGGTGGGAGCTGCTCGCACGTGGCGAGTCCCGTGACGAGTCGATCCGGCTGGCCCGCTTCGCGCTCGACGGCGGCTTCCTGCTCGACGGCGACCCCGGCCTGTTCTGGGTCATCGCCGGCGTGGTCCTGGAGAGCGCCGACATCGGCGCCGGCGCACTCTGGGACGACTCGATCGCGCAGGGGCACACCCGCGGATCGCTGTTCACGGTGCTGGCCGGGCAGCTGTGGTCGGGCTGGCGGGACTGGCAGCGCGGCGACCTGCCCGAGGCGGCGCACCATCTCGTCGCGGCCAACGAGCAGAGCCTCACCTGGGGCGGGGTGCCGGCGCTGGGCATCTCCTACGGCGAGGCGTTCCTCATCCGCGTGCTCATCGAGCAGGACCGGCTCGCCGAGGCGCGCGCGTTCGTCGACGCGCACCTGGACCGGCCCCGCGTCGGCGACGGGATCCGGCTGGTCAACCAGGCACACGCATACCTGCTCATCGCCGAGGGCCGGCCCGCCGACGCGCTGCGGCTGCTGCCCGCCGAGGTCAGCGCCGGCAACCCGCAGTGGTACGAGGAGCGCTGCCTGCGCGCGCAGGCGTTCGCCGCGCTCGGCCGCGCCGGCGAGGCCGTGGAGCTGGCGATGGCCGACCTCGCCGAGATGCGCGACTGGGGCAGCCCGCGGGCGGTCGGGCGGGCGTTGCGCGTGGCCGGCGAGATCGGCGGCGACACCGAGCTGCTGCGCGAGGCCGTCGACATGCTGAGCGGGACGCAGGCGCGGCTGGAGTACACCCGCGCGCTCTTCGCCCTCGGCCAGGTCGTCGAGGAGCCCGTGGACCTGCTGCGGGAGGCGCTGAAGCTCGCCGAGGAGTGCGGCGCCCTGGGCCTGCGCTCCGACATCGCCGCCGCCCTCGCCGCCCGGGGCGAGGACGTGCCCGCCGAGCCGCCGGTGCAGCTGACCACCGGCGAGCGGCGCATGCTCGCGATGGCCGAGTCCGGCGCCGACGAGCGGGAGATCGCGCAGGCGCTGTTCCTCACCCCGCACACGGTGCGCGACACGCTCGTGGCGATCCGTCGCAAACAGACGGCCAGCTGACACGTCGGCTCACGTTGCGCTCAGGTCCGGCGCAAGTGCGTCCCAACCGCGCGGCGGCACGGTGTTCTCCGAAGCGATCGAGACTGGGAGAACACCGTGACGACCATTGCCAACTCTCTGCGCGGCCTGTGCGGCGGCGCCGTCCACCTGCCCGGCGACCCCGGCTACGACACCGCCCGCATGCCCTGGAACGTGGCCGTGCAGCAGCGCCCGGCCGCCGTGGCCTACCCGGCCGACGCCGGCGAGGTCGCCGAGGTCGTGCGGGCCGCGGCCGCCGCCGGGCTGCGGGTCGCGCCGCAGGGCACCGGCCACAACGCCGGCCCGCTCGGGCCACTCGACGACGTGGTGCTGCTGCGCACCTCGGCGATGACCGCCGTCACGGTCGACCCGGTGGCGCGCACCGCCCGGGCCGAGGCCGGCACCCTGTGGATCGACGTGGTCGAGCAGGCCGCGCCGCACGGGCTCGCCGCGCTGCACGGCTCCTCGCCCGACGTCGGCGTCGTGGGCTACTCCCTCGGCGGGGGCATCGGGTGGTACGCCCGCCGGCACGGCCTGCAGACCAACAGCCTCACCGCCGTCGAGCTCGTCACCGCCGACGGCGAGCTGGTGCGCGCCGACGCCGGCCAGAACACGGAGCTGTTCTGGGCACTGCGCGGCGGCGGCGGCAACTTCGGCGTCGTCACCGCGGTCGAGTTCGACCTCTACCCGATCGCGACCGCGCACGCCGGCTGGCTCGTCTGGGACTGGCGCGAGGCCGAGCGGGTCATCCCGGCGTGGGCGCAGTGGGCCGAAGGCGCGCCCGACCACGTGACCACCGCGCTGCGGCTGCTGCAGGTGCCGCCGATGCCGCAGATCCCGGCGATGCTGCAGAACCGGCAGCTGCTCGTCGTCGACGGCGCCGCCCTCGGCGACCCGGACGTCCTCGCGCCGCTGCGGGCGCTGCGCCCGGAGATGGACACGTTCGCCGACGTGCCCGCCCCGGCGCTGTCCCGCCTGCACATGGACCCCGAGGGCCCCACGCCGGCGATCGGCCGCGCGGCGATGCTCGGCGGCCTGGACGCCGCCGCGATCGACGCGCTGCTCGCCGCGGCCGGCCCCGGCTCCGGCACCTCGCTGCTCGTCGCCGCGGAGCTGCGCCAGCTCGGCGGCGCGCTGGGCCGCCCGGCGCCGCGCCACGGCGCCCTGCCCCGCCTCGACGCCGCGTACGCATTGTTCACCTGCGGCATCGCCGCCACGCCCGAGCTCGCCGCGGCCGCGGTCGCCGACACCGCCCGCGTGGCCGAGGCGATGGCGCCGTTCTCCAACGGCCGGGAGTACCTCAACTTCGCCGAGACCAGGGTCGACGCCTCCCGCGCGTTCGAGGCCGCCGCGTGGCAGCGGCTGCGCCAGATCCGGGCCGCGGTGGACCCCGACGGGCGCTTCGTCGCCAATCACGTCATCTGACGGTTCCGGGCTGGCATCCTTCTCGCGGGGTGCCAGCCATGACCGGCCTCTATGGTCCGGCGCATGACCACGGCGGTGAAGCCCCTCCTTGGCCGCAAGCGCCCCATACCGGCGCACGTCGCGGTCTATGCATTCGTCATCATCCCGTTCCTGGCCCTGCTGGCCGCCGTACCCATCGCCTGGGGCTGGGGGCTGGCCTGGCTGGACATCATCCTGGCCGTCGCCTTCTACGCCGTGACGTGCCTCGGAGCGACGGTCGGTTTTCATCGGTACTTCACCCACGGCGCCTTCAAGGCCAGCCGCGCGCTGCGCATCGGCCTGGCCGTCGTCGGCACCATGGCGGTGCAGGGCCCGATCCTGCACTGGGTCGCCGACCACCGCCGCCACCACGCCTTCGCCGACAAGGAGGGCGACCCGCACTCGCCGTGGCTGTTCGGCACCGGCCCGGTCGCGCTGGCCCGCGGCTTCTGGCACGCCCACCTCGGCTGGGTGCTCGAGCGCGACCTCACCAACCAGGAGCGCTTCGCCCCCGACCTGCTCGCCGATCGCGACATCCGCATCATCCACCGGCTCTTCGGCCCGCTGACCATCGTCACGCTGCTGTCCCCGGCCCTGCTCGGCGGGCTCATCAGCTGGTCGTGGCAGGGCGCGCTGACCGCGTTCTTCTGGGCCGGCCTGGTCCGCGTCACCGCCCTGCACCACGTCACCTGGTCGGTGAACTCGGTCTGCCACATGATCGGCGAGCGCCCGTTCGCCGCCCGCGACCGCTCCGCGAACTTCTGGCCCCTGGCGATCCTGAGCATGGGCGAGTCCTGGCACAACCTGCACCACGCCGACCCGACGTCCGCACGCCACGGCGTGCTGCGCGGGCAGATCGACATCTCGGCCCGGCTCATCTGGGTCTTCGAGAAGCTCGGCTGGGCGTGGGACGTGCGCTGGCCGACGCCGGAGCGCCTGGCCCGCATCTCGGCCGCGCCGGCCTGACCCTGAGCGGTCGCCGCCGTCGACGGCGCCAGCACGGCACTGTTCTTCCTGCGCGACCTCGCCGGCGTGCGGCCCGGCCAGCGCGTGCTGGTCAACGGGGCGGCCGGCAGCATCGGCACCTACGCGGTGCAGCGCTACGTCGAGACGGGCCACAAACGCGGCAACGTCGTCGTCACCGTCTGAACACGGCGGGGCGGCCGGCGCGCCGGCCGCCCTCGCGCCTCAGGATGATTTCGTCGGCAGGATGCGCGCGTCGGGGCCGGGGAAGACCAGCCCTTCGTGCCCGTCTTGCCAGCGCACGGTGTACGGCGGTGTGTGGTCGTCGTGGCGCACCTGGGTGATGACGCCCTCCCGCCGGCTGTCGCCGACGTGTGCGCCCTCGACGATCAGGCGATCTCCCACGTTTGCGTGCATCGGGTTCCTCCTCGGTCGCTGCGGGTCGTTGTGCGGCCGGACCCTTCCAGGATGCCCGCGATCGGCGCCGGTGGGGCGGGTTCAGGGCAGCCGGGCGGCGATACCGTCCAGCAACATCCGCAAACCCAGCTCGAACTGCTCATCGGGTGAGCCGGGCGACGGGGCGGCCAGCCAGCTGGTCAGCAGCGGCACGCCGCCGTCGGCCGCCGCCAGCTCGTGCACGGTGGCGAACGCGCCGGGCTCGGCGAGCCGCTCGAAGCGCGCCTCCTGCGCCTCCTGCACGCCGCTGCCGACGATGTGCCGGTCCAGCAGCGCGGCGAAGGTGAGCGCGCGGGGCACCGGCAGCCCCTCGCCGGTCAGCACCCGCAGCATGTGCTCGAGCCGGCGCATCGTGTGCGGGCCGGCCGGGGGCCGGGTGTGCACCAGCTCGGCGTACCAGGGATGGCGCTTGATCATCGCCCGCGTGCCCTCGGCGACCGCGGCCAGGTCCGCCCGCCACCCGGCGCCCGGCTCGGGCAGCGCGACCTCGGCGACGGCCGCGTCGAGCATGAGGTCGACGAGGCCGTCCTTGTGGTGGACGTACCGGTACAGGGCCATCGGCGTATAGGGCCCCAGCCGCGCGGCCACGGCCTTCATCGTCACCGCCGCCGCACCGCCCTCGTCGGCCAGTTCGACGGCCGCGGCGACGATCTCCTCGCGCCCGAGCCGGCGCTGCCGGGCGGGCGGGGCGGGCAGCGCCCATACGGGCGGCGTACCTGGTGGCATGCGGCAACTATACGTGGTACACCTGAGTATATGAACGATACTTTCCGGCTGGGCGTCGTCCGCGGGGTGAGCTACGGCCTGTTCGGCCCGCCCGGCGAGTTCGTCCCGCAGGCCCGCGAGCTCGGCGCCGGCCTCGTCCGCGCCTACCTCTACTGGTCACAGCTCGAGCCCGAGCCGGGCAGGTTCACCTGGGACGCCGCCGACGCGCTGCTGACCCAGCTCGACGGCGACACCGAGGTCTGGCTGACGGTGTGCTCGAGCTCGCCGTGGGCCACCCGGCAGCCCGCGACGTTCCTGCCGCCGTCACCGGCGAAGGACCCCGACGACTACGCGCGCTTCGCCACCGCGCTCGTGGAACACTGCAAGGGCCGGATTCGGTACTTCCAAGCCGACAACGAGCCGAGCAACGCGGGCCTGTTGTGGTCCGGCACCGCCGCCGAGTACGTCACGCAGCTGCGCGCCCTGCACACGGCCGTGCACGCGGCCGACCCGCAGGCGCAGGTCATCCTCGGCGGCTGCGGCTACGACGTGCTGAGCTCCCCCGCGGACTCACCCGCCCGCGCCTTCTTCGACGAGATCCTCGACACCGGCCGCGACGCCTTCGACGTGTTCGACGTCCACCTGTACGGACAACCGTCGAACGTCCCCGACTACGTCGCCCAGGCCCGCGACATGATGCGCCGCCACGGCTACGAGCGCCCCGTCTTCGCCGGCGAGCACGCCGGCCCGGTCCTGTTCGAGTTCCCGGAGCTGGACCCGGTCGTCGCCGAGGCGTTCGCCTCCCTCCCGCCGGACGCCGCCGACCTGGTCGAGCTCGCGGGCGAGGACACCCCGGAGCGCCGCGCCATGGCCGCTCTGTATGCCCGCATCGACGAGCTGCCGCCCCGCCTGCAGATGCTCATGCAGGGCTGCCCCGGCGCCCTGTCCGCCAAGCGCGACCGCATCGCCTGCCGCCAGCTGGTGATGCGCACGGTGCAGGCCATGGCCTGCGGCGTGACCCGGACCGCGTACTGGAACCTGGCCCCGGAGGTCCCCGGATACAGCGACCGCTACCAGATGATGGACCTGATGTTCGGCCGCCTGCCGCTGCTCGACTACGACGCGGTCGGCACGCTGACCCGCCACAACGCCGCCGCGTCGACCTTCACCCTGCTGTCCAGCGAACTGTCCGGCGCCACGGCGGTCTCCCAGCGCGACGGCGCCTACTACGTCGAACGCCCGTCGCGCGGTCCACTGTGGATCGCCTGGGCCGAGGCCGACACCTTCGACGGCGAGGACGACACCCCGGTCGAGCAGTCCCTGCCCTGGCCTTCGGCAACGGCGGCCGCGATCGACGCCTTCGGCTGCCCGGTCCCGACACAGGTACACGACGGCCACGTCCACATCGCGACCACGGTGACGCCCGTCTTCATCAGCTGACGAGCGGCGGCTCAGGCCCAGCGGGTGGCGTTGGCCTCGGACAGCGTGCCGGGGCGGTCGCGGACGACGCAGAAGACCAGGCCGGCCGGGTCGCGCATCACCTGCCAGTTCTCGGCGCGCGACTCGCGGGTGGCGCCCAGGGCCTCCAGGCGGGCGACCTCGGCGTCCAGGTCGTCGGTGTGGAAGTCGAGGTGGACCCGCGGGGCGCCGTCGCCGAGCCGCTGGGTGAGCAGCAGCATGTCGTGTGTGGGCAGCTTCGCGCCGTTGAACTCCGGATATTTCGCCACCACCGGCAGGTCGACGCCGGCCGCGCCCGACCAGAAGGCCACCGTGGCCTCGTGGTCCGGGCGCGGCGCGTCGATCACGATCGCGTAGAGCCTACTGAAGTGAGCCACGCCCAGCAGTATGCAGCGTCGTGGAGTACAGCACCGCACCCGTCAGGTCCCGCAGGCGGACCGTCATGGCGCGGCTGTGCGGGTCGATCTCGACCTCGCCGAAGTGCTGGTGGCCGCCCATCGGGGAGGTGTTGGCCGCCGGCGGGGCGTGCACGAAGACGGCCTCGGGGCCGAACGTGGCGTCCAGGGCGTTCGGGCCGAAGGCGTCCGCGTTCGCCGGGCCGGAGACGAACTCCCAGAACGGCGTGAAGTCCTGCACCGCGGCGCGCGAGGGGTCGTAGTGGTGCGCGGCCGTGTAGTGCACGTCGGCGGTGAGGAACACGATGCCGGTCACGCCGTGGCGGTGCGCGGTGCGCAGCACCTCGGCGAAATCCAGCTCGCGGCCCAGCGGGGCGCCCGGGTCGCCCTGCGCGACGCCCTCCTGGGCGGCCGGGCCGTCGGGGACGACGAGGCCGAGCGGCAGGTCGTTGGCGATGACCTTCCACGTCGCCTTCGACTCGAGCAGGCCACGGATCAGCCAGGCCCGCTGCTGCGCGCCGAGCAGGCCACGTTTCGGGTCGGCGTAGGTGTCGCCGTCGTTGGCGTCCTTGTAGGTGCGCATGTCGAGCTTGAAGATGTCCAGCAGCGGGCCGTAGGAGTGCTTGCGGTACACCGGGCCGGCCGACAGCGGCGTCCACTCGAAGAACGCCTGGCCGGCGCGGGCGGCGAGCACGTCGACGCGGCGCTCGGTGTAGCGGGCGTCGTCGAGGATCTCGCCCGGGTACCAGTTGTTGAGCACCTCGTGGTCGTCCCACTGGTTGAGCTGCGGCACCTCGGCGAGGAACCGCTTGAGGTTGTCCGGTAGTAGGTGCGGCCGTCGCACAGCGCCTCGACGCGCAGCTTGCCGGTGAAGTCGGTCCCGGCGTCCACGACGGGGCCGCGCAGGGTGCGGGCGTGGCGGAAGTCGGGGCGGTCGCTGAGCTCGACCCACATGCGGCCGGGCCCGTCGGCGCGGGTCCAGATGTTCGCGGAGGTGCCGTTCGCCTCGCCGCTCTGCACGCCGTGTGTGAGGACCGGGCGGCCCGAAGGCACGAAGGCGGCGGCGGAGGAGTCGGACAGGAGTGCGGCGCCGGCGGCGGCCGCGGCTGAGGTGCCGAGCAGCCGCCGCCGGCTGAGGGAAAACGTCATGCACGCAGGTCTATTCGCCCGAGGTGGATCACCAGTTGGTCATACCTGCGCCGCAGGGGTACGGCGGGTTGCCGTACGTCGTCGGCACCGGCTGCCCGGCATCGATCTCCCCGGTCATCTCCCCGGTCATCGAAAACGACTCGCCAACCTGTCGGTTCACCGGCTGTTGGGTTGTGCGACCTCGGTCGATCTCGGAGGATCGTTGGATGAGCACCGACGAAGCGACCACGCCCGCCGTCGACTTCTCGGCGGTCGCATCCCACAGCACCGAACCTCTCCACGCGGACGGCGCCACCGACTTCGGCGCGATCGACGAGGACCTCGACGACGAACTGGCCGAGGACGCCGACGACGCCTCGTTCGACCTGGACACGGACATCGCCCACCCGCACCTGGACCACGACGGCCCGGGATTCGACCTGGCCAGGGATGTCTCGCTGTAAGGCTCCCCGGTATCGCTCCAATCCCTGTCGCCCCTTGGTTTGGTTCCGTACGAGGGCTGCATTCGAACAGGTGTTCGAGTAAAGTTGCGTGCGGTTGGTCGTTGGTTCGACGGGTAGGGGTGGTGCCCGATGGAATGCGACGGTTTCGCGGTTCGGCTGGACTGGCCCGCGGTGGGCCGCTCCGGCACGGTCCGGCACGAGTTCACACAGTTCACGACAAGCCTGCGCCGGGCCGCGCGCCGGGCCGAGAGCACGCGACGGTTCTGGTCGGCCGGCCCGCTGCGCCCACTCGCGGTGACCGTCGTGCCGATCGCGCGGGTCGCCTACCGCGCACACGTGGGGGAGTGCGCCTCGGCCCGGTGCCCGACGACGGCGCCGCTGCTGGGCATGTCCGCCGACGCCGACTCCCAGGCGGCACAACACCCCGGCTGACACGCGATCGATGAGCGCCGCTGTAGCACTGTTGCGCGTCGCTGATAGCGTCCAGCCAGGCTTCTGGGGGCTGACGGGGGAAGCATGCGATCGTTGTGGCGCTGGGTCCGGATCACATTGCTGTTGGCCACGCTGGCTGTAGGACTGTCCACCAACCCGAGCCCGAGCGCGACCCGGGTGGTGCTACCGGCGCTGGCCGAGGGCGAGTTCTATTCCCTGATCGGCGACGGGTACGCCTCCCGTCGCTCCGTTCACGACGAGGCCATCGGCGTGCTCGACCTGCACAGCGGACGCGAGCTCTGGCGGCGCGATCCGGGCATCGGCGCCCTGCAGTCGCTGCGCATCGTCGATGGCGTACTCATCGTGAGCGCCATGGGATACGAAGACGCGACGCACAAGATCCTGCGATCCGGCACCGATCAGACGATCGCCCTGAATCTTCGGTCCGGTCGCGAGTTATGGCGCCACAAGGGTGCCCTCCTGTCCAACATGGTCGGTGCCATCTTGCCGATCTGGTGCAACGGCTGTTCCGACGATGCCGTCGGCGTCGACGCGCGTACCGGTCGGGAGATCTGGCGGTCCCCCTGGTTGAAGACGTCGAACTATTTCGATGGCCGCTCGCAGTGGTCGATCGCCCGCGATGGCACGGTGCGGGCGGTGGACCTGACGACCGGAAGTGCACGCCTCGTCGGAACGCTGCCCAAGGACTATTGGATCATCGGCGGGTCGACGAGATACATCCTGGCTGTTCCGCCTTCCCTGCCGGGCTCGGGGTCCGTCGTCTACCCGGGCGTAGGCGTCTTCGACAGCCACGACTTGCGCCAGATCGCGTACTTGAACATTACGAACAGCGCGCGCTTTCCGCCCGACCTGTGGCTCTGCGGAGATCTCATCTGCCAGCGCGGCCTACCCGACATGAAGGTATATGACCTGCATGGCGAGCTCCGTTACGCCAAGGCGCAGTTCCTGCTGAGCACGGTCATCGATCGCGACGACCAGCAGCTCATCATCGGCGTGCAGAGCCGATCCGGTGTCGTCACGCCGGGTGTGCCGATGGACACCAGCCAACTCGTCGAGACCGCGACGGGACATGTCGTTGCCGACATCGGTGTCTGGCGGCTCGTCCGAGTGGACGCCGACCGGATATGGGTGGCTCTGTTCGCCAGTCGCGGTCCCGACACGCTGATCGCCGCGCCCTGGGGGAGCGCTCAGGCTGAGACGATCTTCGGCTACATCGACCTGCGACCGGGGGCACCGCTCGCCGTCACCACGCTCAAGCCGTTGGGTAGAGCGTACGAGGACTGCGACTTCGACTACGGCTGGCTGCTGTGCGGCAACGCCGTCACCGGCATCCGCGAGGTCGCGATCCACGTCGGCGTCAACTTCGCGTGAGCCGTGCGGGCTATTCCTCCTCGGCGGTGTCGGCGGGCGGGGCCGTAGCCGTGCAGGCGGTGAGGTGGCGCAGGTTGTGGCGATCGGCGTTGCCGAACTCGTTGCGTACGTCGGCCAGCAGCTCGTCCCACCACGCGTCCGGGCGGGCCAGTGCGCGCCGCATCGGGCTCGGTGCCGACGACGAGTGCCATGCCAGCAGGAGCGTGCCGCCGGGCTGCAGGACGCGGCGCGCCTCGGCCAGGCCGGCGCCCCGGTCCGGCCACAGCGCGACGTTGTTGATCGACGCGACGTGGTCGGCGCTGTCGTCGTAGAACGGCAGCTCGTCGGCGGCGCCCAGCCGCAGGTCGGCGCTCGGTGCCCGGCGGCGGGCCTGCGCCAGCATGACCTCCGACGGGTCGGCGCCGCACAGCCGGATCGACGGGTCGCGCTCGGCCAGGACCGCCAGGAGCTGGCCGGGTCCGAAGCCGACCTCGCACACCGTCGCGCCGGGAGCGGGGGCGAGCAGGACGGCCGCCTCGCGGTGCGGGCCGTCGTCGCGGGCCATGATCCAGCCGGCGAGGCGACCGGCCACGCCGGTCGGCAGCGCGAACGGGTTGCGTGATGACGAAACGGAGTGCCCGTCGGCCATGCCAACACGGTCCCACGCCCGTCAAGACCGCGCCCGGTTCAGGAGCGCCCGCCACTCCAGCGCAGGATCTCCAGTGCCACGCCGATGTTGAGGCCGTTGGCGGCCAGCGGGCGAGGGAGCAGCGCGTCGGCCCGGGAGAGGCGGCGTAGCAAGGTGTTGCGGTGCGTGAACAGGCGGGCCGCGGCGCGGGTGGCGTTGCCCTGTTCGGCGAGGAATACGCGTACCGCATCCGGGATCTCCGGTGGCGCCGAGCGCAGGTCGCCGAGGGTCCGCGCGACGAACTCCTCGGCGCGCTCGCGGTCCTGCGTGACGAGGGCGACCAGCTCCACCTCGTCGTGCGTGGCCACCTGCTGGGTGGAGGCGAGCCGGGCCAGCATCCGTTGCGTGGTGATCGCGTCGAGGTGGCTGCGGCGGAAGCCGTCCAGGTCCGCGGCGGTGGAGCCGATCGCGATCCGCACGCCGGGGGCGGGGTGCAGCGCGGCGGCGTCGGGGCGGCCGTGCACCCAGACCCAGCGGGTGGCGGCGCTGGCCAGGACGGTGAGCGGGCGCGGCTCGTCGGCGGCCGCTGCGAGGGCGTCGGCCGCGCGGTCGAGCTCGCCGAGGTCCTGACTGTGCTCGTCGCTCCAGATCACCGCGGCGGTGTGGGTGCGGGACAGGCGGTAGCCGAGCCTGGCCTCCGCGTGCTGGCGGCCGATCGGCGCGCCGTCCAGCAGCAGCGCGACCACCTCGCGGCGCTCGGCGTGGGTGCCGCGGCGCAGCTCGGCGCGCTCGGCGCGCATCTGGGCCGAGATCGCGGCCACGGTGTCGTCGACGAACGTCGAGATCGACCGGCACGACACCTCGACGAGCTCGCGCAGCTCGTCCGGGTCGGTGGTCAGGCTGAACGCGACCCGCAGCCACAGGCGCAGCGCCACGCCCTGGCCGATGCGGTACGCGTCCAGCGCCGACTCGTCCAGGCCCCGGCGCACCAGGTCGCGCGCGGTCGCCAAGGGCGCCTCGCCGAGGTTCGGCTGGACTTGCGCGCCCGGCTCGCGGACGTTCGCCGCCGCCCAGAAGAGCAAGTTCGATCGATTGGTACGCCGAGTGCCGGCCGCCAGCACCGGATCGGCCGCGATCGCCCGCATGTCCGCGCCGGACAACGTCGCCTCGTCGAGCTCGGCGAGCCACTCCGGCGGCGGGTTGAGCGCGAACTCGGCGCCCATGCGGATCAGCTCCCGGACCCTCGGCGACGGCGGCTCCCACAGCACGAGCACCACTGTAGTGACAAACTGCACCGGCAACGACTGAATCTGGTGCGTTTTGCCCTTGGTTGGTGGGGCCGGCAACCGCGAGGCTTTAATGAACCCGCACTGGAGGTGCCCATGCCCGGGGTCGAACACCTCGACGTCGTCATCGTCGGCGCCGGACTGTCCGGCATCGGCGCCGCCTACTACCTGCAGCGCTCCCATCCGCAGCGGCGCTACGCGATCCTCGAGGCGCGCGGTGCCAGCGGCGGCACGTGGGACCTGTTCCGGTACCCCGGCATCCGCTCCGACTCGGACCTGCACACGTTCGGGTACGAGTTCCGGCCCTGGCGCGAGGAGCGCTCGATCGCCGATGGGCCGGCGATCCTGGCGTACCTGCGCGAGACCGCGGCCGAGCACGGCATCGACCGGCAGGTGCGCTACCACCATCGGGTCGTCTCCGCCGCATGGTCGTCGCAGGAGGCGCACTGGCGGCTGGAGATCGAGCGCGCCGACACGGGGGAGCGCACCGCGCTGACCTGCACCTGGCTGTTCTGCGCCGGCGGGTACTACCGCTACGACGAAGGGTTCACGCCGCAGTTCCCGGGGCGGGAGCGGTTCCGCGGTACCGTCGTGCACCCACAGGCGTGGCCGGAGGACCTCGACTACGCGGGCAAGCGGGTGGTCGTCATCGGCAGCGGCGCCACCGCCGTCACCATCCTGCCCGCGATGGCGGGCACCGCCGCGCACGTGACGATGCTGCAGCGCACCCCGAGCTACGTCCTGCCGGCGCCGTCACGGGACGCGCTGGCCGTGCGGCTGCGCCGGCTGCTCGGCGAGGAGCGCGCGCACCGGGCCGTGCGCCGGCTCAACATCGCCCGGCAGCGCGCCATCTGGCGGTTCTGCCAGCGCCACCCGGGCACCGCCCGCCGGCTCATCCGCTGGGTCAACGCCAAGGCGCTGCCGGAGGGCTATCCCGTCGACGAGCACTTCAACCCGCCGTACGACCCCTGGGACCAGCGGCTGTGCCTCGTGCCCGACGGCGACCTGTTCCGCGCGATCCGCGCCGGCAAGGCGTCGGTGGTCACCGGGCGGATCGCGACGTTCACCGAGACGGGCGTCCTGCTCTCCTCGGGCGAGGAGCTGCCGGCCGACATCATCGTGACCGCGACCGGGCTCAACGTGCAGGCGTTCGGCGGGGTCGCCCTGAGCGTCGACGGCGCGCCCGTCGACCTCGCGCAGACCATCGCCTACAAGGGCGTCATGCTCTCCGGGGTGCCCAACCTGGCGTACGCGATCGGCTACACCAACTCGTCGTGGACGCTCAAGATCGGGCTGCTGTGCGAGTACTTCTGCCGGCTGCTGTCCTACCTGGACGAGCACGGGTACGACGTGTGCCGCCCCGAGCCCGCAAACCCGCAGATGCCGACGCGGCCGTTCCTGGACTTCGACGCCGGGTACATCCAGCGCGCCATCGCCAAGCTGCCCCGCCAGGGCGACCGGGCGCCGTGGCTGACGTCCATGAACTACCAGTCCGACGTGAAGCTGCTGCGCCGCGGCGCGGTTGCCGACCCGCAGCTGCGCCTGAGCTCCAGCCGTGCGACGGTGTCGGCGTGACCGAGGATCAGTTCTTCGACGCGCCCGGCGGCATCCGGCTGTGCTTTCGCACCGACGGTGATGCCGCCGCGGTACCGCTGCTGCTCATCGCCGGCCTCGGCCTCGACCTGACGTCGTGGCCGCGGCCCATGCTCGACGGCCTGCTGGCCCGCGGCTTCCGGGTCGTCCGGTTCGACAACCGCGACGCCGGCCGCTCCACACGGGTCGCCGCGGCGCCGCCGAGCATGCTGCGCCAGCTCGTCGCCCGCCCGCCTCGCGGCGCGTACACCCTGGAGCACATGGCCGGCGACGCCGCGGCCCTGCTCGGGCACCTCGGCATCGAGCGCGCCCACGTCGTCGGCATGTCGATGGGCGGCATGATCGCGCAGAGCCTCGCCGCGCTCGACCCGCCCCGCGTCGCGACCCTCACGTCGATCTTCTCCACCACCGGCGACCGCCGCGTCGGCCAGCCGGCCCGCTCGACGCTGCTGCGCATGGCGAAGCGCCCGGCCCGCACCCGCGAGCAGTGGGTCGCCCGCCACCTGGCGATGCTCGACCACATCGGCTCGCGCGCGTTCCCGTACGACGATCCCGACGAGCGCGCCTGGGCCGCCGGCGCCTGGGACCGCGGCGGCGGCCCCGCCCGCTCCGCCGGCGTCGCCCGGCAGATCGGCGCCATCCAGGCCAGCGGCGACCGCACCGCGGCCCTGCGCCGGATCACCGCGCCCACGCTCGTCATCCACGGCGACGTCGACCGCATGGTCCACCCGAGCGGCGGCCGGGCGACGGCGGCCGCGATCCCCGGGGCTCGCCACGTCGAGATCGCCGGCATGTCGCACCACCTGTCGCCGGGCATCATCGACCGCCTCGTCGACCTCATCGCAGAATCAGCAAATAAGCTGATAAATCCGAAATATTCGGCTGCGGAGTGGCTGGATATTTCGCATTCGGGGGAGAGCGCATGAACCCGTTCCAGGGCAAGGTCGCCGTCGTCACCGGCGCGGGCGGGGGCATCGGCCGCGAGCTCGCCCTCGGCCTGGCCCGCCGGGGCGCCCGGCTCGCGCTGGCCGACGTGCACGACGCCCCGCTCGCCGAGACCGCCGAGCTGGTCCGCGGCCTCGGCGCCGAGGCGCACACGGCACGCGTCGACGTCGCGGAGAGGAGCGCCGTCGAGGCGTTCGCCGACGAGGTCGCCGGCGTCTTCGGCGTGGTGCATCAGGTGTACAACAACGCCGGCATCGCCGGTGCCGGCGGCACGGTGCTGGAGTCGGACTGGGCCGTGTACGACCGGGTGCTCTCGGTCAACCTGTACGGCGTCATCCACGGCACGAAGGCGTTCCTGCCGCACCTGATCGCCTCCGGCGACGGCCACGTCGTGAACGTCTCCAGCCTGAACGGCATCATGGCGCAGGCGGAGCTCAGCGCGTACTGCGCGTCGAAGTTCGCGGTCCGCGGCTTCACCGAGACGCTGCGCGGCGAGATGCTGCTCGCCGGCCACCGCGTGCGCGTCACGGTCGTGCACCCGGGCGGCGTCCGCACCGGCATCGCCAGCGCCGCGCTCGAGGAGGCCCGCCGCGCCGGCGCCGAGGTGACTCCCGAGCAGGAGGCCCGCGTTCGCCTGTACAACGAGAAGCTCCTCAAGATGCCCGCCGCCCGCGCCGCCGAGATCATCCTGACCGGCGTGGCCCGGGGCCGCTCACGCATCCTCGTCGGCGGCGACGCCCGCCTGGTCGACGCCCTGGTACGGCTGCTGCCCACCCGCTACCCGAGCCTCGCCGCACGCTTCTCGGCCCGCCTCACCCGCACGCGCACCAGGACTCCGGTCCGCGCTTAGCCCGGCGTGGCAAACGCGACAAATCGGGCGCGGCCGGCGCGAGGGCGGCCCGCGCATGGCCCGGCCGATGGCGGCGGCGCGGTGACCCGCGCGCGGGCGCGCACGGGCCGGCGGTCGGGCGTAGCATGCCTACGTATGAGCCCGGGCACGGGGCCGCAAACAGACCCTGACGGCGCGATCGCGGCCTACCTGGACGCGGTGACCGGCGCGCTGCCCGCCGGGCGGCGCACCCGCGCGGCGATCCGGGCCGAGCTGGCCGACGGGCTCTGGTGCGACGTCGAGGCCCGCGTGGAATGCGGCGCCGATCCGCTCGCGGCGGCCGCGGAGGCGATCGCGGAGTCGGGGCCGCCGGCCGTGGTCGCGCGCGCGTTCGCCCGGGAGCTGCTCGCCGAGTCCGCGCACCGCATCGGGCTGGGGCTGCTGCTGGCCGGGCCGCTCATCGGGCTGCTCTGGGTGGCCTCGACCCCGGCGGCGCCGGGCGAGTCGTGGCCGGCGCGGGTCGGCGCGGCGTTGTCGGCCGCGCCGATGTACCCGTACCTGCTGATCCTGCTCATCCCGGCCGCGCTCATCGCCTGCGCCGCCGCCGGGCCGCTCGGGCCGCGGCTCGACCGCTTCAGCGCGCCCGCCGCGCGCTTCGCCGTGTGGGGGTGCATGCTCGGCGACGCGCACCTGCTCGCCACCGGGCTGCTGACCCACGCCGCCGGCTGGCCGCTGCTGTTCGCGGCCACCGCCAGTGCCGCCCGCCTCACCGTCACCGCCGCGGCGGCCCACCGGTTCGGGCGCCTCCGCGCCGCCGCGGCCTGACCGGGACGGCGCCGTCCGCGGCGAGGCCGCTTGCCTCACCGTCGCCCACCCCCGGCGGAGCCCACGGACCGGGGCCAGGGCGGCTCGCATCGTCCATGAAGCGCCGCAGCGTGCCGGTTCGGGCGGGCCGCGCACGGCCGCGGCCTGAGTCGCGGACCGGGGTCAGGGAAGCGTCGAGGGCGCGCCCGACAGCTGCGCTGTCCACTGCGGCACCGTATCGGCCGCGGGGAGCGGGCGCACCTCGTCGGCGGTCAGCGGGATCGGGCCCCTGAACTGCCGGGCGACCGCGGCGAACCAGCCGAGGTGGATCTCGTCGCGGTCGGCGACGAACGCGGCGCGCAGCTCATGCCAGCGCAGGCCGGGGTGGCGGTGGTGCACGTTGTGCAGGTTGAACGCGAGGACGAAGAACTCCAGGGCGCGCGGCAGGGCGAGGTTCATCGCGTCGAGCGGGCGCTCCAGGCGGGTGCGGTAGTGGTAGGCGTTGTCGGCCAGGGACACGATGAGCGCCCGGGCGCCGACCGCGCTCCACAGCATCCACGCGTGGCCGCCGTAGGCGACGGAGGATCCGGTGTACGTCACGATGACCGCCAGCGCCTCCAGCCGGAACTTGCGGAGGTTGTCGCGGCGGGCGACCCGCTCGAACAGCAGCCCGGTGACGGAGTCCAGCGAGTCCGTCTTGCGCACCAGCAGTCGCCACCCGGGCCGGGGCAGCAGCACCAGCAGCACCGAGGCGAGCTCCACGGCGTACAGCCCGCCGAGCAGCCGCGGGTAGTACGTGCGCGCGGCGGCGAGCCACGACGAGCGGGCCGGGTCGTACACCTCGGTGCGCTCGCGCTGGGTGCGGCTGAACCGATGGTGCAGCAGGTGCCCGGCCTTGAGCAGCGTGAACGGGCCGCCGTAGCCGACCGCCAGCGCCCGGCCGAGCCGGTCGTTCCACCCTCGCTCGCGCACCAGGGTGCCGTGGATCCCTTCGTGAATGAGCGACCACAGCGGCACGGTGGTGAGCGCGATCGGCACGAGCAGCCAGGCCCAGCGCACGTCGTGCGGCAGCAGCAGGAGGGGCAGTGCGAAAAGCTGGAACAGCAACGTGGCGAACGCGGCGCCCACCAGCGCGATCGCCAGCGCGGACTGACGGCGGTGCATGGTTCGCACGCTAATCCGGCCAAGGAAACAACCGAGTGACTTCTTTGCGAAAGCTTCCCGTCGGAACCCCCTGTCAGGATTGGCGGCATGCTCCTGGAGATCATCGCGCTGGACGCCGCCGACGCCCGGGCCGCCGAGAACGGCGGCGCCGACCGGATCGAGCTGGTCAGCGACATGTCCGCCGACGGCCTGAGCCCGGCCCCGGCCATGCTCGCCGCGGTGCTCTCCGCCACCTCGCTCCCGGTCCGCGTGATGCTGCGCACGCGCCCCGGCTTCGCCGCCGACCCGCCGTCGCTGCGCCGCACGGCCCGCTCGCTGCGCGCGGCCGGCGCCCAGCAGTTCGTCCTGGGCTTCCTCGACGACTCCGGCGCCGTCGACCGCCGCGCCCTGGACGCCGTCCTGCCGGAGCTGGCCGGCGCACCGTGGACATTCCACCGCGCGCTCGACCACGCCGCCTCGCGCACCGCCGCCTGGTCGGCGCTGCGGGACCTGCCGGGCCTGGACGCGGTCCTGACGGCGGGCTCACCGAAGGGCGTCGACGAGGGCCTGCCAGTGCTCACCGCCGAGGCCGCTCACCACGCCCCGCGGATCCTGGCCGGCGGCGGCGTGCGCGAGCCCCACCTTGCCGCCCTGGCCGCGGCAGGCATCACGGCCCTGCACTCAGGCTCGGCGGTACGCCCCGGCGGCGACTGGTCCGCCCCGGTCGACCCGGCACTCGTCGGCCACCTCCGCCAACGCTGGCGGTAGTGCTTCACCCAGGCTGGGTGCCGCCGCCTTCCCGCTGGCCGACCACGTAGTGCAGCGGACTTACCGAGCGACCGCTACGACAGTTTCCGTCCCGAGGTCGCCAGCCGGTCGGCGAGCGCGACGACGCGGTCGCGCAGCTCGTCCGGGCGCTCGATGACGAACGGCAGGTCGAGCGCGGCGAGCACCGCGGGCAGCCAGTCCAGACTCTCCGCCCGAATTTCCACACGCTGCCAGCCCTCGTCCGCACCGTCCCGTACCTCGGCGACGCTGGCCGGTAGCCGCTTGCGGATCTGCTCGAGCGTCCCCTGAATCCGCAGCGTCACCTCGTGCTGGTACGGGGCCCGCGCCATCGAGGTGAGAAGGCGCTGCGCGGGCTCGAGCCCGGCGGGCGGCTCGAACGAGCCGGGCAGCGTCCTCGCGTCGGCGATGCGGTCGAGCCGGAGGGTCCGATCCTCGCCGATCTCCGGATCGGCACCGGTGACGTACCACCGGTTCGCGTGGTTGACCAGCCCGAACGGATGCAGCGTGCGGACGCTGCTGCGGCCGCCGCCCGAGGTGTATTTGATCGAGATCGGCCGGTGGTGGCGGACCGCGTCGGCGACGGTGAGCAGGACACCGGTCTGCGGCGTAGGGACGTCGTCGGGCTCGGCGGTGAAGGCGAGGGATTCGAGTACTGCGTCCAGCCGATCCGCGATCCGCGATGGCAGGACGCGACGGATCTTCGCGGCGGCTGTCTCGCTCGCCGTACCCATACCTGTTGTCGTTGCTGACCCGGCGCGCCGGCCGGCAACCAGGCCGAGGAGCACGGCCAGGGCTTCGTCGTCACTGAGCATGAGCGGCGGCAGACGATAGCCGACGGCGAGCCGATATCCGCCGTAACGGCCGCGCACCGACTCGACTGGTACGTCGAGGTCGATCAGATGCCCCACGTAGCGCCGCACCGTGCGCGGATCGACACCGAGGCGGTCGGCGAGCTCGGCCATCGTCCGAATGCCGCCAGACTGCAGGAGTTCGAGCAGCGTGAGCACCCCAGCTGTCGGTCGTGCCATGTTTCGAACTGTACCGAAAATACTGGACCGTTTCTGTCCGGTATTCGTTCTAGCGTGGATCTCGACAGGCAACACGGGACCTCACCGAACAAGGAGAGAAACCATGGATTTCGTCTCGATCCGCGTTATCACCGGCGACATCAACCGCCTGGTCGGCTTCTACGAGAAGGTCACAGGCGTGCAGGCGGTCTGGGGCAACGAGGACTTCGCCGAGTTGCGCACCGACCACGGCACGCTGGCGATCGGCAGCACCCGCACGGTCCCGCTGTTCGCGCCCGGTTCGGCCCGCCCGGCGGACAACCGCACCGCGATCATCGAGTTCCTGGTGGACGACGTGGACGCGCTCTACGAGGACCTGAAGAGTGTGGTGGAAGACTTCGTGAACGTGCCCACGACGATGCCCTGGGGCAACCGAGCCCTGCTCTTCCGCGACCCCGACGGCAACATGGTCAACTTCTTCACCCCAGTGACCCCCGAGGCGACCGAAAAGTTCAGCCGCTGACCGAGCCGGTAGCCGGCGGCGATCGCGGTCGCCTCGTCTGCGAAGAAGACGCGGTGCTGCACGTAGCCGCCTCGCGCGATCGCTCGCAGCGCGGAGGGGCAGTCGAGCCGGCCGTAGATCTTGTTGCCGCAGTGGCCGCCCCACTCGCCTCTGGCGGGAGACGAGTGGGGGCGGCCGTCCGCGCCGATGAGCGTGTAGGTCCTCGTGGTGCTCATGCCGCGTCGTGGAAGACGAGGCCGAGCGTGTGCCGCTCGCCGGAGCGGATCACGGAGACCCCGTGCCGCACCGGCGCCGCCGACCAGCCGCGAGCGGAGCGGACGGGGCGGTCGCGAGTGGTGAAGACATACCCGTGACCGTGCGGCAGGAGTGTGGCCGTGCCGCGGGACTGCGCCCGCGGCCGCTGCTCCAGCAGGAGGAACTCGCCGCCGGTGTGATCGACTCCGGGCTCGTTGAGATTGATCACGACCTGGAGGGGAAAGACGAGGTCACCGTAGAGGTCGCGGTGCAGGGCGTTCCAGTCGTTCGCGCCGTAGCGCAGCAGAATCGCCGTCGACTTGGTCTGCCCGGCGTCGTGGCACATCTGCAGCCACTCATCGAGGGTGTCCGGCCAAGGGGCGGGCCGGCCGAGCTTGGTCCACCAGTCACGGGCGATCGGCAGCAACCTCGGGTAGAGAGCCTGCTTCAGTGCCTCGATCGGCTCGGGGTACGGTGCGGCGAAGTACCGGTACTGCCCTTCGCCGAACCGATGCCGGCCCATGTTGATCGTGCTGCGGAACAGCTCATCGCTGTCGTACAGCTCGCGGATCTCTTTCGCCTCCTCGGGGGCGAGGAGCTGCGGGAGCAAGGCGCCGCCGTACTCGTCGATCTCGGCCGCAACGGCGGCCCAGTCCGCGGATTCGACGCGATTGCGCCAGGGGTTGGTGGTCATGCCGCGACCTCCAGCTCGAGCAGGACGGTCTTGGCCTCGAGCCCGCCGACGTAGCCGCCGAGGGAGCCGTCGGCGCGCAGCACACGGTGACAGGGCACGACGACGGGCAGCGGGTTGGTGGCGCAGGCGGTGCCGACGGCGCGCACGGCCTTGGGGTTGCCGACGAGCTCGGCGACCTCCCGGTAGCTGCGGGTCTGGCCGTATCCGATCTCCGGGAGGTGCTGCTGGACGAGCAGCCGGAAGCCGCGCGAGAGGGACAGATCGAGCGGCAGGTCGAAAACCTTCCGGCGGCGCTCGAAGTACTCATCGAGCTCGCGCGCCGCGTCGTCGAGTCGCTTCGGTGCGCGCAGGATGCGGAGGCTGACCTTCTCGGCCAGGTTCTCCAGCACCCGGTCGTGGTCCTCGCGGGCGTAGGCGACGCGGATCAGGCCCTTCGGGGTCGCCGCGAGCAGCAACTTCCCGAGCGGGCTGTCAACGGTCGTGTACGCGACGTCGACGAGACCTTCGGCCTGCGCCTCGATTTCGAGTCGGGTGTGCAGCCGTGCCAGGGTCTCGGGGTCGATGGGCGCCGACAGGGCGGTGAGGGCGTCATTGTTGCGGACGTCGCTCATTGGAGTGCTCCTTTCGTGTGTGCGCCCGGATAGTGCTTCCTGAGGGTTTTGAGTCCGTCGGCGGCGGCTCTTCGTGCTGCGTCGACGGTTCCGCCGAGGATCGCCGCGATCTCCGCATGTGACATGCCGGCGAGGTAATGAAAGGTGATCGCCTGCCGTTGCTTGCCGGGGAGACGGCCGACGAACTCCCAGAGGTCGGTGTCGTCGGCGCCCGGGATTCCGATCGAGGTCGGCGCTTCCGGCAAGGTCTCCACCGGCAGGGGGTCCCGCTTCGCGGCCCGCTGGACATCGATCGCCTTGCGGCGGGCGATGGTCACGAGCCAGGCCTCGACGTTCGCGGTCTCCGGAAGGTCCGGGTAGGCGCGCAACGCGGCAAGGAAGGTCTCCGACCAGGCGTCGTCCGCATCTTGCACCCCGAGGAGCGCTCGGCAGACGCGCAGCACGGTGACGCTGTGCTGCGCGACCACTGATTCGAACGGCTGTTTCATGTTCATCCCATTGAAGACGGGGAAGGCGGTGCTTTCGTGAGATTCGTCAGAACAATCGTCCGGCGCGCACCGCAGCGGGTTCCTCGAGCTCCAGCAGCGCCTGCTTGCGCCGAAGCCCGCCGGCGTAGCCGGTGAGGTTCCCGTTCGCACCGACGACGCGGTGACACGGCACGAAGATGCACAGCGGGTTCGCGCCGACTGCCTGGCCGACGCGGTAGGCCAGAGACTTGTCGCCGAGCCGTTCCGCGATCTGCCCGTAGGTGGTGGTCTCACCGAACGGGATTTCGGCGACGATGCTCCACACGGCGTGCTGGAACGCATCACCCGCGGCGTCGAACGGAAGGCCGAACTCACGTCGGCCGCCGGCCAGGTAGTCGATCAGCTGCTCAGCCGCCTCGGCAAGCAGCGCATCCTCGGCCGTCGTCACTTCCTGCCCGAACGTTTCCTGCGCGGGCCGGCGGATGTGATGGCGGAAGTAGAGGCCGATGATCGCGTCACCGCTCGCGACGATCGTGACCGATCCGAGGGATGTCTCCACCAGCATGTGTCGCGTGCTCATCGCGGCTCCTTTCTCTGTACGTCTCTCTGTAGACGTCAGATCGGAGCGAAACGTGAGACGGCAGTTGCAGATCACCCCACGCTGACGGTTGACGCCTGACCCGCCGTAGCGGCGGCGGGTCAGGCGTCAGCGAAAGGGGGAACCGTCAGGACGGCAGGGACCAGTTCTGGTTGGCGCCGCCGCCGCACGTCCAGATCTGCAGGCGCGTGCCGTTGGCGGAGCTGGGGCCGGTCGCGTCGAGGCACTTGCCGGAGCCGGTGTTGACGTACGTCGAGCCGCTGCGCGTCCACTTCTGCGCGTTCGTGCCGTTGCAGTCGTAGAGCTGCACCTTGGTGCCGTTGGCGGTGCCGGCCGCGGTCACGTCCATGCACTTGCCGAGGGCGCGCAGGGTGTTGTCGGAGGCGCGGGTCCAGCGCTGGGCGGTCGTGCCGTTGCAGTCGTAGAGCTGCACCGCGGCGCCGTTGGCGGAGCTCGCGCCGGCGACGTCCACGCACTTGCCGCCGTAGCCGACGATCTGGCCGGCCGAACCCGTCGGGCCGCTCGTCGGGGTGGTCGGGCCGCCGGTCGGGGTGGTGCCGAGCCACGCGTTCGCGGCGTTGGCGCCGGTGTTGTCGATCGCGGTGTTGCTCTCCACGGGGCTCGGCACGGAACTCGGGAAGACGATGAACGTGACCGGGCCCGCGGTGCCGCCGGTGGCCGGGTTCGAGTCGATGCCGAGGGCCGTGGCCAGGGCGTAGGAGCCCTCGCCGATGATGTTGTCGGGGCCCTCGTCGGCGAAGACCGCGTAGGCGACCTGGTTGTTGTAGACGACCGCGGCGACGGCGCCGGGGCGGATGCCGCTCGCGCCGTAGTCGAAGCGGCTGCTCGGCAGCGGGATCACGTAGTAGCGGGTCACGTCCGAGGTGAAGAACGCGCCGGCGCTCGTGGTGAACGAGGTCTGCGGCTGGTACCACGGGTCGGTCGCGGCGTTGCAGCGCGACGTGCTGATGCCGTCGCAGTCGATGTCCATGTCGGCGCTCCAGAAGTACGCCGACCCGCTCTTGCAGATCGCGACGGTGGCCGCGCCGCCGTCGTCGGTGGCGTACTTGCCGTTGGACACCTGGTTGCAGGTCTGGGTGCGGGCGAGCAGCTGGCTCGCGCTCGGCCCGGCGGCGAGCGCGGCCTTGCTCGACTGGGTCAGCGCGAACGCGGCCGACGCCGTCAGCGACAGTGCGACGGCGACGACCGCGACGAGCGGCAGGCGGTACCTGGTCACGGGCAGGCTCCTAGGAAGACTCGAACGGGTCTGGTCTCCCGACGGCGAGCGGACGGTAGCGCCGAAGGTTGAAGGACAGGTAACCTTACTGACAGATGTCTGTCAATACTCTCGCTCGGCCGGCAGCAGGTCACGGGCGGTATCGAGGTCGCCGGCGCGCACCAGAGCGTGCACGCTGTGTGCCAGCTCGGTCACGTCGGTGATGGCGACGGTCCACTCGTCGGCGTAGCGGCGGGAGGCCTCGCCGGACAGTCCCAGCTGTAGCGAGCGCACCCCCGGCACCGGCCGCAGGTGCAGGTCGCGCTCCGGGTCCCACTGCACCCGCACGGGGCTCTGGCGCAGCTCGCGCTGCCACGCGGCGGCGCTGTCGTGCACCCGCGGGTCGTAGTGGCTCAGGCAGGCCCGCTGCAGGGCCCACTCGAAGCCGTCGCGGCGGATCTCGACGGCGAGGACGTGCTCCTGGCCCGGCTTGGTGGCCCAGCCGCTGCGGTACATCATCCACAGGAACGACGGCTTGATCCATGTCATCCGGTCGCGCGAGAACGCCGCCGTAAAGCGGCCCTCGGCCACCGCGGGAAGGGCGATCGTCGCGCTGTACGCCTGATAGACCGTGATCGTCTCCGCGGTGTACACGGCGCGGACCGTCGTCGTGCTCACGCGCCCACCGCCGCGCGGGTCGCCGCGGTCAGGGCGGCCACCTCGGCGATCGACGCCGCGATCGGCTCCGGTCCGGTGCCGACGGCGCCGAGTGCCGCGCCGAGCCGGGCGGCGAAGCCCGGCGGCGCGCAGTCCAGGCGCCCCGCCGCGGCGACCATCGCCTTCTCGTTGAGCAGCCACCGGCCCGCGTGCCCGTGCAGCGCGTGGCACAGCACGCCGGCCGCGCGGAACAGGCATCCGGCGGCGTACACGGGATCGGCGCCGGCCGCGCCGTAGCCGGCGGCGCGCACCACGAAGTCCGCCTCCCACAGGCCCGCCACGAGCGCGTCGCGCAGCGCCGGCGGGTAGTCGCGCGTCTGGCCGGCGAGCGCGCCGAGCGCGCCCGACGGGTCGGCGAGCACCCGGCCGAGGGCCACCTCGCCCGCGTACGCGTGCGAGTAGAAGCCGAGCGGATGCCCCGGCTGGAAGCCGATCTGGTACCGCCCGAGCCGGCACTCGTCCCAGACGCGCTCGACCCGGTCGAGATCGCGGTAGATCCAGTCGACGCGGCGCCCGCCGACGGTGAGCCAGGCGCCGCCGTCGACCCACGGCCCCCAGCCGCCGGGCGCGGTCACCTCGGCCGGCTCGTCGCCGACCTCGGCGGCCAGCTTGCGCAGGGCGTCGACGTCGAGCGCGCCGCGGTAGTACAGCCCCAGGTCATAGTCGGAGTCCGGCCGGTGCGTGCCGCGGGCCCGGCTCCCGCCGAGCGCGACCGCGACGACCCCGCCCACGCCGGTGAGGTGCTCGGCCAGCGGGCGCAGGAACTCCGTCATGCTGAGCATTGTGGACAACACCCGCCCCTTCACGCTCCCGGATTTGCCGGCGGTGGCCGCCGACATCGCCGCCAAGCTGACCGATGCCGGCTTCACCGACGCGCCGCACCTGCGCCAGGCCCTCGCCCTCGCCGAGGAGGCCGGCGAGTTCGTCGGCGCCGTGCGCCGCCACTACGGGCTGGCCCGCCGCACCGGGCCGTTCGCCGACGTCGAGGCCGAGCTCGCCGACGTGGTCATCACCGCCTTCGTGACCGCCGACACGATGGGCATCGACCTCGAGCGGGCGGTCGCCGCCAAGCTGCAGCACGTGTACACCCGCGGCTGGCGGGAGCAGCGATGAGCTGGCTGGAGATCGTCGGCTGGGCGGGCTCGGCCCTGCTCGTGTGGTCCCTGCTGCAGCAACAGCTGCTGCGGCTGCGGGTGTTCAACCTCATCGGTTCGATCATCCTGATCGGCTACAACGCCGGCGTGCGGGTCTGGCCCATGGTCGGGCTCAACCTCACGCTGGCCGGGATCAACATCTGGCAGTTGTACTCCCTGCTGCGCACCCGCCACGACGAGCGCAAGTACGAGGTCGTCGAGGTCGCCACCGACGACAACTTCCTGGCGCACGTGGTGCGGGTCCACTGGGCCGACATCGCCCGCTTCAACCCGGACTTCCGCTTCGACGACGAGCACCGCCTCGCGTTCCTGACGCTCAACGGCGACGAGGTCGTCGGCGTGCTCATGCTGCGCCCGACCGACGACCCGGCGGTGGCGCAGGTCGAGCTGGACTACGTCACCCGCCGCTACCGCGACCTCAGCCCGGGCGAGTTCGTATTCCGCCGCAGCGGCCAGCTCACGGCACACGGCTTCCGCCGCGTGCTCACGCCGCCCGGCATGGTGGCTCCCTACTACTCGCGCCTGGGCTTCCAGCCCTCCGGCGACCGGTACGCGCTCGAGCTCCCGGTTGATTAGCTCTGCTAACGAGGTATTATCGGAGTGTGGATCACGAGGCCCTCGCGGAGTCGCTCGCCGCGCAGCTCAACGGCGTCCGCCGGGTGCTGCGTCGGCAGGTGCGCGCGGGCCTCGGCGTGCCCGAACTGAGCGGCAGCCAGGTCGAGCTGCTGCGGCTGGTCGAGTCGGCCCCGGGGATCGGGGTCGGCGCGGCGGCGCAGCAGCTGCACCTGGCGGGTAACTCGGTGAGCACGCTGGTCAACCAGCTGACGGAGGCCGGGCTGCTGCTGCGCGAGCGCGACCCGGCCGATCGCCGCTCGGCGCAGCTGTTCCTGACCCCGGCCGCGCAGCAGCGCCTGACCGCCTGGCGCGCCGCCCGCGTCTCCCTGCTCTCCGGCGCGCTGGCCGCGCTGGACCCGGGCGAGCGCGACACCCTGGCCGCGGCGATCCCGGCGCTTGCGCACCTGGTCGAGGCGCTGACCGCGCCCGATGTCTCGGCCGGTTCACCTTCGACCGAGGTGGGTAGGTCACATCCTAGCTTCCTAGGAAGCGAAACACGACGCGACGAGGACGACGGCGCACCGATCGGCGAAAGGAAGAACGGCGTGCAGAGTGGGACGAGGGGTGGCGATGGCGACGGCGGCCGTTGAGATTCGTGGGCTGCGGCATCGGTTCAAGGAGACCCTGGCGGTCGACGACCTGTCGCTCAGCGTCGCGCCGGCCGAGATCTTCGGGCTGCTCGGGCCCAACGGCGCCGGCAAGACGACCACGATCCGGGTGCTCACCACGCTGCTGCCGCCGCAGGCGGGGGAGGTGGCGGTGTTCGGGCTCGACGTGCGGCGCAACCGGATGGCGGTGCGGCGGCTGATCGGGTACGTGCCGCAGGCGCTGTCCGCCGACGCCGGGCTCAGCGGGCGCGAGAACGTCGCCCTGTTCGCCCGGCTCTTCGACGTGCCGCGCGCCGAGCGGCGGGCCCGCGCCGACGCGGCGATCGAGGCGATGGGGCTGGCGGAGGCGGCGGACCGGCCGGCCGGGACGTACTCGGGCGGGATGATCCGCCGGCTGGAGCTGGCGCAGGCCCTGGTGAGCGCGCCGCAGCTGCTGGTGCTGGACGAGCCGACGATCGGGCTGGACCCGGTCGCCCGCGCCGGGGTGTGGGAGCGCATCACGCAGGTGCGGGCCGAGACCGGGATGACGGTGCTGGTGACGACGCACTACATGGAGGAGGCCGAGGAGTTCTGCGACCGGGTGGCGCTGATGCACCGCGGCCGGGTCCGCGCGCTCGGCACCCCGGCGGAGCTGATCGCGTCGGCGCAGGGGGAGAGCCTGGACGACGTGTTCCGGGAGTACACAGGGGACGACCTCGATTCGGGAGGGTTCAGCGATGTCCGTGCAGCTCGCCGCACCGCACGTCGGCTCGGTTAAGTCCCGGCCGGCGGGGCCGGTGCGGGTGTTGTGGACGCGGGTCGTGGCGATGTGCCTGGTCGAGCTGCAGAAGCTGCGGCGGGACCGGACCGAGGTCGTCACGCGGGCGATCCAGCCGGCCTTGTGGTTGATCATTTTCGGGCAGACGTTCACGCATCTGCGGGCGATCCCGACGGGCGGCATCCCGTACCTGGACTTCCTGGCACCGGGGATCCTGGCGCAGTCGGCGCTGTTCGTGTCGATCTTCTACGGCATTCACATCATCTGGGAGCGCGACGCCGGGGTGCTGGCGAAGCTGATGGTGACGCCGACGCCGCGGGCGGCGCTGGTGACGGGGAAGGCGTTCGCGGCGGGGGTGCGGGCGCTGGTGCAGGCGGTGGTGGTGATCGTGCTGGCCGCCGTGCTCGGGGTGGCGCTGACGGCCAACCCGTTGAAGCTGCTGGGCACGGCGCTGGTGCTGGTGCTGGGTTCGGCGTTCTTCTGCTGCCTGTCGATCACCCTGGCGGGGCTGGTGCTGAAGCGGGACCGGATGATGGGCATCGGTCAGGCGATCATGATGCCGCTGTTCTTCGCGTCGAACGCGCTCTATCCGGTGTCGGCGATGCCGGGGTGGCTGCGGGTGCTCAACCACGTCAACCCGCTCAGTTACGAGGTCGACGCGCTGCGGGGGCTGCTGATCGGCACGCCGATGCGGCTGGTGCTGGACCTCGGGGTGCTGGTCGGTTCGGTTGCGGTGGCCGTGTTCGCGGCGTCGGCGATGCTCGGCCGGCTCACCAGATAGGCGGTGATGGCCTACGATGCGTATCCATGACGGATGCCGAGGCCTGGTCCGACCGGATCGACACGACCACGCCGCATCCGGCCCGGCGGTATAACTACTGGCTGGGCGGCAAGGACAACTTCGCGGCGGACCGGGAGTCCGGTGACGCGATCGCGAGGGTCTATCCGGCGATCCGCACGACCGCGCTGGAGAACCGGGCGTTCCTGCAGCGCGCGGTGCGGTTCCTGACCCGCGAGGCCGGCATCCGGCAGTTCCTGGACATCGGCACCGGCATCCCGACGGCGGACAACACGCACGAGGTGGCGCAGTCGATCGCGCCGGACTCGCGGATCGTCTACGTCGACAACGACCCGATCGTGCTCACGCATGCGCGGGCGCTGCTGACGAGCACGGCGCAGGGCGCGACGGCCTACATCGACGCGGACCTGCGGGACCCGGCGTCGATCATGTCGAACGAGAGCCTGGTCAAGACCCTGGATCTGCAGCAGCCGGTGGCGCTGATGCTGATCGCGATCGTGCACTTCCTGTTCGACGAGGACCGGCCGTATGAGACGGTGGGCCGCATCGTGGATGCGCTGCCGGCGGGCAGCTATGTGGTGATGACGCACGGCACGAGCGACTTCGTGCCGAAGGAGCTTCGGGAGTACGGGGAGGCCGAGGTCCGGGCCGGCCGGTTGAAGCTCGACGCGGTGGGCCGCTCGAGGGACGAGGTCGCGAAGTTCTTCGACGGCCTGGAGGTCGTGGAGCCGGGCGTGGTGCCGATCGTGGAGTGGCGCAACGAGGTGCCGCAGGACGACCGGCCGCCGCTGGCCGACACCGCGCTCTACGGCGTGGTGGCGCGCAAGCGTTAGGCGCGCGCCGGCACGGGGCCGGTGGAGCCGCGCACGGTGAGGTGCACCGGGAGCATCACCTGCTGGCGGGTGGTGGGCGCGGGCGCTGCGGTGCGGTCGAGGCGGGACAGCAGCATCGACACGGCGACCCGGCCGGCCTGTTCGATCGGGGCGGTGAGTGTGGTCAGCGGCGGGTGGCAGAAGTCGGCGCCGAAGATGTCGTCGCAGCCGACGACGCTGATGTCCTCGGGGACGCGGATGTGGCGTTCGCGCAGGCGTTGCAGGATGCCGATGGCGAGCAGGTCGTTGAAGACGATGCAGGCGGTGGCGCCGGTGTTGAGCACGGCGTCGGCGGCGGCGGGTCCGGAGCCGCGGCCGGACGGGAACGGCCCGACGCGGGTGAAGGTGAGGCGGTGGCGGGCGGCGACGGCGCGCATGGCGTGCCAGCGGGCCTCGTTGGGCCAGGAGCGCTGGGGGCCGCTGACGTAGGCGATGTCGCGGTGGCCGAGGGAGAGCAGGTGCTCGGCGGCCTGGCCGATGCCGGCGGGGGTGTCGATGATGGCGCTGGGCACGCCGCGGACGTTGCGGTTGAGGGTGACGAGGGGGATCTCGCCGGCGAGGGCGGCGAGGTCGCGGTCGGGCAGGCGGGAGGCGGCGAGGATGGCGCCGTCGAGGGAGCGGCGCATCTTGTGCAGCATCTCGATCTCGAGCTCGCCGGTGTCCTCGGTGTCGATGAGCAGCTGGGCGTAGCCGGAGGCCTTGAGCTGTTCCTGGGTGCCGCGGATGACGCCGAAGTAGAACGGGTTGGTGACGTCGGAGACGAGCACGGCGATGGCGCGGGTGCGGCCGGAGGACAGGGCGCGGGCGGGGCTGCTGGGCACGTAGCGCAGTTCGCGGGCGGCGGCTTCGATGCGCTCGCGGGTGGCGGCGTTGACGCGGCCGGGGTTGTTGAGGGCGCGGGACACCGTGGAGGCGGCGACGCCGGTGGCCGCGGCGATGTCGTTGATCGTGACCGGGCGCTTCCCGGTGGTACCGCGGGGCAGGGGCACAGTGCTCAGCAAAGCAGGTTTGGCAAAAGATGGCAAACGATTGCCACCCTTCGAGCTGCGCTGATAGCTTTCGCCTCGATCCGCCGTCAAGCCGTATCGATGCGCCGTCACACCCCCTACCGCCCGGCGGCGCACCGCTCACTGAGGAGTGGACACCCCTATGAACCGATTGAAGATCTTCGCTGTCGGCGCGGCCGCGGCGCTGGTGCTCGCCGGCTGCGGCGACGACGCCAAGAGCGACGGCAACAGCGACGGTGCGCTCAACGGCGCCGGCAAGACGCTCAACGTGCTGATGGGCGCCAACACGATCTACCCGCAGCAGCAGAAGCAGTGGTTCACCGACATCAGCAACGCGTTCAAGGCGCAGACGGGCGCCGAGGTGAAGTTCGAGACGTTCGCGTCGGCCAACGACGAGCTGACGAAGATCCAGACGTCGGTGGTGTCGGGGCAGGGCCCGGACATCTACGCGCTGGGCACGACGTTCACGCCGACCGCGTACTCGACGGGCGCGTTCCTGGAGCTACAGGACGCCGACTGGCAGAAGGTCGGCGGCAAGGACCAGTTCCTGCCGGCGACGTTCGGCATCTCCGGTCCGGACGCGCAGCACCAGGTCGGCATCCCGTTCGCCAGCCGCCCGTTCGTCATGGCGTACAACACCGAGCTGCTCAAGGCCGCCGGCATCGACAAGCCGGCGGACAGCTGGGACGGGCTGCGCGAGCAGGCCAAGAAGCTCACGACCGGCGGCAACTACGGCATGGCGGTCGCCTACGCCGACGGGTTCGACCCGTGGAAGTTCATCTGGGCGATGAGCGTGCAGGCCGGCAACCCGCTCGTCGCGGGTAAGAAGGCGTCGCTGGACGACCCGGTGACGCTGAAGGCCTACCAGACCTACCTGGGCTGGCTGGCCAGCGACAAGGTCGTCGACCCGGCGGCCGTGGGCTGGAAGAACGCGCAGGCGATCGCAGAGTTCGGCGCCGGCAAGGCGGCATTCCTGCCGATGGTGTCGGCATCCTCGAAGGTGACGCTGGACAAGTCGCAGGTCGCGGGCAAGTACGCGTACGCGGTGATGCCGGTGATCCCGCCGGGGCAGTCCAGCAAGCCGTCGAACGGGGTCCCGGCGACGAGCATCCTGTCCGGCGACAACCTCGTCGTGGCGAAGTACAGCAAGAACAAGGACCTGGCGCTGGCGTTCATCAAGCTGATCACGAGCGCGGAGCAGCAGAAGTCGTACTACAAGACGTTCGGCGACCTGCCGACGAACGCGACCGCGGCCAAGGAGCTGCAGTCCGACCCGGCCCTGGCCGCGATCGTCGACTCGGCGGGCCGCTCGGCCGGCACGCCGTTCAACGGGGGTTGGAGCAAGGTGCAGCTGGCCCTGCTCAACGTCGTCGTGCAGTCCGTGCCGGACCTCAAGGCCGGCAAGGTCGACGAAGGCAAGCTCAAGTCCCTGGTGGCCGCGGCGCAGAAGGACGCCCAGGCCGCCGTCGACGAGGCGAAGTGACGACTGCGGCCCGCCGGACCGTCAGCCGGCGTCAGCGTCCACTGTGGATGCTGGCGCCGGGTGGCGTCCTGCTGATCGTCGTCATCGTGGTGCCCCTGGCCGTCGCGCTGCTGGTCTCGACGCTGGATCTCAACCAGTACACGCTGCGGCAGTGGACCGACGCGCCGAACGTCGGGCTCGACAACTACGTCGAGGCGTGGCGGGAGACGGCGCTGCCGCACGCGATCTGGGTCAGCGTCGGCTACTCGGTGATCGTGACCGTCGCCGCGGTGCCGCTGGGCCTGGCCGCCGCCCTGGCCACCCAGCAGCGTTTCCGCGGCCGGGCGCTGGTGCGTTCGGTGTTCCTCGTGCCGTACGTGCTGCCGGCGTTCGTCGTCGGCACCGTGTGGCGCACGTTCCTGCAGCCGGACGGGCCGGCCAACGGGCTGCTCGGCGAGCAGTACCTGTGGCTCAACGGGCCCAACAGCTACTGGGCGCTGATCGTGGTGCAGCTGTGGACGTCGTGGCCGCTGCTGTACCTGCTGGCGCTGTCCGGGCTGCAGGGCGTCCCCGACGACGTGCACGAGGCCGCGGCCCTCGACGGTGCGGGCTGGTGGCCGAAGCTGCGCTCGATCATCCTGCCGCACCTGCGCGGCGTGCTCGGCCTGGGCATGGTCATCGAGTTCCTGCACACGCTCAACAGCTTCACGCTGCCGTACGTGCTGTTCGGGGTGCCGGCGCCGCACGACGTCGAGGTGCTGCCGGTGCTCACGTACGTGGAGAGCTTCCAGAACTTCAAGTTCGGGCTGAGCGCGGCGATGGCGGTGCTGTCGCTGGTGCTGGTCTCGATCCCGCTGTCGGTGTACCTGCGAGCGGTGAGGCTGAACCGCAATGAAGACTGACGTGCAGCGGCTGCTGCCCCGCTCGTTGCAGGCCGTGGTCATCGCCGTGCTGTTGGTGTTCGCGCTCACACCGGTGCTGTACATGCTGTTCGCGAGCGTCAACGACGACCTCGGCGTCGCCGGCGGCGAGTTCTTCCCCAGCGGCTTCAACCCCGGCAACTACGTGCGGATCTGGGACACCGTCGAGCTCGGCGACGGCCTGCTCAACAGCGTCGTCGTCGCCGGCAGCGTCGCGGTGGTGTCGGCGCTGGTGTCGGTGGCGACCGCCTATGTGCTGGTCCGGTTCGCGTTCTTCGGCCGCGGCCTGATCCTGCGGGGGCTGCTGGCGCTGCAGAGCATCCCCGGCACGCTGATGCTGCTGCCGGTGTTCGTGCTGTTCGCCAACCTGTCGCGGGTGCTGGGCATCGACGTCATCGGCACCCGGTGGGCGCTGTTCGTCACCTACCTGACGTTCGCGCTGCCGTTCTCGTCGTGGGTGATGGTCACCTACCTGCGGGGGCTGCCGCACGAGCTGGACGAGGCGGCCCGCATCGACGGCGCCTCGTCGTGGCGGATCCTGCGCTCGATCGTGATCCCGCTGAGCTGGCCCGGCCTGGTGGTGTCCGGCATCTTCGCGTTCCTGCTCGGCTGGAACGACGTGCTGTTCGCCTCGGTCATCACCAACGCCGACACCCGCACCGCCGCGGTGGCGCTGCAGGTGTTCGGGGCCACGCAGGAGGGCGGTGCCATCCCGCTCTACGGGCAGCTGATGGCCTCGGCGCTGATCTGCGCGCTGCCGGTGGTGGTGTTGTACCTGGTGTTCCAGCGGTTCCTGGTGGGTGGCCTGACGGCCGGAGGAGTGAAATGAACCTGCTCAACGTGGCGATCGTCGGCAGCGGCATCATCGGCGGCAACCATGCCGAGGCGATCGGGCGGCATCCGCGGCTGCGTGTCGCCGCGCTCGTCGACGCCCGCATCGAGGCCGCCGAGGCCCTCGCCGCGAAGCTCGACCCCCGCCCGTCCGTCCACCTGACCCTCGGCGAGGCGCTCGCCTCCGGGCGCATCGACCTCGTCGCGATCTGCACGCCGAGCGGCCTGCACGTCGAGGCGGCCGAGCAGACGCTGCGGGCGGGCGCGCACCTGCTCGTCGAGAAGCCCCTCGACACGAGCCTGCCGAAGGCGCGGGAGTTCGCGAAGACGGCGCTGGAGGCCGAGGCGCGGGGCCTGGTCTGCGCGATGGTGAGCCAGCACCGCTTCGACCCGGCGATGGCCGCGGTGCTCGGCGCGGTGCGGGCCGGGCGGCTGGGGCGGGTCACGTCGGCGGTGGTGTCGATGCCGTGGTGGCGCGACCAGGCGTACTACGACTCGGCGGACTGGCGCGGCACGTGGGAGTTCGACGGCGGCGGCGCCGTGGCCAACCAGGGCATCCACCTCGTCGACCAGATGCTGGCGCTGCTCGGCCGGCCCGAGGAGGTGTACGCGCGCACCGCCCTGGTGTGCCACGACAACATCGAGGTCGAGGACCTGGCCGTCGCCACGATCCGCTTCGCCGGCGGCGCCCTCGCCGTCCTGCACGCCACGACCGGCGCCCGGCCGGGGCTGCCGGTGCGCCTGGCCCTCTACGGCACCGAGGGCTCGGCGGTGCTGCACGACGACCAGCTCGAGTACTTCTCCTCCGCCGACAGCCCGGACCTGCCCGCCGCCCGCCAGGCCCTGGATCTGGTACCGCACGAGGAGCTGTTCGGCGCCCCGAAGGCCCCCGACGGTTTCGTGGTCGGGCACCTGCGGCAGTACCAGGACATCGTCGAGGCCGTCGACACCGGCCGGCACCCCGGCGTGCGCGTCGAGGACGGCCTGCTCGCCCTGGCGCTCGTGCGCGCCGTCTACGTCTCCGCGTCGCTGCACCGCCCGGTCGACTTCGGTCAGGTCCTCGACGGCGCGTACGACAATGTCACCGTCAAAACCCAGGAGTAAGTAACGTGAGGTTCTCCGTCTTCACCGCCTCGACGCCCGACTGGACCCCGCAGGAGGCCGCCGACACGCTCGCCGCGCAGGGCTGGGACGGCGTCGAGTGGCGCATCATCGACCAGGACCCGGCCGACCCACCCGGCTTCTGGGCCGGCAACCGGGCCACCTGGCCGCTGACCGGCCTCGAGGACAGCCTCGCCGACATCGACCGGGTCACCCGCGGCGCCGGCCTCGACTACTCCGGCATCGGCGGCTACGCCCGCACCTTCGAACGCGACGACGTCGCCCGGCTGCTCGCCGCCACCGCCGCCCTCGGCGCCGGGCGGGTCCGGGTCAACACGCCGCTGCTGAAGACCGGCGACTACCGGGACCTGTTCGCCGAGGCCCGCAAGGACCTCGAGTGGGCGACCGCGGAGGCGGCCCGCCTTGGCGTCGCCGTCCTCATCGAGCTGCACCACGAGACGATCGCGTCGTCGGCGTCGGCGGCGCTGCGCCTCATCGACGGCCTCGACCCGGCCACCATCGGCGTCATCCACGACCTCGGCAACCTCGTCATCGAGGGTCACGAGGACCACCGCGCCGCGTGGCAGCTGCTCGGCCCCTACCTGCAGCACGTCCACGTCAAGAACGTCGCCTGGCACCGCACCGCGACCGCCGAGGACGGCACGGTGACGTGGCGGCACGACTGGGCGACGCTGCGCGAGGGCCAGGCCGACGTCGGCGGCTACCTGCGGGCGCTGCGCGAGTACGGCTACGACGGCTGGGTCACCCTCGAGGACTTCTCCACCGCCCTGCCCCTGGCGGAGCGTTGCGCCGACAACCTCGCCTACGTGAAGGCCGCGCTGGCCTAGACGCGGCGCAGGTGGGTGACGGCGCTGTCGTGGTTGCGGGACAGGCCGGCATCCAGGCCGTGGGTGGCGAGGAACGCCTGCGGGTAACGGCGGCCGGTGTCGGCGTCCTGCCACGTGCCGGGCGGCAGGAACGGCAGCCGGGCCGGCGGGGCCGGCTCGCCGTAGCGGTGCCCGTCGAGGAACTGGAACACGGCGGCCTCGTCGCCGCCGGCGGACAGGTAGGCCAGCGCCGGCGCGCTCGACTCCCGCGGCGAGCGCAGCCGGTGCAGGCCGCCGTGCTGCACGATCGGGCGGATGCGCTTGTACTGGGCGATGAGCGCGGCCGCGCTGGCCTGCTCGTCGACGCCCCAGTGGGGCAGGTCGCCGCCGATGCCCAGGACGCCGGCCATGGCGACGTGGAAGCGGAACGTCAGGGGCAGCCGGTTGCCGGTGAGGAAGTTCGGGGCGTCGGTCACCCAGGCGGTCATGGCGCGGGCGGGGTACAGCTGGCCGAACCCCTCCTGGATGTGCAGCCGGTCGCTGCCGTCGGTGTTGTCACTGGGCCACACCTGGTCGGTGCGGGCCAGGATGGCGAGGTCGACGCGGCCGCCGCCGGACGCGCACGACTCGAACCGCACCCGCGGGTGGTCGCGGCGCAGCCGGTCGAGGATGCCGTACAGGTTGCGGGCGTGCGCGGTCGACCACAGCAGGTCGCCGCGCAGGCCGGGGTCGGTGACGGGCCGGTTCATGTCCCACTTCACGAACGCGATGTCGTGCTCGGACAGCAGCGCGTCGAGCCAGCCGTGCAGCCACGCCGCCACCTCGGCCTTGCCGACGTCGAGGACGAGCTGGTTGCGCAGCTCGTGGCGGGGGTAGCCGGGTGAGGCGTACACCCAGTCGGGGTGTGCGCGGTACAGGTCGCTGTCGGGGTTGACCATCTCGGGTTCGACCCAGATGCCGAAGCGCATGCCGAGCTCGCCGACGCGTTTGACGAGCGGGCCGAGGCCGTTGGGGAACCGGTCGGGGTTGGGCCGCCAGTCGCCGAGGCCGGCGGTGTCGCTGATCCGGGCCCCGAACCAGCCGTCGTCCATGACGAACAGCTCGCAGCCCAGGGCGGCGGCGCGTTCGGCGAGGGCCATCTGGCCGGCCTCGTCGACCCGGAACTGTGTCGCCTCCCACGAGTTGTAGAGCACGGGCCGCAGCTCGTCGCCGTGCGGCAGCACCCGGGCGCGGACGTAGTCGTGCCAGGCGCGGCTGGCGGCGCCGAAGCCTTCGCCGCTGAACAGCCCGCACGATGTGGGTGTGGCATAGGTGGTACCGCGGGACAGGGCCGCGACCGGCTCCTCGTGCCCGGCGCCGGCGTTGACGACGACCCGCCCGACCGGCAGCCGCTGCACGTCGATGCGCCACGTCCCGGACCAGGCCAGCGCCGCGGTCCACACCTCGCCGGCGGTCTCGGTGGCGGTGCCGTCATCGACGGCGACCCACGGGTTGTGCATCGGGCTGGTGGTGGTGCGGCGGCTGCCGATGCGGACGGCGCCGGCGGGCAGCGGGGCCCGTTCGAGGCGGCTGTCGGCGCCCCACCGGCCGTGCAGGGAGCTGAGCCGGTACCCGTCGAGGGGCGGCAGGCACCAGGCGGCGCTGTCGGCGCGCAGCACCTCGACGGCGACGTCGGTGTCCAGCTCCGCCCAGCGCTCGACGACGTCGTGCCCGGCGGTGACCCGGTAGTGCAGGGTGAGGCGCAGCGGGCGGGTCTGCTCGGTGTACCGCAGCCGCAGATGCCCCTCATCGGCCTCGGCGGCGTCGAGGACCCAGCGCACGGTCCGGGAGCCGTCGGGGAAGCGCAGCGCCAGGGCCGGTTCGACGAAGCGCAGGCCGGTGTCCGACGGGTACTCCTCGCGCCCGTCGACCGGGCTCTCCCAGCTGCCGCGGGGGAGGTCGGCGGGGACCCGGGCGAGCTCGACCGCGGCCTCGTCGTCGACGGGTGCGCCCCAGTGCGCGGTGAGCGGCACGTCCTGCCCGGCGAGGGACAGCACGTATGCGCTGCGGGGCGTGCGCAGCACCCAGACGCCGGGAGCCGGCTGACAGACGAGGGGTGAGACCATCCCCCGTTGTAGCACCCGATGTTCTTCGATGCCTAGGGTGCGGCGGCGCTCAGGCGGCGTCGTGCTGTACCGCACCCGCATAGGCGGCGCCGAGCAGCGCCGAACGTTCCGTGTCCCGGACCGGCCGGGCCGGCACGGACAGCGCCAGGGCCGGCTCGATGAGGTCCCAGGCGCCGGTCATCGAACCGCCGACCACGACGACCTCGGCGCCGAAGCGGTCCAGCCACGACGTGAGCAGCCGGCCCAGGATGCCGAACGCGGCGTCGACGACCTCGCGGGCGTCCTTGTCGCCGTCGCGGGCGAGGGTGGCCAGGCCGCGCATGCCGTCGACGGTCGTGCCGGTGCGGGCCAGGTAGCCGCGGATGAGGGCGCGGTCCGACACCAGGTCCTCGATGTTGACCCCGTCGACGTCGCAGAAGTGGATCTCGCCGTCCTGCGGCACGTCCGGCCCTGTCGACACGACGACGCCGTCGGCGAGCCACGACGAGCCGATGCCGGTGCCGAGGGTGATGGCCACGCTGCGGTCGGTGCCGGTGGCGGCGCCGTCGACCCACTCGCCGAGCAGGAACGCGTCGGCGTCGTTCACGAACGTGAACGCGGTCGGCTCGGCCGGGATCGCGGCGGACAGGGCCGCGCGCAGGTCGACGCCGCGCAGCTGGTCGAACTTGCCGACGCCCTCGTGCAGCGACACCCCGGCGGCGTAGTCGAACGGGCCGGGCATCGCCACCGCCCACCGGTCGCCGGGTGCGGGCAGCAGCCGCTTCGCCGCGTCGGCGAGCACCCCGACGATCGTGTGCGCGTCCTGCGCCGGGTCCAGCGGGTGCCGCTGCCGGTCGAGGATGCGGTGACCGGCGACCTCGACGGAACCGGCGGTCACGTGACTGCCACCGATCTCGAGCACGCGCACGGGCGTGGAAATGGAAACGGTGGCCTGCACGTGGGTAACGGTATCGCACGCCACCGGCCGCGCTTTTATCGTGGCGGGCTCACCACTGGGACCAGGCCACGTTCCAGTCGCCGAGGCCGTCGGTGAGCGGCAGCTGCTTCGGGGTGTTGCGGACCTCGACGACGTCGCCGGTGTCGAAGGTGTCGTAGAACCACTGGGCGTTGGCCGGCGCGACGTTGATGCAGCCGTGGGAGGTGTTGGCCTTGCCCTGCTGCGGGATGTTCCAGTCGGCCAGGTGGACGTACTCGCCGGACAGCGAGATCCGGCACGCCAGCTTGATCTTCTCCTCGTAGTAGTTCGGGTTGTTCTTGTCCGTGATGCCGTAGCTGGCGGAGCTCATCGTGACGAGCGGCTCCTTCGTCATCAGCACGTGCACGCCGGAGCGGGTGAAGAAGTCGATCTCCTCACCCTTGGAGCCCGTCGTCGAGCCGCCCTTGCCCATGCTGACGGGGATCTTCTTCACCATCTGCCCGTCGATCCAGCACTCCATCTGGTGCGTGGTGGAGTCGGCGATGGCGATGCGGGACGGGCCGATGGAGAAGTTGGCGCTGGCGTTGCCGCCGTAGACGCCGTTGCCGAGGTCGACGCCGAGGAGGTTGACGGCGACCTGGACGGTGGTGCCCTTCGCCCAGTACTTCTCCGGGCGCCAATGCGCGCTCTGGTTGCTCACCCAGTGCCACTTGCCCTCGACCTGCGGGCTGGTGGTGACCTGCATGGCCTGCTCGGCGGCGTCCTGGTTCTTGACGGCCTTGTTGAAGAAGACGATGACGGGCTGGCCGATGCCGTAGGTGCCGCCGTTCTTCAGCGCGAGCATCGGGTTGGCCTGGAACGTGATCGAGGCCGTCGACGTCGGCTTGAGCGTGGTGAACGTGCTCGTCTGGCTGACGTCCTTGCCGCCGGCGTCCGTGCCGGCCACGGTGACGGTGTACGTCTGGCCGTACGACAGGTTGCCGGTCGAGGTCCACGTCTGCTTGGCGTCGTCGAGCTTGCCGTCGAGGTTCTTGCCGCCGGCCGCGACGGTCACCGTGCTGAGGGTGCCGTTCTCGATCGCGACGGTGACGGGGCTGCCGGGTTTGACGTCCTTGGAGTCGGCGGCCGGGGTGATGGTGAGCTTGGCCTCGGCGGCACCGCCGCCGCCGGCGCCCGGCGATGCGCCGTTGCCGCTCCAGGTGGTCTTGCCGTTGCTGCCGTTGTCACACGCGGCCAGTGCGGCCGCCGCCGCGACTCCGGCGCCGGCGGCCAGCATTTTGCGACGACTCAACATGTTTGCGCCCTCCCCGTTCGCGAACGGTACTCACCCCTGGCCGCTGAGCAAAACCCTCGGCCGGTATTGCGCTATATGTCCGAAGGGGTGACCCGCTTGACATCATCCAGACGTTCGGGAGGGCTCACTGCGTTTACGTGGTGTCGGCTATCCGCCCGAGACGACCGTCACCTCGAGCTTGTTGGTGTAGAAGGCGACCCGCTTCGCGATCGGCGCGACGGCCGCATACGGCTCCTCGTAGCTCCACACCGCGTTGTCCAGCGTCTCCTCGGGCGTCACGACCGAGTAGTAGGACGCGTCGCCCTTGTACGGGCAGTAGGTGCTGTGCTCGGTGCGCTGCAGCAGGCTCTGGTCGACGTCGGCGAGCGGCACGTAGTACACCACCGGGTAGGTGGACTCCTGCAGCGCCAGGGCGTCGGTGGTGTCGGCGAGCACGCGCTCGCCGGCCCGGACCACGACCCGAGCGTCCGCGGGCGCGACGGTGATCGGGTGGTCGGGGCCAGGGATCAGCTGTGGACGACTCATGCGCCCAACCTATTGCGGCAGGAGGCGATCGACCAGGCGGCCCGGCAGGTCCTCGCCGAGGGTCCACGGCAGGAAGATGGCCCGGTAGATGATCGGGGCGACGAGCCCGTCGATCACGTCGTCGGCGCTCAGCGGCGCCTGCGGCCCGTAGCGCTCGACGATCTGCAGCGCCTCGGCCCGCCGGTTGCGCAGGCAGTCGGTCTCCTGCTCGCCGGCCATCGCCGAGCCGCCGCGCAGGATCGCGGCGTTGAGCGGCTTGCGGTAGTGCTCGACGATCTCGCCCGCCCAGGCGGCCAGGTCGGCGCGCAGCTCCCCGGTCTTCGGCAGCTCCCGCTGCGGGTCCAGGCGGTAGGTGGCGATGTCGTTGAGCAGCGCCGGCGCGTCGCCCCAGCGGCGGTAGATGCTCGTCGGGTTGACCCCGGCCCGCTCGGCGACCATCGGGATCGTCACCTTCTCCGCGCCGCGCTCGCGCACGAGCTCCTCGACGGCGTAACGGATCGCCGACAGCACGGCGGCACTGCGCCCGCCGGTACGGCGCACTGGAGCGGACACGGCACGGCCCTCCATTGTGACGGTGGTCTCTAAAGCAAAATTCATTGCTTTAACGCCGCGGTTCGGCGTACCTTCAGCCTAACGCAAGGATCATTGCTTTAGGAGTCGCGCCATGTCTGCTGCAACACTCGAGCGCCCGATCGCGGCCCGACCCCGGCGCCGGACCCTGCCGCCGGCCGTGGCCTTCACCGGCGCCGCGCTCGCCTTCGCGTCCCTGTACCTGGCCGCCGGCGCACCCACCCCGCTGCTGGTCCTGTTCGAGCACCAGTGGGGCTTCGCGCCGTGGGTGCTCACCGTCGCCTTCGCCGCCTACGCCTTCGGCCTGCTCGCCTCCCTGCTCGTCGTCGGCTCGCTGTCCGACCACATCGGGCGCAGACCGGTGCTCATCGGCGCCCTCGCCGTGGAGCTGCTGTCGATGGTCATGTTCATCTTCGCCCCCGGCATCGGCTGGGTGATCGCGGCCCGGATCGTGCAGGGCCTGGCGACCGGCGCGGCGAGCAGCGCCTTCACCGCCGCGCTCGTCGAGCTGGCGCCGCCGCACCACAAGCGCCTCGGCGGCATCCTCGGCGCCGCCGCACCCGCCGGCGGCCTCGGCCTCGGCGCCCTGCTGACCGGCGCCGCCGTGCAGTTCACCCACCACGCCAACCTCGTCGTCTTCGCCAGCCTCACCGTCGTCATGGCCCTCGGTACCGTCACTGCCCTGCTGTCCGCCGAGACCGTCAGTCGGCAGCCCGGCGCCCTCGCCTCACTGCGCCCCCGGGTGTCCGTCCCGGCACCCGCCCGCCGCGACTTCTTCGCCGCCGCACCCGCACACCTGGCGTCGTGGATGCTCGCCGGCCTCTACATGGGCCTGTCCCCGAGCATCCTGCGCGACGTGTTCCACCACAGCAGCGGACTGCTCAACGGCGCCACCGCCTTCCTGGCCCCCGCGACGGCGGCGGCGACCGCCTACGCGCTGAGCCGCTTCCCGGCCCGCCGGGTCGTGCGCCTCGGCACCGTCGGCGTCCTGCTCGGCGCCGCCATCACACTGCTCGGCATCGCCACCGCGACCCTGCCGCTGCTGTGGCTCGGCGGCCTCGTCGGCGGCGCCGGCTTCGGCTCCACCTTCTCCGGCTCCCTGCGCGCCGTCGGCCCCCTCGCCGAGGCACACCAGCGGGCCGGGCTGTTCGCCGCGGTGTTCCTCGTCGCGTACCTCTCCTTCGGCGGCGCGGCGGTCATCGCCGGCGCCCTCGTCGCCCCGCTCGGCCTGTTCACGACGGTGATGTGGTACGGCGCCGCGATCATCGCCGCCGCGGTGGTGGCCCTGGTCGCCCAGCTGCGCCTGTCACGCGTGTATATGTGATCGGGTGACCTTCACCCGCGCCGCAGCCCAGGCCGCCGTCGCCGGCCTGGGCTGGCGGTACATCCTCGGCACCTTCCGCACCACCGTCGCCGTGTCCTCCCTCGCCCACGCCGCGTCGGCCGCCGCAACGTGCGCCGCCGTCGACGACCCGGGCCCGCTGTCCATCGACCTGCGCCCCGACCGCGTCCTGCTGACGCTCGACCCCGCCACCGCGGCCACGGCCGCCCTCGCCGCCCGCCTCACCGCCGCGCTGTCCGAGTCCGGCCTGGCCACGACGCCGGCGCAGACCCAGCGGCTCGAGATCGCGATCGACGCCCTCGACATCCCCGCGGTGCGCCCGTTCTGGAAGGCCGCCCTCGCCTACGCCGACGCCTCCGACCTTGCGTTGATCGACCCGGTGGGCGACGCGCCCGCCGTGTGGTTTCAGCAGATGGACGCCCCGCGCCCGCAGCGCAACCGCATCCACCTCGACATCTCGGTGCCGCACGACGAGGCCGAGCCGCGCGTGCAGGCCGCTCTGGCCGCGGGTGGCAGGCTGGTCTCCGCGGCGCACGCCCCCGCCTTCTGGGTCCTGGCCGACGTCGAAGGCAACGAGGCCTGCATCACGACGTGGCAGGGGCGCGACTGACTCCGATCGGCCGGCCGATCGGGTTCACCCGGCTCGACGGTTCGTCGCCCGATTTGCGTGTGCGCGTCACTGCCGGCCATCGCGGCGCCGGCGGACGGCTACCGGATGGTGGTCGCCGTCGACGCCTGCGGCACCTTCAGCCACGCCAAGCGGGAAGCGGGTCTCGCCAGCCTGACCACCCTCGGGATCGAGGTGTCGGACGCCGATCCCAAGGCGAACGACGTGTACGCCGCCCTGGACATGCCGTTCTCGACGCTGATGGGACAGGTGGCGGCGGGGCAACTAACTGGTGGCACTTCTGGCATCTTTAGCGCTCTCAGGCGGGCTAAGATGGTCAGTGTGAACCTGAAGGAATGGGCGGCGTCGCAGGGAATCGCGTACATCACCGCGCGGCGGCAGTACGCGGCCGGGGCGCTGCCCGTTCCCACCTACCGGCTCGGCCGGCTTATCATGATCGGCGAACCACTCAGCGCGCCAACCGCGTCCGGGCAGGTCGTGGTGTACGCGCGGGTCTCCTCGCCAGACCAGGGTGCTGATCTGGACCGGCAGGTCGCCCGGGTTACTACGTGGGCCACTGGCCAGCACTTCGCGGTGTCGCGGGTGGTGACCGAGGTCGGATCCGCGCTCAACGGGCACCGCAAGAAGTTCCTTGCCCTGCTGCGTGACCCGGCGGTGTCGACGATCGTGGTCGAGCACCGGGACCGGTTCGCTCGGTTCGGAGCCGAGTACGTCGAGGCGGCCCTGGCCGCCCAGGGACGACAGCTGCTCGTGGTCGACCCGGCCGAGGTCGACGACGACCTGGTAGGCGATGTCACCGAGATCCTGACCTCGCTGTGCGCCCGTTTGTACGGACGTCGCGCCGCCGGAAACCGTGCCCGGCGCGCGGTCGAAGCCGCCATCGGGGACCCGGCGTGAAGACGATCCAGGCGTACCGATTCGCCTTGGATCTGACTCCGGGCCAGGAGCGTGACGTGCTTGCGCATGCCGGGGCTGCCCGGGTCGCGCACAACTGGGCCCTGGCCCGGGTGAAGGCGGTCATGGACCAGCGGGCCGCCGAACGCACCTACGGCCTGCCGGACGAGCAGCTCACCGATTCGATCTCCTGGACGCTGGCGTCGCTGCGCAAGGCATGGAATGCCGCGAAAGGCGACGTCGCGCCGTGGTGGCGTGCATGCTCGAAGGAAGCGTTCAACACCGGCCTCGACGCGCTGGCCCGCGCGCTGAAGAACTGGTCGGACTCCCGCACCGGCAAGCGCAAGGGCCGACCGGTCGGGTTTCCCAGGTTCAAGTCCCGCCGACGCGCCACCCCATCCGTTCGGTTCACCACCGGCACCATCCGCGTCGAACCGGACCGGATGCATGTGGTGCTGCCCCGGCTGGGCAGGCTGAAGCTGCACGAGTCCGCCCGCAAGCTCGCCCGCCGCCTCGACAACGGCACCGCACGCGTCATGTCCGCCACCGTGCGCCGTGACGGCGGACGCTGGCACGTCGCGTTCTGCGTCGAGATCGAGCGGGCCGACCGGACCCCGGCACAGCCCGGTACCGTGGTCGGCGTGGACGTCGGCATCACACACCTCGCCGTTCTGTCGACCGGCGAACTGGTCGACAACCCGAGCCACCTCACCGGCGCCCAACAGCGGATGCGGCAGCTCGGCCGCGCCCTGGCCCGCAAGACCGGCCCGGACCGGCGAACCGGCCAGCGCCCGTCGAACCGGTGGCAGCGATCCGCAAACCGGCTCGGCCGCGCCCACGCCCGTGTGGCGAACCTGCGCCGCGACGGCCTGCACAAGCTCACCACCTGGCTGGCCCGCCAGCACGGCACGGTTGTGGTCGAAGACCTCAACGTCACCGGCATGCTCGCCAACCGGCGCCTCGCGAGGCGCATCGCCGACGCCGGGTTCGCGGAGATCCGCCGCCAGTTGGCGTATAAGACCGGATGGAACGGCGGCCGGCTGCTCGTGGCCGATCGCTGGTATCCGTCCTCCAAAACCTGCTCGGGTTGTGCCGCGGTGAAAACCAAGCTCGCCCTGTCCGAGCGTGAATACCACTGTGCGGCGTGCGGCCTGGTCATGGACCGTGACCGCAACGCCGCCCGCAACCTGGCCGCCCTCGCGGCCGAGTACGACACCGCCGGGAGTGGCCCGGTGGCAGGACGTGGAGCCGACCAGAAGACCCGCCTCGCCGGGCAGGTGGCTGTGAAACGTCAACCCGGCACGGCATCCGCCGGTCAGACCGGGACCGTCCCACCGCAAGGCGGGACTACCAACCGTGTGCTCACTAGAGCGCACTGATTGGTAACGGTTCGCCGGCTCATAGGGTGCGGCGGCTGAGGGCCGCGTCGAGGTGGTCGAGATGGCGTGCGACGGGGCCGACCGTGAGCATGCCGCTGCCGGCCCCGGCCAGCTCCTCGGCGGCCGGCGTGAGCTCGGTCCGGGCGCGTTGCATCGCCGTCCGGTCGTCCAGGGCGATCGCAGCCTGGGCGGTGAGGCACCACAGGGCCTCGAACAGCAGGTCGCGCGGCGGATCCGGCGCCTGACGCAGCGCCGCGGCGGCATCGGCCGGGCGGTCCCGGGCCAGCAGGAGGAGCGGGCGCACCCAGGGCGTGTACGGGCCCCAGTCGGTGTCGTCGTCGAAGCGGATCAGGTCGCCGTGCCACACGCGCAGGCACAGCAGCGCCAGCGGCAGCATGCCCCGCTCGACGCCGGGCATGCCGGCGTCGGCGAGCTTCGCCGCGGCGTCGCGGTAGGCGGCTTCCGCGGCCTGTGGCGCCGGCCCGGTCGCGGCCAGGCGCAGTGCGCGGTACCACTGGGTGAACACGCCGACCAGCGGGCGGTCGTGCCGCTCGGCGAGCCGGTCCGCCGCGGCGGCGTGCCGGTCGCCGGCGGCGAAGTCCGCGAACGCGCTGCGGGCCTGTAGCCGGACGAGATGACCGAGGATCTCGAACGTCACCAGGCCGTGCCGGGCGGAGAGCGCGACCAGCTCGGCGCCGATCCCGTCGCGCTCGGCAGCCAGTCCCGCGCGGTGAAAGGTCTGCATGAACACGCCATTCAGGGCGAAGGCCAGCAGGGCCGGGTCGCCCAGGCGGCGAGCGATCCGCTCCGCCTCCCGGGCCGCCTCGGGCCCGCGCGCCGCGCACGTACCGCGTGACTCCACCGCGATGGTGGCCAGCAGCCGGGCCCGGGTGGCCTCGGACGTGCCGGGGCGAACGGCGGCCAGGGCCCGCTCGGCCGCGGCGACGATCTGCGCCGCCTGCGCCGGATCGTCCGAGCGCGTCCAGATCGCCGGTACGTCGTAGCCGCCGATCACCCGGGCGGTGAGCTCGGCATCGCCGAGCTGCTCGGCGGCGACGACGGCCGCGACGCGCTGCTCCCGCGCCGCCTCGAGCCCGCTCGCTCCCGTCACGGCGATACTTCGCAGCAGGCCGACCGTCGACTCCAGCCGAGCCCCGGAACCGGACGCCACGGTGCGGTCGTATGCCGCCGCCGCGTCCGCCCAGACCCGCTGCGGTCCCAGCGAACCGGAACCGTCGCCGACCCGATCGGCCTGGCGGAGGATGTCGGTCTCCAGGCGACGCAGTCGCGGGCTCGGATCGATGCCGAGCTGTTCCAGGAGCAGGCCGCGGGCCCGGCGCAGCACAGCCAGCGCATCGCCCTGGCGTCCCGCGCGGTACAGCGCAAGCGCCAGCAGCCGCCACGCCTCCTCCCGCCACGGATGCTCGGCCACATGGGCGTCGAGATCCGGCACCACGTCGGCGGCACGCCCCACGGCCAGCCGCACCTCGGCCCGCTGCTCGATCGCGTTCAGCCGCAGCTCTTCGAGGCGGGAACGCTCGGCGCGCGCCCACGGCTCGTCGTCGAAGCCGGCGAACGCGGGCCCCCGCCACCAGCTCAGGGCACGATCGAGCCGCTCGAGCGTCTCGTGCGGGGGCGCCGTCGACGCGGCGGCGACCGCGTCCTCGAACCGCCAGGCGTCGACCGCGTCCGGCGCCGGCCGAAGCGCGTAACCCGGGCCCTCGGTGACCAGCAACCGAGCCGGCTCGCGCGGTGGACGCTGCGGCTCCAGCGCGCGCCGCAACACCGCCACGAACGTGCGCACGGCGCCCACCGCGCCCGGCGGGGGCTCCTGCCACAGGTCGTCGACGAGGCGGCTGACCGGCACGAGCCGGCCGCGCGCGACGACGAGCCGCGCCAGCACCGCGCGGTGCTTCGGCCCTTTCAGGTCGATCGGCGTGCCGGCGCCGTCCCAGGCGACGACCGGCCCGAGAACACCGAAGCTGACCTGCACTGATCCAACGCTCATCGTTTACTCATCCGCCGCGGGCACGCTGAAGATCGTCCACCCGACGAGAAAAGGACGATCATGACTTTTGCCATTCCGGGGTTCGACTACCAGCGTGTCGCGGTCGACGATGACGTGACACTGAACGTGGCGGTGGGAGGTTCGGGCAGCCCGATCGTGCTGTTGCACGGCTTTCCGCAGACCCACGTCATGTGGCGGCACGTCGCCGCCGACCTGGCCGCCGACCACACCGTGATCTGCCCCGACCTGCGCGGCTACGGCGCCAGCGACAAGCCCGACGCCCGCGACGGCGACACGTACTCCAAGCGGACCATGGCCGCCGACATCGTCACCCTCGCCGGCAGGCTCGGTCACGACCGCTTCGCTCTGGCCGGCCACGACCGCGGTGCCCTCGTCGCCATCCGCGCCGGCCTCGACCATCCCGCTACCATCACCCACCTCGCCACCCTCGACGTCCTGCCGACCCTGGACATGTGGGACATCCTGCACGGGTCCACCGCCGCCGTTGCCTTCCACCTGTACCTGATGGCCCAGCCGCCCAGCCTGCCCGAGCAGATGATCAGCGCCAGCGCGGACGCCTTCTTCGGGTTCTTTCTCGACGCCTGGGCCCGCAGCCCGCAGGCCATTCCCGCCGACCTGCGGGCGGAGTACCTGAAAGCCTCCCGGGAGGCGGTACCCTCCATCGTCGCCGACTACCGCGCCTCGGCCGGCATCGACATCGAACACGACCGGGCCGACCGAGCGGCCGGGAGCCGGCTGACCATGCCGGTCACCGTCGTGCAGCAGGACTGGGGAGCCGCACTCGGCTACGACGCCGCCGCGCTGTGGCGCACCTGGGCCGCCGATCTGGAGCACCGCACCACCTCGGCTGGGCACTTCATGGCCGAGGAAGCACCCGACGAGATCATCAAGGTGCTCCGCTCCCTGCTCGCGCGGTAGCCGGACAGGCTCAGCCCCGGGTGGGGCCGGTGATGGCCCCACCCGTCCGGCTCAGACCGGCAGCGGGCCGATGCGCAGACCTTTGACCGATTTGGTCAGCACCTCCTTGCCGGACGCCTCCACCACGACGCAGCCGACACGGCCGCCGTCGCGCGGGGTCTTCAGCCAGTGCGACTGCAGGTCGTGCCGGGCCGTGAGCTCGTCCGCGCTCAGCCCGAGAAAGCCCGCGGCCGCCGCTCGGCAGCCGGCGTCGTGATCGCCGCCGTCCACAGTGGACCCGACGTACTCCGCTGCGTGCGGTTCGGCGCACGCGACGTAGGTCAGCACGCCGTCGAGGAAGTGGCCGCAGGTGGCCGCCATCGGTCGGTCACCGCTCATCGTGCCCTTCAGGCTGCCGGTGTACGGCGCGTCGGTCCCCTCGGAGTCACTGACCGCGACCAGCGCGCAGGCCTGCGACGTGTAGTCCTCCCGCACGTAGTCGAGCAGCTGCAACTCGACCCGGGAGTCAGCCAGCGGCCCGCCGAGGAACTCCTCGGCCGACTTGTGGCAGCCGGCCTCCGCCCCGTCCGGGTAGAAGAAGTCGACAATTTCCGCCCGATGCGAGTCGGCGCACCGGCCGGGCTTGAACTCGCCCGCCTTGGCCGCATCCACCACACAACCCTTGTCGCCAGAGGCGTGATGATTCGGAGCGAAGTGGCGGTACAGCGCGAACCCGCAACAACCCACCACCAGCGCCACGACCACACCGATCACGATCTTCGCGTTCACGTGCGGCAAGATACACGCCCACCAGCAGCTTGCATGCGTCAGCGCCGCGACGGTCCAGGCACATGATCGGATCGGGCCACAGCGGTCGGGCGCGGGCGGGGTGCGTTCGGCCAGGGTTGACGGTGAAAGGAGGGCCTCGTGATCTCGGCACTCAACCGGCTCGTCGACCTTGTCGAGGAGCACCTCACCGAGGAGCTCGACGTCAACGGATTGGCCAGGGCGCTCGGCACGACCGAGTACCCGCGGATGGCTGACCCGGAATCGGCCCGTGGACAATCTCGTTGACGAGTTTTCCGTCCGGGCCGACAAAGGCGGTGGATGAGACCCTGCGCCTCAAGCTTGCGGCACACCTGGTTGACGGCCTGCCGTACAACGCCGACACGCGCCGCAATCTCATCGTCGTCCATCGGGTGGTCGCTGGTCGCGACGATCCGCAGAATTCGCTCACGGTAGGTCTGCATGACAACCACCGTGGCAGATCCTCAGCCGCACCGTCATCCGACGACAAGCCGCCCGCCCCATGCACCTCGTCGTGCCCGGTTCGCAGCACACGATTGCCAACAGCAGCGGGCATCAGTCTAGGAGCGGAGCGAGCACCTCCGTCTGGGGGTGGGCGCTGCCGACATCACGCAGATCTCGGCCCTTTGTGGCATCGACCGGTGCATGCCTCGCCCATTGCGCACGTTGGGCTCGCAAGATCCTCAGTGTTGTACTGTCAGGCCCGTGACGTCCTACCACCAGCGATTCCTTGCCGGCGATCACGCGCAGGTGTGGTCGGAGATCGGTGCCTTCACGGCCGTTCCCGACGGCGTTGCCGAGGACGTGATCGCGGTGTCCGACGAGACGATGCGTCGCGTTGCCGTTCACGTGCGTCGGCTCGCCGAGGCGCTGGCCGAGCTGGGTCTGGTACCAGCAGGGCGCCTGTACCGGCCGCCGACCGACGAAGAGCTTGCCGACCTGCCCCGGCTCGACGAGGAGATCGGCGGGTTGCCGGCGGCGCTGTCGGCGTGCCTACGCAACGTCGGCCAGGTGATGTTCACCGGTGACTGCCCGGTGCTCGGGATCACCTATGAGGAGATGGAGCCGGAGGACGCTCCGCTGCCCGACCCGCTGGTCATCCCTGGGGCGAGCTGGCTGCGGCAGGAATGGGACGACCACCGTGATTCCTATGGTGACCCCGGCCCGTTCGACTTCATCTTCTCGCCGGACGACATGACCAAGGCGAACATCAGCGGGCTTTCCTACACCATCCGTCTGCCGAGTCGGGCTGCGGACCCGGCGCTGACTGGCCTGACTTGGCGGACCGGCCCGATCACGCTGGTCGAGTACCTGCGGACGTCGATCGCTTGGGGCGGCCTGCCCGGCTGGTCGACCGCGCCGGACGACGCTCCCGAGGAACTCCAGCGTCTCCATGTCACCCCGGACTTCTGAAAGCTGACCGACACGCGACGCTACGCTCGTGTCGTGTCGCTGTACTGGGATCCGGTGACCGCGCTGCCGCCGGAGCAACGGATCAACTTCACCGGGTCGTGGGATGACCTGCTGTGGCTGAACGTTCCCGGACCCTTCTGGACCGGAGAGACGGACACCTGCTGGACCGGCAGGCTGCAGGCGCCACACAACGTCCTCTACGGCGGCGAGTACTTCACGGAGTTCGTCTTCCGGCAGCCGCGCACACCGACAGAGGTATCCGCCGTGGCGGACGCCGCCTGGGCCGACCCGTTCGGCGGCTACGGGTGCGATGGTGATGACCGGTGGACGCCGAGCGCCGTACGTGCCTGGTGGCGGGAGCGTCACCGGATCGACCACTACATCGCCGAACTCCTCCCGCACTGGGCAAGCAGCACCGACAGATACGAGCGGGACGCAGCTGCCGGCCTGCGCGACTTCGCCGCGCATGTTGCCGACCCGCTCGGTGTGCAGCTACGCGTGTACCTGTTCTGGTTGGAAGAGCGCCGCTCTCCGACCCCGACCGACACCCTTCCCGACCTCTGAGAGTGTGTTTGAGAAGTGGTCTATTTGTCGTCGGGCCAGCGCCAGCGTTGCTGACGGGTGGCTGGCCGGCCTCGGGCGATGCGGCTGGTCATGGTGTTGATCGCGGCCCAGCGGATCATGGCT